>JAGWTB010000133.1 GCA_028869175.1 Sphingomonadales bacterium
TATCGACCGTCCCGGCGGCGCACCGGCTGTGGCGCGGCACATGTCGATGACCGGGGGCTGAGCGTGGCCTTGAAGCTCGTGTTCCTGGGCCGCCTGGAAGATACCGCCGGAACCGCAGAACTGCTGATCGATCTGCCGAAACCGCAGAGCCTTGCGCAGTTGTTCGCCAGGCTGGATGGTGCTGTCGGCGCGGCGCTTGCCGGGGAGCGGGTGAAGCTGGCGCTCAACGGGGCGCTGGTCGGCTACCGGCCGGACCTTATGGTCAGTGACGGCGATGAACTGGCCTTCCTGCCGCCGGTGTCGGGCGGCTGACAATGGGTACCGATGTCCGGTTGCTGGCAACGGCGTTCGATCCCGCTGCCGAACTGTCCCGTTTTACTGCGGCCCATGCCGAATCGGGCGGCGTGGTCAGCTTCCTTGGCCAGGTCCGCCATGGCGGCGGTGTCGAACTGCTCGAACTGCGCCACTATGCGCCGCTGACGCTGCCGGGGATGGACCTGCTGGCGATGGAGGCGACCGCGCGCTGGCCGCTGGGCGGCATGCTGGTGATCCACCGCACCGGCGAGATGGCACCGGGCGAGCCGATCGTGCTGGTTGCCGCCGCTGCACGCCACCGCCGCGATGCCTTCATGGCGGCGGAATTCGCCATGGACCACCTCAAGAGCGAATCGTGGTTCTGGAAGCGCGAGCGAGTGGACGGTGCCTGGCGCTGGATCGAGCCGCGCGACGAAGACTATGCCGATATGGAGCGTTGGGCCTAGCGAATCATGGCGCGCAGGCTGGCCAGCACCCGGTCTTCGTCGCCGACGAGCGCGGTAACCTGATCGCGCGCGCTGGCGATTTCCGCAGCGCTGCTGCCGGCGATGCGTTCGGCGGTGTAGAGCTGGTCGAGATCGGCCAGCGCGATCATCCCGTCGCTGCGCGCCGATTCGAGTTCAGCCAGCGCCACGGTCGCTACCGACCAAGCCTCACTGGCGACCGGAGCGCCGGACGCGGCATCTGCCAACTGCTCGGCGCGCGGACGCTTCGCCATGAACGAATCGTGTGCCGCACGTGCCTTGGTCACCAGTGCCGAAAGCCGGGCGAGCAGCTCGGGCGATGGCGGTGCCGGCGTCGCTGCCGCAACGGGCGAGGGGGCAGGGGCGGGGCTGGTGGCGATTCGCTCGGCATCGCGGCGGGCGAGCGAGGGATAGTTCACCTGATCGGACGAACAGGCCCCCAGAGCGAGAATGAGGGCAATGCAGGGAAGACGGCGGCGCATGCCCGTGCCATAGCATGGTTGCGCGGCTGTGAAAGCGCGGCTTCTTGCGTTGACAGCCCGCATGCCTTCGACTAGGGGCACGCCTTCTTCCAACCCCCGCGCCTGCGTGGGGCGTTGGCGCGTCGCCCGCTCGGTCCCGGTTTTTCCGGGAACTGCGGCCGGGGCGACTGGACAGAACACTGAATAGGTAAGGGTACCATGTTCGCAGTTGTGCGCACGGGCGGCAAACAATACCGGGTTGCCGCCGGAGACAAGATCGCGGTCGAAAAGCTGGCTGGTGAAGCTGGCGACAAGATCACCCTGGGCGACGTCCTGCTGGCCGGCGAAGACGGTCAGGTTGCCGATGCCGCTGGCGTCGTGGTTTCTGCCGAGATCATCGCGCAGGCCAAGAGCGAGAAGGTGATCGTCTTCAAGAAGCGCCGCCGGCACAACTATCGCCGCCGCAACGGCCATCGCCAGCAGATGACCCTGCTGCGCATCCTCGCCGTGGGCGGTGAGGAAAAGAAGGCGAAGAAGGCTGCCCCCAAGGCTGCCGAAGCCGCCGCTGAATAAGTTCGGAGTAGACTGACATGGCACACAAGAAAGCAGGCGGCTCCTCGCGCAACGGTCGTGATTCGGCCGGCCGTCGCCTTGGCGTGAAGAAGTTCGGCGGTCAGGAAGTGATCGGCGGCAACATCATCATCCGCCAGCGCGGCACCCGCGTGTACCCCGGCGCCAATGTTGGCATCGGCAAGGATCACACGCTGTTTGCCCTCGCCGAAGGGCGCGTGCGTTTCCACGATGGCAAGCTTGGCCGCAAGTACGTGTCGGTCGATGCCATGGCGGAAGCCGCCGAATAATCGGATGGTCGATACCGGACCATCCTGACGGGATGGCCCAGCCGGACTCAGCGTAGTCCGGCAGAACGAGGGAGAGGGTCCGGCCCGTCTCCCTCTTTTCGTCTCTCCCTCAGCACCGGTCGTTCGGCGCATCGCAACTGCGGTTCACCCGGACGAAAACCGTAACCGTGCCGTCACGGATCGCGCCTAGATGCGCGAGCGGGGCGTTTGAGTGGAGTACGAAGCCATGTTCATTCGCAGCGAAAGACTGTTCCTGCGGCCCGGCTGGCCGGAGGACTGGCAGGACCTGTTTGACCTGATCGACGACGAGGCTGTGGTGCGCAACCTGGCCCATGCGCCGTGGCCCTACCGGCCCGAACATGCGCGCCAGTTCGCCGCGCAATCGCAGGAAGCAATGCTGCCGCACTTCTTCGTCACCCTGCCGACGGCGGAAGGCGCGGACATGGTCGGTTTGATCGGGCTTGGGCGCGATGGCGACGATGTCGAACTGGGATATTGGATCGCCCGGCCGTTCTGGGGGCAGGGCTATGCCACCGAAGCGGTGCGAGTGGTGCTGAGCCAGGCACGGGCGCTGGGTTACCGCCGCATCGTTGCCAGTCACTTCGCCGACAATCCCGCTTCGGGCCGGGTGCTGCAGAAGGCCGGCTTCCGTCCGGCAGGGGGCGTGCGGATGCGTTACAGTGCCGGTCGTGGTGCCGATGCTCCGGCGCTGCATTACGCGGTCAGCCTGGTTCCTGCCGGTGGCTGCGACGACGATGGCGAACCATCGATGCGCAGCAGGATTCGCGCGGTCGGGTAAGGGACGGGTGTGCGGCGGGCAGGTGCCCGCTGCCATGGTGCTTGACCCTCGGCGCGAATCCCGCTAACGGCGCGCCCTTCCGGTCCTTCGTGTCCGGACTGAGCTGAACATTGCCGGCGCGTGCCCTGCGGGGCGTAAACCGTCAAAGTAACCCGGTTCCCCTGCGGGACGGGTGGAGTGTTTTCGGCTCGCGATGCGCCGGTGGGGCCTGGCCCCGCCGTTTGGCGCAGTTCGCGGGTATCGCATTCTCTTCATCCTTGTCGCACGGTCGCCACAACCAAGGTGAAGAGTACTTCATGCCTACGATCAACCAGCTGATCCGCAAGGGTCGCGTTCCGCAGAAGGCCAAGAGCAAGGTCCCTGCGATGGAGCAGAACCCGCAGAAGCGCGGCGTTTGCACTCGCGTTTACACCACCACCCCGAAGAAGCCGAACTCGGCGCTGCGCAAGGTGGCGAAGATCCGCCTGACCAACAGCCGCGAAGTCATCTCGTACATTCCGGGTGAAGGCCACAACCTGCAGGAGCACTCGGTGGTGCTGATCCGCGGTGGCCGTGTGCGCGACCTTCCCGGAGTGCGCTATCACGTGCTGCGCGGCGTGCTGGATACCCAGGGCGTCAAGGACCGCAAGCAGAGCCGCTCGAAGTACGGCGCCAAGCGTCCGAAGTAATTTTCACGCGGGTTTGCGGCTTCGGTCCGCTCCCCCTCCCGGCCACCCTCTGAAGGGGTAGCCTACGGGTGGCTGGGAGGGGGAGCGGGCCGGAACCGCAAGGGCAGGCCGAATGGCCTGTCCGCACTCCGAAGGAGTTCGAAAACATGTCACGTCGTCGTCGTCCCGAGAAGCGGGAAATCCTGCCTGATCCGAAGTTCAAGGATCTGATCCTGTCGAAGTTCATGAACAACCTCATGCTCGACGGGAAGAAGTCGGTCGCGGAAAGCATCGTCTACGGTGCGCTTGACACCATGCAGACCCGCGCCAAGGCGGATCCGGTGCAGCTGTTCCACGATGCGCTGAACAATGTGAAGCCGCAGATCGAAGTGCGTTCGCGCCGCGTTGGTGGTGCCACCTACCAGGTTCCGGTCGAGGTTCGCCCCGAACGTGCCCAGGCACTTGCCATCCGCTGGCTGATCACCGCTGCGCGCAACCGCAGCGAAACCACGATGGCCGCGCGCCTGTCGGGCGAACTGCTCGACGCCGCGAACAACCGTGGCAACGCCGTCAAGAAGCGTGAAGACACCCACCGCATGGCCGACGCCAACCGCGCGTTCAGCCACTACCGCTGGTAATTCACGCGGCTGTCACACAGTTGAACCATTGGGCGGGAGCCGCGAGTCGGCTCCTCCCAAGTCCTTAAGGAAAGACCCATGGCCCGCAGCCATCCGCTCTCGATGTACCGTAATATCGGTATCATGGCGCACATCGACGCCGGCAAGACCACGACCACCGAGCGCATCCTTTACTACACCGGCAAGTCCTACAAGATCGGCGAAGTCCACGACGGCGCTGCCACGATGGACTGGATGGAGCAGGAACAGGAACGCGGCATCACCATCACCTCGGCGGCGACCACCTGCTTCTGGAACGATCACCGCATCAACATCATCGACACCCCCGGCCACGTAGACTTCACCATCGAAGTCGAACGTTCGCTGCGCGTGCTCGACGGCGCGGTGGCCTGTTTCGACGGCGTCGCCGGCGTGGAGCCGCAGTCGGAAACCGTGTGGCGCCAGGCTGACAAGTACGGCGTGCCGCGGATGTGCTTCATCAACAAGCTCGACCGTACCGGCGCGAACTTCAAGTATTGCGTCCAGTCGATCATCGACCGCCTCGGTGCGACCCCGGCGGTGCTCTATCTGCCGATCGGCATCGAAGCTGACCTCAAGGGCTT
>JAGWTB010000134.1 GCA_028869175.1 Sphingomonadales bacterium
GGCTTTCCGCGCCCGGATCGCCCGGCAGGATGGCCTTTAGCAGGTTGACGTCCTTGACCAGCAGGGGCGCGCCGTGGGCGAAGGCGGCGGGGGAGGGTAGGCGGGCATAGACCTCGAACCCGAAACTGCGGCCCGAACTTTCCTTTATCAGGCTGGCGAGCGCCGCCCGGTCCATGCCCAGCGCCTCGCCCGCACCCAGCGCCGCGTGGGCCAGGCCCATGTTCGCCGCCATCAGCGCGTTGTTGACGATCTTGGCGCGCTGGCCCGAGCCGGCCTCGCCCAGATGGACGATCAGCTTGCCGAAGCTTTCGAACACCGGTTTGGCCTGTGCGAAGGCCTCCGCCGTGCCACCGCACATGACGGTGAGGGTGCCCGCCGCCGCGCCCGGTCCGCCGCCGCTGACCGGGGCATCGACGAAGGCGATGCCCCGCGTGGCGCAGCGCGCGGCAAGCGCGGCGCAGCTTTCGGGCAGGATGGTGGAATGGATCGCCAGCAGGCTGCCCGGACGCATGGCTGGGACAAGCTGGTCGCAGACATCGGCGACGCCCTTGTCGTCCACCACGCAGACGCCGACATGGTCGCAAACCGCGCCGAGCGCCGCAACGCTGTCCGCCACGCCCGCTCCCTTGGTAACAAACGGTTCCAGCGCCTCGGCCCGCCGGGCCCAGAGCAGCAGCGGGAAGCCCGCCGCCGCCATGCGCTCCGCCATGGGGCCGCCCTGGCTGCCGATACCGATTAAGCCGGTTTGAAGCGGGCTCATCCTGCCGTGATCCCGGCATCGAGCGCGACGCAGGCCCCGTGGAACCCGCGCCCGGCGTCAGAAGCAAGGATGGCGATCATGTCGGCCACGTCGTCCACCTCCACCGTGCCGCGCAGGCCCGAATAGCGCTTGATCAGGTCAAAGTCGGCACCCTCCAGCGGGCGGAAGTTGACCGCGATGTTGGTCACCATGCCGCCAGGCGCAACCGCGTTGATGCGGATCGGCTGCTTGACGTATTCCATCGCCATGGCCTTGGTCATGTTCACCAGCCCCGCCTTGGTGGCGCAGTAGGCGGCAGCGTAAGCCTCGCCGATGGCAGCAGCGGAGGAGGCGACGTTGACGATGGCTCCGTTCGTTGCCAGCAGGTGCGGGATCGCCGCCTGCGAGAGGAACCACGGCGCGTCGAGGTTGACCGCCATGGTCCGGCGATAGAGTTCTTCCTCCATGTCGTGCGAGTTGGCGAGGTAGATCAGCCCTGCCACGTTGCACAGCGCATCGAGCCGCCCGAAGCGCTCCACCGCCGCTGCCACGGCTGCGCGGCAGGCGGCGGGCTGGGACAGGTCAGCGGGGTAGACCAGCACCTCGACACCGCTCGGGCCGAGCAGCGCGGCGGTTTCCGCGAGCCCCTCCGCATTGACATCGACCAGCGCCAGGTTCGCCCCCAGCGCCGCCAGCTTGACCGCGGTGGCGCGGCCGAGCCCAGATGCCGCGCCGGTGACCAGCGCCGCTTCGCCCTGCATCGATGCGCCGCCCATCACGCGTTCCACGGCAGGCCGGCGGCGAAGTTCTTGCTCATCGCCCAGACCGCTCCCTGAATGGCCGATGCCTTGGGCCAACCGGCATGGATGCCGTATTGCAGGACGAATTCCTGCATTTCCTCGGGCGTGCAATTGCCGCTCGCCATGGCGGCGTAGATGTGGCTGCGGATCGGCGTATCGGCGCAGCTTTCGCAGACGCCTACCAGCGTGATCCATCGGCGCGAGCGCTGGTCGAGCCCGGGGCGGCACCACATTTCGCCGAAGACGAAGTTGTTGATCGCCTCAAGGAAAGGGGAGATCGAAGGGCCGCCGGAAAAGGTCATGGTGGTGGTGAATTCGGCCATGCCTTGAGCGGTGCGGATGTCCGGGTCCCAGGCATCGCCGCGTATCGGCGGCCAGGGGGCGGGGGCGAGACCCAGTTCCCCGGCAACGCGGGTGATCGCGCGATCAAGGTCCTGCCCCTTCGGCCAGCCGGCATAGACCGCCAGATGCAGCGCCGTCTCGCGCAGTTCGGCAAGCGAGATCACCTGTCCCACCAGTGCGCCGCGCAGATAGCCGTCGAGCACGCTGTCCTGCGCGCCGGAAATCGTCGCCCCGGCAATCGAGACGAGGTAGCGCGCGCGGCGTTCCAGACCGGGGCGGTTCCAAACCTCGGCAAAGACGAAATCGCGCCAGCTTCCCTCGACCGGGGTGGCCGGATCGGGGGCAGGGGCGGCAGTGACTTCGGTCTGGAAGGCCGCGCCGCGGGCGGAGCGTTCTTGCGGGTCGAGCAGGCTCACTGTCCGCCCTCCGGTGCAGCAAGGCTCATCCAGATGTTCTTGGGCTGGAGGAAGTCCTGCAGGCCTTCGATGCCGCCAAGCCTGCCGTGGCCCGATTGCTTGAACCCGCCGAACGGGCAGTTGGGCTGCATCGCCTCACCCGATCCATTGACGTGGATCATCCCGGCTTCAAGCTGGCTGGTGACGTGGTGGGCACGGCGCAGGTTCTGGGTGTGGACGTATGCCCCCAGACCGTAATCGGTGCTGTTGGCCAGGGCGATGGCTTCGTCTTCGGTATCGAAGGGGGTGACGACCAGCACCGGGCCGAACACTTCGTTCTGTGCGATCTCGCTGGTGTTGGGCACGTCGGCCAGCACGGTGACCGGCAGGAAATAGCCGTCGGCATGGTCGCCGCCCAGTCGCTGCCCGCCTGCGACGATCCGCCCGCCTTGTTCGACGCCGCGGCCCACCATGCCGGTGATCCGGTTGAGCGCGGCTTCGGAGATCACCGGGCCGAGCATGGTCTTCGGGTCCATCGGATCGCCGGGCTGGACATGGCCCGCCATGGCGGTGAGCATCTGGAGATACGGCTCATAGACCCCGCGCTGCACCAGCAAGCGGGTGCCGTTGACGCAGCCCTGACCATTGGCCGAAACCGCGCCGGTCAGGCCCTTTTTCGCGGCGGTCTGGAGATCGGCATCGTCGAATACGATCACCGCCGACTTGCCGCCAAGCTCCAGACCCACCGGCTTGAGGTTTTGCGCCGCGTTGGCCAGCACCTTCTTCGCCGTCGCGCCCGAACCGATGAACTGGATCTTGTCGATCTCCGGATGGGCGACCATCGCCTCGCCGACGTCGGCCCCGCCGGTGACGAGGTTGACCACGCCCGCCGGGATGCCCGCTTCCTGGATCAGTTCGACCAGCTTCATCGCGCTGTAGGGGGCGAGGTCGGGCGATTTCAGCACGACGCAGTTGCCCGCCGCCAGCGCCGGGGCAAGCACCATGGTCGCGGCGAACAGCGGCCCGTTCCACGGCACGATCACGCCGATCACGCCGAAGGGCACGTAGCTGACATAGTCATGCGCGGGCGCACCCCACATCGGCACGGTACGGCCGTGGAGCTTGTCTGCCCAGCCGCCGAAATAGCGAAACTTCTGCGCCGCATCGTAGCCCATGTAGGGCGCGGTCATGGCAATCGAGCCGTTTTCGGCGATCAGGCCGGGCGCGAATTCGGCGGAGCGCGCCTCGCACAGGTCGGCCAGCTTCATCATCAGGTTGCGACGCTTATCGCCGGGCATGGCGCGCCATGCGGGCAGGGCGGCGCGGGCGGCGGCGACAGCGCGGTCAACATCGGCCGGGCTGGCCATGCGCAACTCGCGGGTAACGCGGCCGGTGCCGGGATAGACGTGGGCGAGCAGCTCCCCGCTGCCCGCTTCCTCGCGCGCGTCGCCGATGATCAGCGGATAGCGCGGCAGGCTCTCCGCGACGGGGTGTTGGAATGCCATGTCAGGTCCGCTCCGATGTTGCAGCACGTGTGCAGCGCGCGAAAGGCGCTGCCCGATTCTGCACAACAGATAATATGCGGATTAATCGCTGGTCAAGCGCTCATATCGCCCAAAATTGCTCTTTCATTCGCAATATCTATGCATATAATTACCATGAAGGAGCGAGCATGACCTCAGTCAGATCAACCGCGCGCATCAATCAGCGTCCCAGCCTGGTCGGCGAAACCGCCGATGCGTTGCGCAACCGGGTGTTCGCCGCCCAGCCGGGCGAACTGATCGGTTCGCTGCAGCATCTGGCGCAGCAATTGGGCGTCGGCATCGTCACCTTGCAGCAGGCCGCACGGGTGCTGGAGCACGAAGGCCTGCTGGAAGCGCGGCGCGGCCCCGGTGGCGGCTACTATGGTGCGCGGCCCGGGGCCGAGGCGCTGGAGCGTGCCATGGCGGCCTGGCTGCGCACCCACCCTGCGAGTTTCGAGGAAGCACTCGACATAACCTCGTTGCTGTTCATCGAACTCTGCGCGGCGGCGGCGCTGTGCAATGACGAGGCCTTGCACGCCGAACTGGCGGCGCTCTGCGAGCGTATTGCCCCCTGCAACACAACCCCCGAACGCGGTGCTTTCGAAGCGGATTTCCAGGCGCTGCTGTTCCGCATGGTTGAACGCCCGCTGTTCGAACTGCTCACCCATGTGACCCTGGCCTTTGCGCAGACCCAGTCCGAACCACTGATCGGCGTGCGAGACGATGCGCTGGCGGAATGGAAAGCTGGCCGTCGCCGGATCGTCGACGCCATCCTGCTGCGCGACGGCGAACTCGCGCGGTTCGAAGCCGGGCGGAGCAACCGTCGCCTCGTTCTGGCCGGACTGGCGGGGCGCCGGGCGCGGAGGTGAGGGGGCCTCGGCAACTGCCCCCTCGTGAATACCCCGCTCGTGTCGAGCGAAGTCGAGACACGCAGGCGCTG
>JAGWTB010000135.1 GCA_028869175.1 Sphingomonadales bacterium
TGTCCCGCCGTGCCATGCCGGTGTCGTCTCGTACGTTGCCGCCCGGTTAATCATGCCCGTTATCCTTTCACGAGCTTGACGACGCAGAGGCGGGATTTCCGCCACGGGGCCTGAACATTTTCTGGTTCGTTCGCCCGGGGAACCGCCAGCGCGGGCCTTGTCGCATCCCGCTCCCCTGCCGATGTGGGCGGAAGCGATATGCGCAATCGCCAGCCAAGCCGATCACGAGGGGCGTCAGAAGCACCAGCGAGGCGATCATCGAGGTGACGAGCGAAAGGTCGGCCGCCTTTCCGAAGGCGAGCACGGCAAGTCCCGCGAACCGCAGTGCCTTGCTCGGCACAAGCGGCAGACGCCGCGCTCGGTCGCGCAGCGGCCAGGCCGGCCCACAGGCTTGCCATGCGGCAACGATGGAGTTCCGCCGGGAAAGTCGCTAGCCTCGTTTCACACAGGCAAGAGAGGGGCTTGGCGTGAGGGGAGCAGGCACGGACGTGACGATCGGTTCGATCAGGCAGGCGCTGTTCGCCGATGCGCCGCTTCGTCGCAATGCCGTGCTATGGCTGGCAGTGGCCTTGTGCGGGGGCGCCCTGGCCGGTTGGGCCGAGGGGCGGCGCGACCTGCTGTGGCTTCTGCTGATCGGCATCCCGCTGGCGTTGCTGGCCGCGATCGACCTGTTTCAGACCTCGCACAGCCTGCGACGCAATTACCCCGGCTCTGCGCGGATACGCTGGCTGCTGGAGGGCTTGCGCCCCTTTTCCCGAGCCTATTTCGTGGAAAGCGAGGTGGAAGGCCGTCCGTTCAGCCATGAGGACCGAGCGCTGATCTATGCCCGCGCCCACGGCACGGCCGATGCGCACCCCTTCGGCACGCAGCTGGATGTCTATTCGGACGAGTACGAATGGCTGGCCCACTCCATGGCTCCCAACCCTGGCGCTGATCGTGACATGCGTGTCACGGTCGGGTCGAGGCAGTGTAGCCAACCCTATTCCGCTTCGCGGCTGAACATCTCCGCGATGAGTTTCGGCGCGCTGGGTGGCAATGCCATCGAGGCGCTCAATCTCGGGGCGAAACTGGCCGGATGCTACCATGATACCGGCGAGGGCGGGCTGTCGCCCTACCATGAAAAGCACGGCGGTGACCTGGTCTGGCAGGTCGCCTCGGGCTATTTCAGCTGCCGCGACCGACAGGGGCGGTTCGACCCTGCGATGTTCGCCGACCGCGCCGCGCACCCCTCTGTCAAGATGATCGAGATCAAGCTGAGCCAGGGGGCCAAGCCAGGCCACGGCGGCATGCTGCCGGCTGCCAAGGTCACGGCCGAGATCGCGGATATCCGCGGCATCGCCCAGGGCGAGGACTGCATCGCCCCGCCGGGCCACAGCGCGTTCTCGACCCCGCGCGAACTGGTCGAGTTCGCCGCCCGCCTGCGTGAACTGTCCGGGGGCAAGCCCGTCGGAATCAAACTCTGCGTGGGCTTGCCGCATGAACTGTTCGCCGTTGCCAAGGCCATGCTGGCCTCCGGAATCGTGATCGACTTCGTCGTTGTCGATGGCGCGGAAGGCGGTACGGGCGCCGCGCCCAAGGAACTGTCCGACCGCGTTGGCATGCCCCTGCGGGACGGCCTGGTCATAGCCCGCAACGCGCTGGTCGGCGCGGGGCTCAAGGGCGATGTGCGGCTCGCCGCCAGCGGCAAGGTCACCTCCGGCGCCTCGGTCGCGATCAATGCCGCCCTTGGCGCGGATTGGTGCAATGCGGCGCGCCCCTTCATGTTCTCGCTGGGCTGCATCCAGTCGCTCAAGTGCAACACCGGCCTGTGCCCGACCGGCATCGCCACGCAATCGCCGGCTCGACAGCGCGGCATCGTGGTGCCGGAAAAGGCCCAGCGGGTGGAACGGTTTCACCGGACCACGCTCAACGCGCTGCATGAGATCATCGTCGCCGCAGGGATGGACAGTCCCTCCGACATGCGCCCCTCGCACCTGCGCCAGCGGATCAACGTCGCGGAAATGCGGCAACTCGATGAACTTTACCATTTTGCCCGACCCGGCGAACTCGTGGCAGGATCCGATGATCCCGTTCTTCGCCGCTGGTGGGACGCCGCCGATCCCGACAGTTTCCGCCGGTCCGATGGAGATCGCCTTGCCCTGACATGAGGCCGGACCAGCCTGGCTCCAGGGGGATCGGCTGGCTGGAGCGCTGGTCGATCCAGATGAACAAGCCGCTCGGCCAGGATGACGGCGTCGATCCGCCGGCGGCGATCCAGCAGGCCTATGAACGGCTGGTGGGCGATCTCGATTACTGAACCGGAAAGGGAGGAGCATGGCCGAGGGAGAGGACAGGCGGGACGGCATGGCCGCATCGGCCGGATCAATGTGCCCTCGGGCACTTCTGCTTTCGCTCGGGATCGGCGCGGCGATTTCTGCGGTGATCCTTGCTCGCGCCTTGCTGACGCCGAGCGGGTTTCTCACCCTGGATTCGATGAATTATCTGGCATTGGCGTCCAACCTCGGCCGCGGATTGGGCTTTCAGATTGCCAAGGATGGATATGCTCCCGCGATGCTCGGGTACTTCGCGGAATGGCCCGTCGGTTATCCTCTCGTCATCCACCTTGTTGCCGGGGCGGTCGGGACAACGCCATTCATGGCTTCGAAGCTCCTGGCCATGGTGCTTGCCACGGCCACTGCGGCACTGATCGCAGCGGTGTCGGGCAGGCATGGGGGAGTCTGCGCCTTGCCGCTCAGCTTCGCCTCCTACCTCGACATCTTTTCGCGCACATGGAGCGAAGGGCAGTTCATTTTCCTGCTGGTGGCGGCCGCAGTGCTTCTGGCGGGACTGATCGACGGCCGCAAGCGGCCCGGCATCGTGCGTTCGCTGGCGCTTGCCGCGTGCTGCCTTGCCCTGTTCCTGACCCGATACGTCGGGGCGTTTTCCCTGTCATTGCTGGCACTGGCAATGGCCTCGTCGCTTGCCCGGCGCGAGGTTCGGCTGGCCGCCTGGCAGGGCCTGCTTCTGCTCGGCGTTGCCGGTCTGATCATCCTTTACCTCCATCACAACACGGTATTGACCGGCTATGCGACCGGCATGCCGCGCCTCCCACCCGGCGACAGCGTGGCCGAGCGGTTGGCGATGCTGCTTGGCGCGATCTGGAGCGAGCTGATCCTGCCGCTCGCCACGTTCGCGCCGCAGAGCCGCGCGGCATGGCTGGTTGCGGGCGGTGAGGCGCTCGGGCTGGCATGGGTGGTCCGGGCCATCGTGCGCAGCCATCCTCGGCCGTTCGTTCATCTGCGCGGTGATGCGCAAGCCCTGGCCTTTGCCGCCGTCGGCGCGCTTTACCTTGCGGCGATCATCCTGCTGCGCTGGCGCAACCAGTTCGACCCTTACAACTACCGCCTGCTCGGCCCGGGAACGCTTCTGCTGATGCTGGCCGGCCTGCGTGTGGCGCTGATGAACTGGCCGGGCGCTGCCCGCGCCATGACCCTGTTCATCGCGGCAATGGCGGCCACCTCGGTCGCACTCGCGGTGTTTGCCCTGCCGAGGCCGGGAGCGGCCGGTTATCTCGCGACCGTAGGGTCGATCGAACGTCGGTATGCTTCCATTCCGAGCGGGGCGATCGTGGTGTTCGGCGACGACCAGCTGCGCTACCTGAGGCCCGATCTGTTCGTCGCCGTGCCGCTGTGTCGCCCCTGGTTCAACCTTGATGAATCCTGGCCCGATTTCCTTGACGAGGTCGATTGGAGCCATCCCATCTACATCGACATGAGCGGTAACGCCCTAGATAGTGCGGGCTGCCAGAAATCAGTCCGCGCATTCCTTGCCGGTCACCACAGGGGCGAGTTGTTCCGCCTGTACCGTTAATCGTCGATGACCGGATTCCTCGCATGCCGTTGAGGTTCTGCCCACGCCGGCCGTGGTTGGCCAAGTGCGTGGCGCCGTAGATCGACGGAGCGATCCGGACAGGCCCGGCCTGGTCGCCCGCCGCCGTGTCGCGATGAGTTTGGTTCGATCTACAGCGATGCTTGCCCCCGGCCGGACCGAAACCTGTCGGGCACGCCACCTTCCGGCCAGACGTTCATCAAGCTCCCGCCCTTTCGACGCGGCCTCGCCTGCGCTATGGGCGCGACCATGACCGCTGCTGCCCCCACCGAAATCGTTATCCGCCGGCCCGACGACTGGCATGTCCACCTGCGCGATGGCGCCATGCTCGAGGCCGTGGCCGGGCACACCGCGCGCCAGTTCGCGCGGGCGATCGTAATGCCCAACCTGGCCCCGCCCGTGACCACCAGCGCCGAGGCCGCGGCCTATCGCGCGCGGATCCTCGCGGCGCTCCCGGCGGACGCCGGGTTCACGCCGCTGATGGCGCTCTATCTCACCGACGCGACCGACCCCGCCGATGTCGAGCAGGGCTTTGCGCTGGGCATCCTCACCGCGGCCAAGCTCTACCCGGCCCACGCCACCACGAACTCCGCCCACGGCGTGACCGACGTGCGCGCCATCTATCCGGTACTCGACCGGATGCAGGACATCGGCATGCCCTTCCTCGTCCACGGCGAGGTGACCGACCATGCGACCGACATCTTCGATCGCGAGGCCGTGTTCATCGAGCGCGTGCTCGCGCCGGTGCTGAAGGACTTCCCCGCGCTCAAGGTGGTGTTCGAGCATATCACCACCCGCGATGCGGTGCAGTTCGTGGAAAGCGCCGGGCCGA
>JAGWTB010000136.1 GCA_028869175.1 Sphingomonadales bacterium
TGCGCAGACATCAGCGGGAACGCCGGCCGCACCACATGGAACGCGCCCATGAAATGCACGTCCACCACCGCGCGGAAGTCGTCGATCGACATTTCCTTCAGCGATCCATAGCGCACGTTCCCGGCGTTATGGATCAGGATGTCGATCCGACCCCATTTGTCGATCGCGCTCTGCACGATTGCCGCGCCGCCCTCGGGCGTCGCCACCGTGTTGGTATCGGCAATCGCCTCGCCGCCCAGCGCCCTGATCTCGGCCACCACCTGCTCGGCAGGCCCGGCATCAGTGCCGTCCCCCTTGATCGCGCTGCCGGGATCGTTGACCACCACTTTGCAGCCGCGCTCCGCCAGCAGCAGCGCATAAGCGCGCCCCAACCCGCGCCCGCCGCCGGTAATCACCGCCACGCGGCCATCGAAACGCAATTCGGTCATCGCAACTCTCCGCCTGATCGCCGCGCTTGAGACCGGCAATACCTGCGCACCTTAAAAATCCGTCCGTCCTGAGCTTGTCGGGCCGCAGGCGACCGAAGGTCAACGAACGTACTTTTCTTCGCGGCATAAGCAGGCGTTGCAGGAACATGCGACGTTACCCCAAACCGATACCCACCCCCCACCACCCAACGCAAGCGCGCCGGCGTTATCGTCGCCTCCCGCCCACGAATTGTCACCCATCGTCAAGCCGCACGCATTCCGCTATGCGAGAATGCATCGCAACAGCGGCCACCAGCGCCGCGCGAAGGAGAACATCGATGACCGAGCAGGGCAAACTCGTCGCCGCCGCCGAAGACCTCGAATCCCCCGTCACCATCGGCGTCGATGCCTACATCTCGCCCGACTACGTCAAGCAGGAGCGTGACCGCCTCTGGCGCAAGGCCTGGCTCCAGGCCGGCCGCCTCGAGGACCTGCCCGAAGTCGGCTCGTTCATCACCTTCGACATCCTCGACGATTCGATCCTGATTGTCCGCAACGAGGATGGCCTCGCGGCGTTCTGGAATGTCTGTCCGCATCGTGGCCGCAAGCTGGTCGATGTGCCGAAGGGCCAGCGCAACGCCCACGGCCACAAGTCCAAGTTCGTCTGCGGCTTCCACGCCTGGACTTTCGAGCTGAACGGCAAATGCTCGTTCATCCAGCACCAGGACGACTGGCAGGGTGCGCTGACTGACGATCGCACGCACCTCGGCCCGGTAAAGGTCGATACCTGGGGCGGCTGGATCTGGATCAACATGGACCCGGCTTCGGTCAGCCTCGCCGAATGGCTCGACCCCGCCGCCGCCTTGCTCGATCCGTTCCAGCTCCAGAACATGCGCCCGCGCTGGCGCAAGTGGATCATCTTCGACTGCAACTGGAAGGTCGCGCTCGAAGCCTTCAACGAAACCTACCACGTCCCCGGCACCCATCCCGAATTCATGGCATTCGGCCAGTTCCGCGGCTGGGGACGCAACCAGAAGCTGCACAGCCACATCGGCTATGAAGCCGCCAAGGGCATCGAGGAAGACGCCGGCAAGCTCCGCCTCGGCACCGGCGAGGACCCGCGCCTGTCCACCGCCGAAATGCAGGTGTTCACCTGGGAAAACGCCAACACCAACACCACCCGCACCCTGGTCGATGCCGCGCTGCGCCTGAAGGACGAACTCCCCGCCGGCACCCCCGCGCCCGAAGTCTCGCGCCACTGGATCACGCGGGCGAAGGAAGAGGACGCCAAGCGCGGCGTCGTCTGGCCCGAAGTCGCCCCCGAACACACCGCCAAGGTCGGCACCGCCTGGCAGATCTTCCCCAACTTCCAGATCGGCCACGCGGTCAACAACATGCTGTGCTACTCGGCCCGCCCTTACGGCTACGATCCCGACAAGTGCATCTTCGAAGCCGCCGTCTACGAGTTGTGGCCCGAAGGCGAGGCCCCCGAAACCGAATGGACCTATACCCAGCCGCACGAATGGCCCCCGGTGCTCCAGCAGGATTTCGAGAACATGGCCGCCGTGCAGCAGGGCATGAAGTCGGGCGGCTTCAAGGGCACGCTGCCCAACCCCTACATGGAACGCGCCATCCCCAGCCTGCACTGGAATCTGGCCAAATTCATGGGGCAGGGGGCACCCCGCTCGCTCGATTGAGCAGCAAGCCGTTGACCATCCTCATGGCCTGCGCCAAAGGCCCGGGCCATGAGCGAAACCGCGCAACCCCTTTCGTTTCAGGACATGATCCTCACGCTCCACAGCTTCTGGAGCGCGCAAGGCTGCCTGATCCTCCAGCCTTACGACATGCGCGTGGGCGCCGGCACCTTCCATCCGGCCACCACCCTGCGCGCGCTGGGGCCTGAGCCGTGGCGCGCCGCCTACGTCCAGCCCAGCCGCCGGCCGACCGATGGCCGCTATGGCGAGAATCCCAATCGCCTGCAGCACTACTACCAGTATCAGGTGATCCTGAAGCCCAACCCCGAGAACCTGCAGGAATTGTACCTGCAAAGCCTCGCCGCCATCGGCGTTGACCCGCTGGCCCACGACATCCGCTTTGTCGAGGATGACTGGGAAAGCCCCACCCTCGGCGCCTGGGGGCTGGGCTGGGAGGTGTGGTGCGACGGCATGGAAGTCACCCAGTTCACCTATTTCCAGCAGATGGGCGGGTTCGATTGCAAGCCGGTGGCGGGCGAGCTGACTTACGGCCTCGAACGCCTTGCCATGTACATCCAGGGCGTCGATCGCGTCTACGACCTGCGCTTCAACAACAACGGCGTCAGCTACGGCGACGTGTTCCTCGAAAACGAGAAGCAGCACTCGAAGTGGAACTTCGAGGTGGCGGATACCGACCAGCTCTTCCAGGGCTTCCGCAACGCCGAAGCCGAATGCCAGCGCGCCATCGAAGCCAAGGTTCCGCTCGCCGCCTATGATCAGGCGATCGAGGCCAGCCACCTGTTCAACCTGCTTCAGGCGCGCGGCGTCATCTCCGTTCAGGAACGCGCCAGCTACATCGGCCGCGTCCGCGATCTCGCCAAGGGCAGCTGCCAGGCCTGGATCGAGACGAACAAAGCCCGGTGGGAAGCCGAATATCCGGAGTGGACGCTATGAAAATCCTCCCCACTTGTGGGGAGGGGGACCGCGCGAAGCGCGGTGGAGGGGGTGTGCAAACACGCACGCCCTCACAGGGAGGGGGCAATCAACCTGTGCGACGTCCCGAGACTTACGCGGCCCGCCGCTTGCGCCGCGCCATGACCCTGCCCGAAGTCCTGCTCTGGCAGGAGTTGAAGGCCAACGGCGAAGGACTGCGCTTCCGCCGCCAGCACCCGATTGGCCCCTACGTGGCAGACTTCTATTGCGCAGCGGCCGGGCTCGTCATCGAGATCGACGGCGCTGTGCATCACATGGGCAACCGTCCCGAGCGCGATGACACCCGCACTCGCATCCTTGAACAGAAAGGCTTTACCGTCGTGCGCCTCATGGCTTCTGACGTGTTGAACGATGTCGCCGCTGCCGCCGAAGCGGTGGTGCGGGCGGCCACCCCCCTCCGTCAGTCGCTGCGCGACTGCCACCTCCCCGTGAACGGGGAGGATTGACGATGACCGACTTCCTGCTCGAACTCCGCTCCGAGGAAATCCCCGCCCGCATGCAGGCCGGGGCCCGCGCGTCGCTGGAGAAGCTGCTGCGCGACCACCTTGCCGCCGCCGGCATCACCCCCGGCGCCGTCACCGTCTGGTCCACCCCGCGCCGCCTCGCGCTGATCGCGCGTGACCTGCCGCAGGCAACCCAGCCCGTCACCGAAGAAGCCAAGGGCCCGCGCACCAGCGCCCCCGAACAGGCGCTCGAAGGCTTTCTGCGCAAGACCGGCCTCAGCAAGGACCAGCTCACCGAACGCGACGGCGTCTGGTTCGCCGTCACCGAAAAGCCCGGCCGCGCCACCCGCGATGTGCTGGCCGAAGCCATCCCCGCCATCGTCCGCGCCTTCCCCTGGCCGAAATCGCAACGCTGGGGCGCTGCCTCGCTCAGCAGCGAATCCCTGCGCTGGGTCCGGCCCCTGTCGGGAATCGTCGCGATCTTCGGCGAAACGCTTGTGGAATGCGAAGTCGGCGGCATCCGCTCGGGCTACGCCACCAAGGGCCACCGCTTCCACGCCCCCGGCGACATCACCATCGGCAGCGCCGCCGACTATCAGGAAAAGCTGCGCGCCTGCCACGTCATCGTCGATCACGCCGAGCGTGAGGCGCTGATCGCCACCGCCGCCCGCATGGTCGCCGAAGTCGCCGGGCTGAAGCTGGTGGAAGACCCCGGCCTCGTCATCGAGAACGCCGGCCTCACCGAATACCCGGTGCCGCTGCTCGGCCGCTTCGACGAAGCCTACCTCGACGTGCCGCCCGAAGTCATCCAGCTCACCGCGCGCACCAACCAGAAGTACTTCGTCTGTGAGGACGGGGAAGGGCGCTTGGCCAACGCCTTCGTCTGCACCGCCAACATCGCCGCCACCGACGGCGGCGCCGGCATCGTCGCCGGCAACCGCAAGGTCCTCGCCGCCCGCCTCAGCGACGCGCGCTTCTTCTGGGAACAGGACCGCAAGACGCCGCTGTCCGAACAGGCGAAGAAGCTCACCCGCATCACCTTCCACGAAAAGCTGGGCACCGTCGCCGACAAGGTCGAACG
>JAGWTB010000137.1 GCA_028869175.1 Sphingomonadales bacterium
GCGGATCGCGGGCGACGGGATCGGGGTCGCTCACCACCTTGCACGGGGCGTCGAAGATCATCGTCTGGCGCTGGCGGGCATCATAGCGCGGCCAGGTCAGCCCCGGCTGCGACGGATTGCCGCTGCGCGCGAAGTTCAGCCAGGCGGTCATCAACCTGTCCGACAGGGTATCGACTTCCTGTCCCGATCCGACGAATTCCCGAGGCACCTTGGTGCCGAAGACGAGCGGCATTTCGGTTCCGTGCGGGCTGCGCAGCAAGCGGTCGACCACGCGGGGTTCCCAATCGACCCGGTAGGTATAGACCGCCGCCGCGTTCTGGGCTGACTTGCGATCGGCCTGAACAATCGAATCGCTGCGGAACATGCGATCAGACATCATCGAGGATACCCAGTAACTGGGGTCGTCGGCGGGATGGGCTTGGCGGTAGGCTTCCATAACGGCAAGCCCGCGCGGGCCAAGCACCGCAGCAAAACGAGTGCGCGCCTCGTCCTCGGTCATGTTTCCGAGTTGGGGATCGCCCGCCATGAACAGGGTCGCCTCATCCTTCGCCACCCCGATGATCAACGGAATGTCGCGCGAGAGTTCGGTGGCCACGGGATCGAACGGATGGGCCGGGATCGAGCGGCCATCGACCAGCGGTGCCAGCCCGCGCATGATCACCCCTGAATTGTCGTCGGGCACCTTGGCGGCGGTTGCAGCGCGGATCACCTGTTTGTAGTCAAGGCTCTGCAGCTTGTGGACTTCGGTCCGCGCAATCCCCAGCGCGGCCAGTGTCTGCTCGGCGATGCTTTCGGCGCTTTGCTTGGTCGCCAGCCGCACTGCCGGCCCGCTCATCTCGATTGCCTTGTGGAACAGCCCCTGTGCCGGAACCATGCCGAGCAATGTCCCGACTTTCGCCCCGCCGCCGCTCTGGCCAAAGATCGTGACATTATGCGGATCGCCGCCGAACGCCGCGATATTGTCGCGCACCCATTCGAGGGCGAGGATGATGTCGAGCATCCCTGCATTGCCCGAATCGGCGAAATCGTCGTGCAATGCGCCGAGATAGAGAAAGCCCATCGCATTGAGCCGATGGTTGAGCGAAACCACCACCACGTCGCCGCGCGCGGCCAGCAGGCTGCCATCGTTCATCGGATCCATGCCGGACCCCATGGCGAAGCCGCCGCCATGCAGCCAGACCATTACCGGCCGCTTGCGCCGCCGCGAGGCGTCGGGGGTGATGACGTTCAGGAACAAGCAGTCCTCGCTTTCGGGAATGGCGGCATTGGTCACGTTGGCGACGGCCATCATCACCGGCAGCCCGCGCGGGCCGGGCTTGGGCATCGCCATGACGCCGGGTATCGTAATCATGCCTTGCGGCGTCTTCGTGCCCAGATGCAGGCAATCGCGCACCCCAGACCATGCCCGCCGCGCGACTGGCGGCTGGAATCGGCGCAGCCCCGTATCCTCGCCATAAGGTATGCCCAGAAAGCGTGACAGGCCGCCCTGCCGCAGCCCGCGCACCTTGCCCGAGGTTGTGTCAATCGCGCGGGTCAGGACGGGGTCCGATGCGGCCAGCAGCGCTGCGGGCATGCCGCATGCCGCCGTTCCTGCCAGCGCGCCCCGCATTACGGTGCGGCGCGTCCACTCATGCCCCATCGGTGTTCTCCTCTCGCCATGCCGGCTGGACGATGCGGGTCTGCATGGCGCAATTCTAGTGCCAAATGGGACTGCACCGAGCGCAGCGCCGCCGTAGAAGGTTTGGCGTGACGGCCGCGATGGCGAGGGCGGTTCGGTTAGCGGGAGAACACGGCGTGGCATTGCAGCGGCTCGAGATCACCGGACGCGAACCCTTTGTCGGCGGCCACGAATGGGGCACCACGGGTGGCTACGAGCGCTTGACCGGAACGGTGTATTACGCGGTCGATCCCGCAGATCCGCGCAATGCAGTGATCGTCAATCTGGACCGGGCACCGCGCGGCGCGGCGGGGCTGGTCGCCTTTACCGCGCCGTTCGTGATCCTGCGGCCGGTCGATCTCGGGCGCGGCAACGGCAAGCTGTTCTTCTGCATCAACAATCGCGGCACCAGCGAACTGGGGCAGGTGGCCGATTACGCCGCCGTCGGCGGGCAGATCGCGCACCTGTTGCGCGCCGGTTTCACGCTGATCGACGTCGGCTGGCACGGCGACGGCACGCCTAATCCGGTCCAGCTGTTTCCCGACTTCCCCGTCGCGACCGAGGCCGACGGTTCACCGGTCACCGGGCGGGTCAGGCTGGAATTCTCGTTCTTCATGCCGCAGTTCAGCACGCCGCTGGCGCCGATGTGGCGCGCCTATCCGGCGGCGGACACCGACACGTCAAGCGCAAGCCTTGTCAGCCGGCCCCGGGCCGGCGCACCAGCCACGCCAATTGCGCCGGACAAGTGGGCCTTCGGCACGCTCGACGCGCAAGGGAAAGACTTCGCACAAAGCGCCACCGACATCTGCCTGTTTGACGGGTTCAGCACCGACCGGCTCTACGAACTGATCTACACCGCGCGCGATCCGATCGTCATGGGGCTCGCCTATGCCGTGGTGCGCGACCTTGGGGCGTTCCTGCGCTTCGAACGGAACGGCAACCCGCTGGCCGATGGCCCGCTGCCGCGCCGCGCCTATGCCTATGGCGCATCGTCGACCGGCATGTATCTGCGCGAATACCTCTACCTCGGTTTCAACGCCGACGAGGCTGGCCGCAAGGTGTTCGATGGGGTGTTCCTCAACACCGGCGGCGCGAACCGGCTGCTTGCCAATGTCGAATTCGCCCATCCCACCTTCTATTCCGCGCAGGACGGGCACCAGGATTCCGGATCCAACGCCATCGGCCCGGCGACCTTCGGGGTATCAACCGATCCGCTGACCGGCCGGACCGACGGCATTCTGAAGCGTCCGGAAACCGATCCGCTGGTGATCGAGGCGGTGGACGAGAACAGTTTCTGGACCTGGAAGAATTCGCTGCAGGTGGTGGACGGGGCGGGCCATCCGGTGCCGCTTCCGGACAACGTGAGGCTCTACTTCAAGGCCGGGCAAGGGCATCTCGGCATCCATGGCCTGCTCAGTCCGCCGCTCTATCCGAACGGCATCTTCGGTGAGGCACGCTACCCGTCGCCATCGCTCGATACACCGATGTTCAACCCCCAGGCGGTCGAACGCGGGCTGCCGGGGCTGGGCGGGGCGATGTTCACCGTGCTCGACGAATGGGCAGACAAGGGGATCGCGCCGCCCGCCAGCAATTTCCCGAGGCTGGAGACCGGGCAACTGGTGACGCTGGAGCACTATCGCGCAGTGTTCCCGGCCACTCCGGGGTTTGAACCGCCAACTGTCTGTGCGGGACTCGACGTGCTGGACTACGGACCGGAATTCGGTCCCGAAGGTGGCCGGATGACGGTGCTGCCGCCCCGCCACGGTGCCGCATACAAGGTCTACGTTCCCCGTCCTGATAGCGACGGGATCGCTGTATCAGATCACCGACCGATGGAGGCCGCAGTGCCGCTGGGAACCAATGTCGGCTGGAACCTGCGCCGCGACGGCTTTCGCGGAGGCGACCTGTGCGGGCTGGAGGGCAGCTTCCTGCCCTTCGCCGCGAGCCGTGCCGAACGCGAAGCCACCGGCGATCCGCGCCTTTCGCTCGAGGAGCGTTATGGCGATCACGCGGGTTTCGTCGCCGCCGTACGCCAGGCGACACGGGAGTTGGTCGATGCCCGCTTCATGCTGGAAGCCGACGCCCAGGCCTGGATCGAAGCCGCCGAGCAGAGCAGGGTGCTGCGTTAGCGCCTTCTTCCAATGTCTGGCATCCCCAGTTGCCGGCGCAGTCCCGGCTTGAGCTGGATCACCCAGAAGCCGCTGGTGTTGCAGGCGAACCAGATGTTGCCGGTGGCGGGGTCCTGGTGGACCCGGCTGGCGCAGGGATCGCCTGGTTTGAAGTAGGCGACCTCTACCGGATCAGCGGGGTTGCGCAGATCGGCAATCCGCACGCCGCCGAACAGGAAGCCGAACAGGCCAAGCCGGGTGTTCGCCGGATCATCGACTTCCTGGAAGTGGCTGGAAGGCGTGCCCGCCCGGGCGACGAGGCCGTCGCTGCCCTTTTCGATCGCGTTGGGTTCGGGGCAGTTTTCCTGCCGGTTCATCGCCAGCCGGAATTCGCCGGTGCGGACGGGCTTCGTTTCATCCCGGATCGCCGTGATGCGCGGCCATGCGCCGGGGCAGGCCCCGAGCTCGCCTGCGCTGACCAGATAGGGGCGGCGTCCGATGGTGGCGCGGACCGGGCTGTGCCAGCCGGCATGGAGCGCCGTGGCGATCAGCCGCAACTTCGGATCGGCCTTTCGCCGCACGAAATCGCTGTTGTCGATGATGTACACTCCGCCTGCGTCGCGCCCGACCGTGGCAAAATTCATCGCGCCAGGAGGGGCATCGGTAACATCAGGCTGGAGGTCGTGACCGTGCGACGAGTTCACACCGACGTAGATGCGCCTGCCATCGGGGCTGAATGCCAGGGCATGCGGGGCAAAGGGATAGGCTTCGCCGTTCTTATGTGTGACGCCGAACTTGCCGACGAAGCGCGGCCGGGAGGGCA
>JAGWTB010000138.1 GCA_028869175.1 Sphingomonadales bacterium
TTCTTTAGCAAGATCAAACACTTCAGACGCATCGCAACCCGATACGACAAACTCGCCAGAAACTACGCCGGCTTCCTCAATCTCGTGGCGGCACTCAAATGTTGCCTATGAATGTAAACACCGCCTAGGAAAGGTGAAGGCAATGACCGCGCTCAGACTTGCTCCCCGCGCCGCGATCCTGGCGCTGACCGCCCTGCTTGCGGCCTGCGGCGGCAGCGTGGCCAGCACGCCCGCGCCCACGATCACCCCCGCGCCGCCGCCGCCGGCCACGCCGGTCAATGCCAGCCTTACGGCCCCGCTCAAGAGCGAGACGTTCAACGCGCTGACCGCCCGCGCCACCGGGACGGAGACGCCCACCTCTATCCGCAACGCCACCGCCAGCCTGCAAGGCACCGCTTCGACGATCAGCTACGATGCGGCGACCAATACCTATGTGTTTTCCAATCCCGCCGCCTCGGCCAGCGGCGCAGGCCCGGACCGGGTGGCCATCGTCGCCGCCGGGCCGGATTGCTATGCCACGGCCTGCACCGTCAGCGGCACCGCCATCGGCAGCTTCATGCGCCGCGGCGGGGATGTTACGAATGCCAACGGCTTCCTCTATACCTATGTCGCCTATGCCAACTGGCACAGCGAGGCGGCTGCGGGCAGCGACCACAACATGACGATGAACATGGCGGTGTTCGGCGCCACCACCCCCGCCAGCGGGGTGCCGGTGAGCGGCACGGCGAGCTACAAGCTTGACCTGCGCGGCAACCAGATGACCGGCCCGCTCGGCACCTCGGCAGGCCGGGCGATCCTGCCGTCGTTCGGTGGCAACGGCACCGCCAGCGTCGATTTCGCCGCCGCCACCTATACGATGACCGGCGACATGGGCGGGGTGCTGAGCCAGGCGGCGACCACCTTCTCCTCCTCCGGCAAGCTTTCTGCCGGGGCGAACGGGTTTGCCGGAAATTTCAGCTTCGCCGATTCGGGCGCGTTCACCGGCGCGCTGCAAGGCTGGTTCTTCGGCCCGGCGGCGCAGGAACTGGGTGCCGTCTTCGCCGCTACCGCGCCCGATGGCCGCAGCGCCGTCGGCACGATCGTCGGGCATCAATGAATCCGGCCCCGGCACCGCTCGGGTGCCGGGGCCACGCATGGGGCTTGGAAAACCCGATCCTCGGGAAGGGATCGGCATCAAGGGGAACAAGGGTTATGAAGTACAATGGAACGACGATGGCGGCGCGGGTTTCGCTGCTGACGCTGGGCGTGATGCTGGCCGGCTGCGGTGGCGGCGGGGGCAGCGGCGGGGTGGCAAGCACGCCGACACCGACGCCCCCGCCGGTCACCTATACCAAGATCGTCGACATGAGCGGCAACCGCACGTTCCAGACTGCCGGGGTGAGTTTCTCGCCGACCGGTGTCGGCGTGACGAACGGCAGCGCCCGAAACTTTGGCGACGGCACCGTGGTCAAATACGATGCGGCTTCGGATACCTACACGCTGACCGCGCCGACCGGTGAAACGGCATCGTTCAGCCCCTTGACGGCGCAGCCCACGACCGTTGCGAACGCACAGCAATGGAACGTGCCGACGGGGACGGGACGGGAGACGCTTACCCTCTTCGTTCCCAGTTCATCGACCGGAGTTGTGCTCAGCTACACCATTTTCGGAACCTGGCAGACCATCAACAACACCGGCGGATCGAGCACGGCGCGCCTGGCGGTTGGCGGCGTTCCGACTGTCGCCAGCGATATGCCGCGAACCGGTACGGCAAGTTACGCGGCCGCGATCTATGGCACGGCGATCAACAATGGCATTCCCTATAACCTGAATGCGTCGAGCAAGGCGACGTTCTCGACCGATTTTGCAGCGGGAACAGTTGCAACTGCGCTCGATCTTGCCGGAAAGACATCCGCAACCGCTCCGGTCTTTACGATCGGAACCTATAACGGGACCGGAACTATCATTTCGGGCGGCCCCGGCTTTTCCGGCAGCCTGACCGGTTCCAACGCCTCCGGCCAGTTCACGGGCGCTTTCTTCGGGCCTAGCGCGCTCGAAATGGGATATACGTTCTTCATGAACGGCAGCACACTCGGAGTTGCCGGTAGCGTCTCAGGTATCAAGCAGTAACCTGGCTTGGTAGGACGGCGGCGGTTGGTAATCGCCGCCGCCCCCTTGCCTGAATCGAACAGACGTGGAACAGAGCGACGCCATGTCGCTGACCCACATCACCGTCCGGGGCGCCCGGGAGCATAACCTCAAGGGGTTCGACGTATCGCTGCCGCGCGATGCGCTGATCGTCATTACCGGCCTCAGTGGCTCGGGCAAGTCGAGCCTGGCCTTCGACACGATCTATGCCGAGGGCCAGCGGCGCTATGTCGAGTCCCTGAGCGCCTATGCGCGCCAGTTCCTCGAAATGATGCAGAAGCCCGATGTCGAGCATATCGACGGGCTCAGCCCGGCGATCTCGATCGAGCAGAAGACCACCAGCCGCAATCCGCGCTCCACCGTCGCCACGGTGACCGAGATCTACGATTACATGCGCCTGCTGTGGGCGCGGGTGGGCATTCCCTACAGCCCGGCCACCGGCCTGCCCATCGCCGCGCAGACGGTCAGCCAGATGGTCGACCGGGTGATGGCGCTGCCCGAGGGCACCCGCGCCTACCTGCTCGCCCCGGTGGTGCGTGGGCGCAAGGGGGAATACCGCAAGGAACTCGCCGAGTGGCAGAAGGCCGGCTACACCCGCGTGCGGATCGACGGCGTGCTGATGGCCATCGAAGACGCCCCCGCGCTCGACAAGAAGTACAAGCACGACATCGAAGTGGTGGTTGACCGCATCGCCGTGCGCGAAGGGATCGAAACCCGGCTGGCGGATTCGTTCGAGCAGGCGCTCAAGCTCGCGGACGGACTGGTCTATCTCGATCTGGCGGATGGGACGGTGGCGGAAATTCTCCCCGCCCCTTCAGGGGAGGGGCCGGAGGTGGGGGATGTCGCGCACAAGCCCCACCCCAACCCCTCCCCTGAAGGGGAGGGGCTTCCGACAGGGAAGATGAAAGGCGCAGGCCTCCCGCCCAACCGCATCGTCTTCTCCGAAAAGTTCGCCTGCCCGGTCTCCGGCTTCACCATCGAATCGATCGAACCACGGCTGTTCAGTTTCAACGCCCCGCAGGGGGCCTGCCCGGCCTGTGACGGGCTGGGGGAGAAGCTGCTGTTCGATCCGCAGCTCGTCGTCCCGAACGAGGCACTGTCGATCAAGCAGGGGGCCGTTGTCCCCTGGGCCAAGTCCAATCCGCCCAGCCCCTATTACATGCAGGTGCTCGCCAGCCTCGCCGCCGAATTCGGCTTCAGCCTCGATACGCCATGGCACGATCTGCCGGGCGAGGTGCAACTGGTGATCCTCTATGGCACCGGCGGCAGGAAGGTGCCGCTCACCTTTATCGACGGCAAGAAGGCCTACACCGTGCAGAAGGCGTTCGAGGGGGTGATCGGCAACCTCAACCGCCGCATGCTGCAAACCGAAAGCGCCTGGATGCGCGAGGAGCTGGGCAAGTTCCAGACCGCACAGCCCTGCGAAACCTGCCACGGCGCAAGGCTCAAGCCAGAGGCGCTGTCGGTGCGGGTGGCGGGGCACGACATTTCCAGCCGCACCCGCCTCTCGGTGTCCGATGCGCTCGCATGGTTTTCGCAGGTAGACCAGCAGTTTACCGCGCAGCAAAGCCAGATCGCCCGCGCCATCCTCAAGGAAATCAACGAGCGGCTGGGCTTCCTCAACAACGTCGGGCTCGATTACCTCAACCTTGACCGGACGAGCGGCACGCTGAGCGGCGGCGAGAGCCAGCGCATCCGCCTCGCCAGCCAGATCGGCTCGGGCCTGTCGGGCGTGCTCTACGTGCTCGACGAACCAAGCATCGGCCTCCACCAGCGCGACAATGACCGGCTGCTGGAAACGCTGAAGCGCCTGCGCGATCTCGGCAACACCGTGATCGTGGTGGAGCATGATGAAGACGCGATCCGCCACGCCGATCATATCGTCGATCTCGGCCCCGGCGCGGGCGTCCACGGCGGCGAGATCGTCGCCGAAGGCAGCCTGGCAGACATCCTCGCCAGCCCCGCCAGCCTCACCGGCCAGTACCTCTCGGGCAGCCGCCGGATCGAGGTGCCCGCCACGCGCCGCAAGGGCAACGGCCACAAGATCGTCGTCCACAATGCCCGGGCGAACAATCTGAAAGGCGTGACGGCGGAATTCCCGCTCGGCACCTTCTGCTGCGTCACCGGGCTTTCGGGCAGCGGCAAGTCCAGCCTCACGCTCGATACGCTCCACGCCGGCGCGGCGCGCGCGCTCAACGGCGCGCGGGTGATCGCCGGGCCGCATGACAAGATCACCGGCCTCGAAATGTGCGACAAGGTGATCGAGATTGACCAGTCGCCCATCGGCCGCACCCCGCGCAGCAACCCGGCCACCTATACCGGCGCCTTCACCCAGATCCGCGACTGGTTCGCCGGCCTGCCCGAAAGCGCCGCGCGCGGCTACAAGGCCGGGCGCTTCAGCTTCAACGTCAAGGGCGGCCGCTGCGAAAAGTGCCAG
>JAGWTB010000139.1 GCA_028869175.1 Sphingomonadales bacterium
TGGGCGATGACCACGGTGGTGATCGGCCTGGCGCTGACCGTGCCCGCGCTGCTGCGGTTTCATTGATGAGTCAGCCTTTACAGGCGCCCGCAGCCCTGCCTATCAAGTTGCGATGGGCAACGAAATGATCTGGTGGGGCGGGCAGCGCCCCGACTTGGCCGCCATGACCCGCGGCGGCGAGGGTTCGATGAACGGATATCTGGGCATCGAGTTCATCGACTGCGGGGATGACTGGATCAAGGCGCGGATGCCGGTCAACGAACGGACGCAGCAGCCGTTCGGGCGGCTGCACGGCGGCGCATCGGTGGCCTTTGCCGAAACCGTCGGCTCGGTCGCGGCAGGCTGGTGCGTCGATCGCACCCAACAGGTCGGCGTCGGTATGGAGATCAACGCCAACCACATCCGCCCGGCCTATTCCGGCTGGGTCTATGCCACCGCCCGGCCCGAAGCACTGGGCCGCACCACGCAGGTCTGGACGATCCGGATCGAGGACGAGGCGGAGCGGCTGGTGTGCATTTCGCGCTTTACCGTTGCGGTGATCCCGCTGGACCGCAAGTGAGCGCGCCGCGCGGATCGGTCGCGGTAGTCGGCGCCGGTGACTACATCGGTGCCGGGATCGTGCGGCGTTTTGCCGCCGAGGGGTTTGCTGTCCACGCCGGACGCCGGGGTGGCGACAAGCTGGCCCCCTTGCTGGGCGGCGCGGTGACCGGCCGCTCGCTCGACGCGCGCGAACCGGACGACGTCGCGGCCTTCCTGGCCGAGGCCGAGGCCATCGCGCCGCTCGCGCTGGTGGTGTTCAACGTCGGCGCGAACGTGCAGTTCCCCTTGCGCGAAACCACCGACCGGGTGTTCCGCAAGGTCTGGGAAATGGCCTGCTTCGCCGGATTCGTGACCGTGCGTGAGGCGGCGAATATCATGGCTCCGCGCGGGACCGGCAAGATCTTCGTCACCGGAGCCACGGCGGGCCTGCGCGGCAATCCCGGCTATGCCGCCTTCGCTGCGGCCAAGGCGGGCCTGCGGGCCATGGCCCAAAGCGCCGCGCGCGAGCTGTGGCCGCAAGGGCTGCACGTGGCCCATCTGGTGATCGATGCCGGGGTCGATACCGCCTGGGTGCGCGAACGGATTGCCGAACGCACTGGCGGCGCGGAGATTCCGCCCGATCTGCTGATGCCGCCCGAGGCGGTAGCCGACGCCTACCTCGCGCTCTACAACCAGCCAAAGAGTGCCTGGACCTTTGAACAGGAAATCCGGCCATATGGGGAGAAGTGGTGATGCCGCGCGAGATTGAGTTCCTGTTCGATTTCGGCAGCCCCAACGCCTATTTCGTCCACCGCGCGATCCCGGCGATTCAAGCCAAAGGCACGGTCAGCTTTCGCTATCAGCCGGTGCTGCTGGGCGGGGTGTTCAAGGCGATCGGCAACCAGAGCCCGATGCAAAGCTATGGCCATATCGGCGCCAAGGTCGCCTATGACCGGCTGGAAATGCAGCGCTTCATGGCCGCGCATGGCATCGACAAGTTCGTGATGAACCCGCATTTCCCGGTCAACACCCTGCAGATGATGCGCGGTGCGGTCGCCGCCCAGCGGCTGGGCTGCGCGCGGGCCTATAACGAGGCGATGTTTGCGGGCATGTGGGAGCAGGGGCTCAAGCTCGACCTGCCCGACGTGTGGGAACGGGTGCTCACCGCAGCCGGGCTGCCCACTGGACAATTGGCCGAACTGGCCGCCGATCCCGAGGTCAAGGCCGGGCTGGTCGCCAGTACCGAAGCCGCCGTGGCCAAGGGCGTGTTCGGCATCCCGACCTTTTTTCTCGGCGATGAAATGTGGTTCGGCAAGGACCGCCTCCGCGACGTGGTTGAAGCGGCGGAGCAACTGGAGACACCGGCATGAGCGATTACCCCCTGCCCAACAATTCCACCGACCTGACCGGGCGCGTCGCGCTGGTCACGGGGGCATCCTCGGGGCTGGGTGAGCGCTTCGCCCGCGTCCTCGCCGCAGCCGGTGCCAAGGTGGTGCTGGCGGCGCGGCGGCTGGACCGGCTTGAGGCGCTGGCGGCAGACATCGCGGCGGCCGGCGGGCAGGCTCTGGCGGTGCGGATGGACGCGACCGACGCGGCCTCGCTGGTCGCGGCGGTCGATGCGGCCGAGGCGCGGTTCGGCACGGTCGACATCCTGATCAACAACGCCGGGATGCCCGACGCCCAGCGTGCCCACAAGATGAGCGTCGAGCTGATCGACCAGGTGCTGGGCGTCAACCTGCGCGGGCCGTGGATCCTGGCCTGTGAGGTGGCGCGGCGGCTGATCGCAGCGGGCAAGCCCGGGCGGATCGTCAACATCAGCTCGGTCGCGCATTTCCGCTATGACGGCGGCGGCGCGGCGCTCTATGCCGTGACCAAGACCGCGATCGCCCGCATGACCGAGGCGCTCAGCGTGGAGTGGGCCGCCTATGGCATCAACGTCAACGCCATCGCGCCGGGCATGTTCGTATCCGAGATGACCGACGGCATGTTCGAGCGGATGGGCGGCAACCCCGCCCCGCACGTGGCGCGCAAGCGCATCCCGGTGCCCGAACAGATGGATTCGACCCTGCTCTACCTCGTCGCCCCGGCCAGCGAATGCGTCACCGGCGCGACGATCCGGATCGACGACGGGCAAAGCAGCACGGTGCGGCTGCGGGGATGACGGACGGCGTCACCCTCTATGCCTTCAACTGCGGCTGGTTTCAGTGCCGCCCGGGCTATTTCGTCGAAGGTGACGAGGGTGATTACCTGCGCGGGCCGGTGCCGAGCTATCTGATCCGGCATCCCAAAGGCAGGGTGCTGTTCGATACCGGCATGGGCGAGCGCTATCGCCGTGAGCTCGCCGATGCGCTGCCTGCCAACAAGTTCGGGCTGCAATGGTTCGAAGGGATGGACATCGCCACCCGGCTGAAGGCGATCGAGGTCGATCCCGCCAGCATCAACTGGATCGTCAATTCGCACCTCCACATCGATCACTGCGGCGGCAACGCGCTGCTCCCCAATGCCAGCGTGATCCTGCAGCGCCGCGAGTGGCAGGCGGCGCAGGCGGCAGAGGAATCGGGGACCTATGAGGCGCTGGACTATGACACCGGCCAGCCGATCCGGCTGATCGACGGCGAGCACGACCTGTTCGGCGATGGCACCGTGCGGATCGTCCCGACCTGGGGCCACACCCACGGCCACCAGAGCGTGGTGGTCAGGCTGCCCAAGGGCGAAGTGCTGCTGGCCGGGGATTGCTGCTATACCCAGCGCAACCTTGACGCGATGGTCCTGCCCCGCGCCACCGTTGATGTCGAGCAGGGCATGCTGACCTTCGACCGGCTGGCAAAAGCCCGCGCGGGCGGCACACGGATCCTGTTCGGCCATGATGGGCGGCAGTGGGCCACCATCGCGGAAAACGCAGCGTTTGACTGATTTTCTCACGCGGAGACGCGGAGGCGCGGAGAAGAAGGAGGAAGCAGAGGGAGTTTCACACAAAGACACGAAGATGGTGCGCGACGCCGCAGGCGTCCCTCATTCATTCGGGCGATGGGCAAAAGACGGTATGAAAGAGGGCTTTGCCCTTGTCAGGCCCCTTTGTGGCTTCGTGTCTTGGTGTGAAACGCCCTTCCCTGCTCCCGCCTTATTCCGCCGTTCTTCTCCGCGTCTCCGCGTGAAACTCGAAAAGGACCAACCCCAATGCTCGTAACGACCGACCGCGACGGCCCTGTCGCCGTAGTGACCATGAACCGCCCCGAGGCAATGAATGCCCTTTCGCGCGGGCTCCGCGCCGAACTGGCCGCCGCAATGGAAGCGGTCAATGCCGATCCCGAAGTGCGCGCCGTGGTGCTGACCGGGGCCGGGACGCGAGCGTTTACGGCCGGGCTCGATCTCAAGGAACTGGGCGTCGAGGGCCTTGGCGCGGCCAATGCCGAGGAGGCGCTGGCCAATCCGGTCAAGGCGATCGAGCAGTGCAAAAAGCCGGTGATCGGCGCGATCAACGGGGTGGCGATCACCGGCGGGTTCGAAGTGGCCCTGGCCTGCGACGTGCTGATCGGATCCGAAAATGCGCGCTTCGCCGATACCCATGCCCGCGTCGGGATCATGCCGGGCTGGGGCCTGTCGCAGAAGCTTTCCCGCCTGATCGGAATCAGCCGCGCCAAGGAACTGTCGCTCTCTGGCAACTTCCTCGATGCCCAGACCGCCTGCGCCTGGGGCCTGCTCAACCGCGTGGTGCCCGCCGACCAGTTGCTCGCCACCTGCAAACAGCTCGCCCAGGACATGGCCAGTGCCGATCCGCACATGGTCCAGGCCTACAAGGCGCTGATCGACGAAGGCTTTGCCTTGCCCTTTGGTGAAGGCATGGCCCGCGAACACGCGCACAGCTCAGCCGCCAATGCCCAGGTCGACAAGGCCGAGGTCGAGGCCCGGCGGCTGGCGGTGATGGAACGCGGACGGACCCAGCAGGGATAGCAGGCGCCAGAGCCCTGACCTTAGGGTTCCGCGCGGTGCTCGTCACGTGCGGCGG
>JAGWTB010000046.1 GCA_028869175.1 Sphingomonadales bacterium
AGAAAGGCCAAACCACGGACCATCGATGCCCTCTGGCAAGCCGTCGGATCAATCTGCGAACTCTACTCGCCCGATGAATGCTCGAACTACCTCAAGGAATCCGGGTATGTTGCAGATTAATCGCAAGTCGCTCTAGGGCGCGCGCCAGCGGGCGATGAAGAAGCCATCGAGACCGCCTGCTTCGCCCAGCATCGCCGGATCGGTGCGCAGCCAGCCTTCGGGCGTGGGCAGGAGGCCCTGCGGCAGCTCGTCGCTGCCAATCGGATCGGGCGTCAGCGCCACACGCGCGGCCTGTTCCTCGCCTTCCGCGCGTTCGAGCGAGCAGACCGCGTAGACCAGCCGTCCGCCGGGGGCGAGCAGCGAGGCGGCGTGGGCGATCATCCGCGCCTGCAGCTCTGCCATATCGTGGATGTGCCCCGGCGCGATGCGGTGCAGTACGTCGGGGTGGCGGCGGCAGGTCCCCGTGGCGGTGCAGGGCGCATCGAGCAGCACCGCATCAAATGGTTCATCGCCCTGCCAGTCCAGCGCATCGGCCTGGACGATGGTGGCTGCCAGCCCGGTGCGCTCCAGATTGGCGCGCAGCCGGTCGAGCCGCCGGGCATGCAGATCGAGCGCGGTCACCCGCCAGCCGGCTGCAGCGAGTTGCAGCGTCTTGCCGCCCGGCGCGGCGCAGAGGTCGAGTACGCGGCGCCCCTCGCCCGGCCCGAGCAAGCGCGCTGGCAGGCTGGCGGCCAGATCCTGCACCCACCAATCCCCCGCGGCAAAGCCGGTCATGCGCTCGACCATGTCGCCGCGCGGCAGGCGAACTTGGCCCGGCATCAAGGACATACCGCCCAGGGTCGCGCACCAGGCGTCGGTTTCGGCGGGGTGCTTGAGCACCAGATCGAGCGGCGGCGGCACGGCGATGGCGGCGGCAATCGCCTCTGCGCGCGGGCCCCAGCGCCCGGCAACCACGCCAGGCAAGGTCGGCGCGTCGGGCAGGCGGGCGGTGCGCTTGACCAGGGTGGAGAACACCCCGTGCGCCAACCGCTTCGGGCCGCCCACGAGCAGCGGCAATGCCGTGGCGATCACCGCGTGTGGCGGGGTTTCCAGCCGCAGCCAGCCTGCCAGCATCAGCCGCAGTACGGATCGCGCCTTGGCGTCATCGGGCAGCACTTGCCGGGTGGCGCTGTCGATCAGGGCATCGAGATCGACGAGCCAGCGCAGCGCCTCGCCAGCCAGCGCGCGGGCAAGCGCCCTGTCGGCATCGACGCGGATGCCCTGCAGGGCTCCATGCGCGGCAAGGTCGAGTGTTTCGCCCCGGCGCAGCACGGCATCAAGCAGGCGCAGCGCGGCGCGGCGGGCGGGAAGGCCGGGAATGTCCATGCCGCGCCCCTAGGCCAGATTGCAATTATCCGCCAGTCGCGCCATCCTGGCGTGATGAACCAGCGAGTCACCCAGCGTCCCGACAAGGGCTTTGTCAAACCGGCCTACTGGACCGACGAACCGGCCCCGCAGCCGGAACCGGCCCAGGCGGACGAGCCGGACCCCGCCGGCCTTTCCCCCACCCGCTATGGCGACTGGGTGAACAAGGGCATCGCGGTCGACTTCTGATCAGAAAACCTGATCGAACGCCGCCTCCAGCCGGGCGACGCTGGCGGGCACGTCCTTGAGCTTGTCCAGCCCGAACAGGCCGAGGCGGAAGCTCTTGTAGTCGGGGCCTTCGTCCACCATCAGCGGCACGCCTGCAGCGATCTGGTAGCCGAGCGCGGCGAACTTCCTGCCGTTCTGCACCTCGGGATCGGCGGTGTAGCACACCACCACCCCCGGCGCGGCATAGCCATCGGCGGCGACGGACGCGATACCGCGCGCCGCCAGCGTCGCACGCACCGCCCGGCCCTGCTCCCACTGCGCGGCGGCCATCGCCGCGTAACCGGCGGCCTTTGTTTCGAGCATGGCATCGCGGAAGGCCTTGAGCGCGTCCGTTGGCATGGTGGCGTGATAGGCATGACCGCCGCCGAGGTAGGCTTCCATGATCGTCAGCCATTTGCCGAGATCGACGGCGAAGCTGGTGGACTTTGTGGCCCGGCACAGTTCCAGGGCACGCGCGTTCAGCATCACCAGCCCGGCGCAGGGCGAGGCGGACCAGCCCTTCTGCGGCGCGGAGATCAGCACATCGACGCCCAGCTTTGCCATGTCTACCCAGACGCAGCCCGAGGCGACGCAATCAAGCACGAACAGCGCGCCGGCTTCATGCGCGGCTTCGGCCAGCGCCTTCACATAGTCGTCGGGCAGGATGATGCCCGATGCGGTTTCCACGTGCGGGGCAAAGACCACTTCGGGCTTCTCCGCGCGGATGGCGGCGACGACATCGGCGATGGGAGCGGGCGCGAAGGGGGCTTGCGGGCCTTCGCCCATCCGCCGGGCCTTCATCACGGTTTCACGGGCCGGGATCGATCCAGCCTCGAATATCTGGGTCCAGCGATAGGAGAAGAACCCGTTGCGGATCACCAGCACCCGCTTGCCGGTGGCGAACTGGCGCGCGACGGCTTCCATCGCATAAGAGCCGCCGCCGGGCACCACCACCGCGCGCTCCGCGTGATAAACCTCGGTCAGCATGGCGTGGATGTCGCGCATCACCTGCTGGAACCGCGCGCTCATGTGATTGAGCGAGCGGTCGGTGAAGACCACCGAGAATTCAAGCAGACCGTCGGGGTCGATGGCGGGTTTCAGGCCGGGCATTGCACTCTCCAGAAAATCGTTCAGATCCAGCCGCCCAGTTCGCGGCGCACCAGCGTTTCGAGCATCGTCATGCCCGCTTCGCCATCGTTGAGGCAATCGAGCGCGGCGAATTGCTCGCCGCCTGCGGCCACGAACTGTTCGCTCCCCCGGATCGCCAGCTCCTCGCGCGTTTCGAGGCAATCGGCGGAGAAGCCCGGCGCGGCGATGGCCAGCCGCTTCGTCCCGCGCTGCGCCTCGGCCCTGAGCACCCCGTCAGTTGCCGGTTCGAGCCACTTGGCCCGGCCGAAACGCGACTGGAAGCTGGTCTCTACCCGCAAGTCCGGAAACCGGGCGACTAGCCTTTCGGCGAGCAGGCGCGCGGTCTTGCGGCACTGGCAGTGATAGGGATCGCCCAGGTGCGTTGTGCGTTCGGGCATGCCGTGGAAGCTCAGCAGCAGCACTTCCGGCACGAAAGGCAAGATGGCGATCTGGCGGGAGAGATCATCGGCCAGCGCGCCAATGTGCGCCGGATCGTCAAAATAGGGTGGCAGCGTGCGCAAGGCGGGCTGCCAGCGCATCGCCTGCAATGCCGTGCCCAGAGCGTCGATCACTGTCGCCGTGGTCGCGCCCGAATATTGCGGATAAAGCGGGGCGATCAGAATGCGGTCGCAGCCCGCGTCTTTCAGTTTGGCCAGTTCCGCGCCCATGGCGGGATTGCCATAGCGCATGCCCCAGGACACCTGCACACCGTCGCCCAGCCTTGCCTGCAACGCAAGCGCCTGCGCAGCGGTGATCGCGGCGAGCGGCGAGCCCTGCTCGGTCCACACCTGGGCATAGGCATGGGCCGACTTCTTCGGGCGGGTGTTGAGGATGATGCCGCGCAGGATCGGCTGCCAGACCAGTGGCGGAATCTCCACCACCCGACGATCAGAGAGGAACTCGGCAAGATAGCGCTTCACCGCCGCCGGCGTCGGCGCATCGGGGGTGCCGAGGTTGACCAGCAGCACGCCCAGGCCACCACTGGGTGCGGGCGGGTGATTGTCGGGCTTGGTCACAGGTCCTCCGAGAGCAGCGGCAGCTTGCGGAAACGCAGACCAGTCGCCGAAAACAGCGCGTTGGCAATTGCCGGCGCGGCGATGGCCACGCCCAGTTCACCGGGATCGGCGGGGTCGGCCCCGCTTTCGATGAATTCAACCTCGATCTCCGGACAGTCCGCCAGCCGGGGCAAGCCCAGCAGTCCCAGCCGGCCAGAGGTCGGCAGCCCCTGCACGTAATCGGTGCTGCACCCCAGCGCGAGGCCCACGCCGAACACCAGCCCGCCCTCGATCTGCTGGCGGGCGATGTCGACATTGACGATGCGGCCGATGTCCACCACCGCGCTGATCTTGTCGACCCGCACCCCGGTCTCGTCGCGCCGGGCCGTGGCGACGGCGGCGATGTGGCCGCAGCGTTCACCCTCGCCGATGCGGTGGCAGGCGATGCCCTGCCCCGAACCATCACGCCCGCCGTTCCACCCGGCCAGGGCCGAGACACGCTGGAGGCATTCGGCCAGACGCGGCTGGCCGCTGAGCAGGGCCATGCGGTAGGACAGCGGCTCGCGCTTGGCCTGGGTTGCCAGTTCGTCGATGAAACACTCGGTGAAGAAGGCGGTATAGCCGTGGGCATTGCCGCGCAGCCGCCCGGTGGGCAGGCCGATGTCGGCAGGGACGTGCTCGACCAGCAGGTGCTCGATGGCATAGGGCGGTACCGCGCCTTCGATGGCGAGCGGATCGAACTGCCCGGCCGCCCCGGCCATGGCGGCGCGCGGCGTCTTGCCGTTGATGAGGCGAAGACCGCTTTCCAGCGCGGTGGCGGGCAGGGCAAGCCGGGCCTTCCACGCGGCAAGATCGCCCGCCGGGCTGGTGCGGGCCGCCATCACTGCGGCCACCGGGGTGCGCGGGCGGCCCGCGACATGTTCCTGCCAGCGCGACCAGGTGAGCTGTACCGGGCGCTTTGCCTGCCGGGCAAGGATCGCCGCCTCAATGGCGTGATCGTGCTCCAGCCGCCGATCAAAACTGCCGCCCGCCGGCATCGGGTAGACCACCACGTCGCGCGCGGGGATGTCGAGCGCTTCGGCGGCGGCGAGCTGCGCGGCGGCGGGGGCCTGGCTGGCGATCCACAGCTCCAGCTTGCCGCCGCTGAACCGCGCGGTGGCGCTTGCCGTTTCCAGCGTGGCGTGCAGCGCCGGGGCGACTTCATAGCGTGAGGCGAGGGTAAAATGGCCCGACAGCCAGGTGTCGGGATCGCCCGCCTCGGCCAGCCGCACGCCATCGCCCTTGTGCAGCGCGGCTTCGAGCGCGGAGTCGATCTTGCCGGTATCGGGCGCACCCTTCACCGAAAAGTGCGGCGCGATGGCGGTGAGCGCGCGTTCGGCGGCCCACCAGTCGGTCGCCAGTGCGGCCAGCCAGCGCTTGTGCCTGACCAGCCCGATCACGCCGGGAAAGCCCTCCGCCGCCTTCGCGTCGAAGCTGCCCAGCACGCTCTCGCCCAGCGGCGCATGGCGGATGGCGGCGTGGATCAGGTCGGGCAGCCGCACGTCGCCGGCGAACAGGTAGGAACCATCGACCTTGGCCGGCAGGTCGAGCCGGGGGAAGCGCAGGTTGGCCCCCGGCGGCACGTCGGCGGGGCGCTCGGCGGGCGGCTCGGGGCGCAGCACGGGAATCCTTGGGGCGTCGAAAGTGGCTGCCGCCTCGACCAGGGCACCGAACGGCAGGCGTTGCTTGCCGTGGATGACAAAGCCGTCCCTCGCCTCGCATTCTTCCCAGCGTACATCCCAGCGATCGGCTGCGGCCATCGACAGCATGGCGCGCGCGGCGGCGGCGGTGGCGCGGGCGCTGGCTTCATAGGCAGCCAAGGTCGTGCCATCGGCCGCGACGACGAAAGTCTCGCCTTCGGCGAAGGAGCGGGCAAGGCCGGAATCGGGTGCGGCGGCAAGGCCCGGCAGCAACGGCATCCACATCTCGCGCCAGCGTGCGGCGAGCGGTCCGTTGGCGTAGACTTCTGCCGGAGGTGCCGGCTCCACCGCGATTTGCCGCCAGTCTGCCCCCAGCTCCATAGCGACGATCTGCGGCAGCACGGTGGTGACCCCCTGGCCCATTTCGAGTTCGGGGACCGAGACGGTAACCACACCGTCCCTGCCGATGCGCAGCCACGCGTCGAAGGCAAACTCGCCCTTTCCCGGGGCCAGCGGCGGGGCATAGCGGCGCGGCAGCAGGGTCCAGGCCAGGATCAGCGCGCTGCCCGCTGCCGTGCCCACTAGGATCTGTCGCCGGGAAAGGTCCATCGCCGCGCCGGGCCTTCAGTTCCGGTCGAGCCAGTCGGCCACGGCGCGGGCGACGGTGGCGAAGGCTTCGGCCTGAGGACCATCTCCGGCGGCGGGCGGATCACCGGCGTCGCTGCGGGTACGGATGGCGATATCAAGCGGAATGCGGCCGAGGAAGGCCACGCCCTTGTCGCGTGCCTCGGCCTCTGCCCCGCCGCTGCCGAAGGGATCGCTCGTCCCGCCGCAGTGCGGGCAGGTATAGCCGGCCATGTTCTCGACCAGCCCGACGATGGGAACCCCGCCCAGTTCGAACAGCTGCATCGCGCGGGTCGCGTCGATCAGCGCAAGGTCCTGCGGGGTGGAAACGATCACCGCGCCCGCCGGCTTGTGCTTCTGCAGCATGGTCAGCTGGATGTCGCCAGTGCCGGGGGGGAGGTCCACCACCAGCAGTTCGGTATCGCCCCATTCGGCATCGATCAGCTGGCCAAGCGCGCCCGAGACCATCGGTCCGCGCCAGGCAATCGCCTTGCCCGGCTCGATCAGTTGGCCCATCGACAGCATCGGCAGGCCGAAGTCCGTCTGGATCGGTACCAGCTTCTCACCCCGCGCCACCGGCTTCACGCCCTCGGCATGGAGCAGGCGCGGCTGCGAAGGGCCGTAGATGTCGGCATCGACCAGCCCGACCTTGCGGCCCATGCGCGCCAGCGCAACCGCGAGGTTGGCCGAGAGGGTGGACTTGCCGACTCCGCCTTTGCCCGATCCCACGGCCAGGATGCGGCGGCGCACGCGATCAGCGGTCATCGCCACGCGCACTTCCGCAACCCCGGGGGCCTTGGCGACCGCAGCCTTGGCATCGGCTTCGAGCGAGTCTCGCGCGCCGGCGTTGAGTCCCGAAACGTCGAACACCAGGCTGGCGATGCCATCGGCCAGCCGCGCCGACTGCAAGCGTCCGCGGGCCGTCTCGGGCAGGAAATTGCGCAATGTTTCGCCTTCGCCGCCGCTCACTCGATGCTCCTTGCCGGTTTGTTTCCGCTCCAGCGGCCCCTAGCAAGGAAAATGCGGTGGGGGGCACTGTTTTTGTGCGAAAGGCGTACCTATAACGCTTTGCATGAAAGAAGACGGCGAACGTAACGCGCGCCCCGGCCTGATGATGGCGGGCGGGCGCAGCCCCTGGGGGGGAAGCGGCAACGGACAGGACGGAGGCGAAGGTGCGCCTTCTGCCAGTGACGAGCCGGGCACCCCTGCCGGTGGCGGCGAGACGCCGCCTTCTCCGCCCCCGCCGCCTGCCAACGGCCCGCGCAACCCCTGGCTGCCGGGTGCCGGCCCTGGCGGTGACAGCAACGAGCCGCCACCACGCCGCTCCGCCAACATCGAGGATATCTTCCGCAATCGCGGCAAGGGTCCGCAGGGCGGCGGCAATGGCGGCGGCGGCGGGAGCCCGTTTCCCCGCCTGCCGCAGCGGCCCGATGGCAAATCGTGGCTGCCGCTGGCGCTGGGCGGTATCGCGCTGGTCTGGCTTGGCCTGTCCTGCGCGCACACGCTGGGCTCAACCGAGCAGGGCGTGGTCACCACTTTCGGCAAGTATGACCGGCTGATCGGCCCCGGTGTTTCGCTCACCCTGCCCTGGCCGTTCCAGTCGGTCGAGGTGGAAGACGTCACCTCGATCAAGCGTGACACCATTCCCGATGGCGAGGAAGAGAAGCTGATGCTGACCAGCGACCAGAGCCTGGTCGATATCAGCTATCTGGTGCGCTGGAACATCAAGGACCTGAAGCTCTACAAGTTCCGGCTGGAAGACCCCGACCAGACGGTGACCGAAGTGGCCGAAGCGGCGATGCGCGCCTCGGTTGCCGAAGTGCCGCTGCGCGATGTCATGGGCGGCACCGGGCGCGGCAGGATCGAACAGAACATGCGCCAGCGGATGCAGGCGATCCTTGATGCCTACAAGTCTGGCATCCAGATCCAGGGTGTGGACATCAAGAAGGCCAACCCGCCGGCCAAGGTCAACGCTGCCTTCCAGGAAGTTTCCGCCGCGCAGCAGGCGGCGCAGAAGGACCTCGCCAACGCCCAGGCCTGGGCGCAGCAGGTGCTCGCCAAGGCGCAGGGCGATGCCGCCGAGTTCGACAAGGTCTACGAGCAGTACAAGCTGGCCCCCGACGTCACCCGGCGGCGCATGTATTATGAAACGATGGAGCGGGTGCTGAGCGCCAATGACAAGGTGGTGATCGAGGCGAACGGGGTCACCCCCTACCTGCCACTGCCCGAAGTGAAGCGCCGCACGCCGGAAACGGTGGTAGAGGCTCCGGCGCAGGGAGGCGGCCAGTGAACGCGTACTTCTGGCAGGACAACAAGCTGCCGATCGCCGCTGTCGCCATCGCGCTGGTGGCGGCGCTGTCCAGCGTGGTCGTCGTCCCCGAAACCCAGCAGGCCGTGGTCGTCCGGCTCGGCAAGCCGGACCGGGTGATCAACAAGTTCAAGCCGAACCAGGACTATGGCCGGACCGGTGCCGGGGTCAGCCTGCGCATTCCCTTCTTCGAAACGCTGGTCCGCATCGACAAGCGGGTGCTGGCAGTGGACATGGAACGCCAGCAGGTGATCTCCAGCGATCAGCGCCCGCTGGAAGTGGACGCCTTTGCACGCTTCCGGATCATCGATCCGGTCAAGATGGTCCGCACTGCCGGCACTACCGACCGGGTGGAACTGCAGCTGCAGCCGATCCTCAATTCGGTGCTGCGGCAGGAGCTGGGCAAGCGTACCTTCCAGTCGCTGCTGACTGCCGAGCGCGGCGATGCCATGAAGCAGATCCGCACCGGTCTGGACCGCGAAGCGCGCGAATACGGCGCGCAGGTGATCGACGTGCGGATCAAGCGCGCCGACCTGCCGGACGGCACCCCGCTGGAAAGCGCCTTCACCAAGATGCAGGCGGATCGCCAGCAGGAAGCCACCACCATCCGCGCCCAGGGCCAGCGCAACGCCCAGATCGTCCAGGCCGGTGCCACCGCGCAAGCGTCGAAGATCTATGCCGACAGTTTTGGCAAGGACCCGTCGTTCTACGATTTCTACCGCGCCATGCAGAGCTATGAGGCGACCTTCGCCAATCCCGCCAACAAGGGCGGCAGCACCATCGTGCTTTCGCCCGACAACGATTACCTGCGCCAGTTCAGGGGCAAGTAGCACTGCCGTTCAATTCCCGTTCAGGCCAATCCGCCTGAATCCGGCATCGGGGAAGATCGCGCCGTGAGGCGCACATGGACAAGGAAGCAAGAGGACGTGAAGCCCGTGCGTTATGCCTATGGAGTGACTTCCGCACTGCTGCTCGGCGGTGCTGCCCTTTCGCTGGCTACCGGCTTTCCCGCCGGGGCCCAGGTGGCGCAGAACGATGCGCAGCAGATGCAGAACGTGGTGCCGCGCGCCGGCGCGCCAGCCAGTTTCGCCGACCTTACCCAGCAGCTTGCCCCGGCGGTGGTGAATATCTCCACCCGCCAGCGCGTGCGGGTGGAGGCGCAGCAGAACCCCTTCGCCGGCACGCCCTTTGCCGATCTGTTCGGCGGCGGCGGCGGCCAGCCGGGGCAGGGCGACCAGCAGACCCCGCAAACCCGCGAGGCGCAGTCGCTCGGCTCGGGCTTCATCATTTCGGCCGACGGCTATGTGGTGACCAACAACCACGTCATCACCGCCGACGGGCAGGGTGAGGTCGAATCGATCACCGTCACCATGCCGGATGGCGCTGAATTCCCGGCGAAACTGGCCGGCCGTGATGCGGCTTCGGATCTGGCGGTGCTCAAGATCACCTCGACCAAGCCGCTGCCCTTCGTCAAGTTCGGGGACAGCCGGAATGCGAAGGTGGGTGATTGGGTGATCGCCATCGGCAATCCCTTCGGCCTTGGCGGCACGGTGACAGCAGGGATCATCTCGGCGGTCTATCGCAGCACCGGGTCGGGCTCTGCCTATGACCGCTACCTGCAGACCGACGCCTCGATCAACCGGGGCAATTCGGGCGGCCCGATGTTCGACATGAAGGGGCAGGTGATCGGCATCAACAACGCCATCTTCTCGCCCACTGGCGGATCGGTCGGCATCGGCTTCGCCATTCCCGCCGAAACCGCCGCGCCCATCGTCGAGCGGCTGAAGAGCGGGCAGACCATCGATCGCGGCTATCTGGGCGTGCGTATCCAGCCGCTCAACGAAGACCTCGCCGATTCGCTGGGGATTCCGCACAACCGGGGCGAATTCGTCCAGGCGGTGGAGCCGGGCAAGGGCGCGGCGCAGGCCGGCATCCAGCCGGGTGACGTGGTGCTGCGCGTTGCCGGCAAGGATGTCAGCCCCGAACAGACGCTGTCGTTCATCGTCGCCAACACCGCGCCGGGTGCCCGTATCCCCATCGAGCTGGTGCGTGACGGCAAGCGCATGACGCTCACCGCCACGGTCGGCAAGCGCCCTTCGGAAGAGGAACTGGCCCAGCAGCAGAACTTCGGCCAGGACAATGGCCAGCAGGACGATCAGTTCAACAAGCCGCCCAAGCAGCAGGGTCAGGGACTGGCCGAACGGGCGCTGGGCCTTTCGGTGCTGCCGATGACGCCGAACATCGCCCGCCAGCTCGGCGTGCCGGACAGCACCAAGGGGCTGGTCGTCAGCGTGGTCGATGCGTCGTCCGATGCCGGGGCCAAGGGCCTGCAGCGCGGCGACATCGTGCTGTCGGCCAATTACCGCGATGTGGCCACCGTGGCCGATCTGGAAGCGGCGATCCGCGCCGCGCAGGGGGCCAATCGCAACGCGGTGCTGCTGCGCGTCCAGCGGCGCGGCCAGCCGGCGATCTACATGCCGTTACGCCTGCGCTGATGGCGCGCGTTCAGGTTTGAAAATGCAAAGGCCCTCGCCGGATGCGGCGGGGGCCTTTTGCTGTGATCGAACGCTGCCGCTGCGCTGCTGAGCTTCGCTCAGGGCCACCATAGTTTGGCGTTACATCCCCGGCGCGGCGGCCGCTGGCTTGCCCTTCTTGCCCGTTGCCTGATCGAGGAAATCGTCGTTGGCGGCGGGCGGCGGGCCGGCTGGGACGAGTTCAGGGCCATCCAGCGCTGGATCATAGGGCGGCGGGTCGCCCGGGCCGCTGTCACGCGGGCGGGCCTCGCGCGGATCGCCGGGGACCAGATTGCCCTGTTCGTCGTTGTAGTAATAGTTCCCCGGATCGCCGCCGAAGTTGGCTTCGTCATCCGGTTCAAGCTGCCATTCGGGCAGTTTGACGTCGGTCTGGAACTTCTCGATCGGGCGGCCCGCCACCGCCACTTTCATGAAAGCGGCAAAGGCGCGCGCCGGAGCGTGGCCGCCCTGCAGGCCGGCGACCGGCTTGGCATCGTCGCGGCCCATCCACACCCCGGTGGTGAGGCCGCTGGAGAAGCCGAGGAACCAGCCATCCTTGTTCGACGTGGTGGTGCCGGTCTTGCCCGCGACCGGCCGGCCGATCTGCGCCGCCTTGCCGGTACCGGTGCTGACTGCGGTCTGCAGCAGGTCGGTGATCCCGGCGGCCACATAGGGCGGCACCAGCACCTGACCTTGCGTCTGCGGGCGCTGATACAGCACCTTGCCATCGGCGGTTACGATCTTGACGATGCCATAGGGCTCGACCGAAGTGCCCCCCGCCGAAACGCCGGCAAAGGCGCGGGTCATGTCGATCAGCCGCACATCGTTGGAACCCAGCACCATCGAGGGCACCGTCGAGATCGGCGTGGTGATGCCGAAGCGCCGGGCCATGCCGGCCACCGCGCTGAAGCCCACTTCGTTGCCGAGCTGCGCGGCGACGGTGTTCTTAGAATAGGCAAAGGCGGTGCGCACGTCGATCTGACCCGCGTATGTCCCGCCCGAGTTCTTCGGCGTCCAGCCATCGATCGTTACCGGCGCGTCCACCACCCTGGAATCGGGCGTGTACCCAGCCTCCAGCGCGGCGAGGTAGACGAACAGCTTCCACGCCGATCCGGGCTGGCGCACGGCATTGGTCGCGCGGTTGTAGTTGGAGGTGACATAGTCGGTGCCGCCGATCATCGCCCGCACCGCGCCGTCACGGTCCAGGCTGACCAGCGCGCCCTGCGTGCCCGGCGGGACATTGGCATGGATCGCCGCCGTTGCCGCGTTCTGCATGCCGACGTCCAGCGTGGTCCACACCTCCAGCGGCTCGTCGGTGTTTTCCATCAGCATGTCGAGCTGCGGCAGGGCCCAGTCGGTGAAGTAGCGCACCGAGTTCTGGCCCTTGTCAGGTGCGACCGTGATGCTGCTGAAGTCCACCCCGGCAGCCTCGGACGCGCTGATCACCCCGGCTTCCTGCATCACCTGCACCACCACGCCGGCGCGGCCGACAGCGGCCTTGGCATCGGCGGTGGGCGAATAGTGCGACGGTGCCTTGACCAGCCCGGCGATGATCGCCGCTTCGGGCAGGCTCAGCGTGGTGCCGGGGTGGCCGAAGAACTTGCGGCTGGCCGAATCGACGCCATAGGCCCCGCCGCCGAAGTAGACCTTGTTGAGATAGAGCTCGAGGATCTGGTCCTTCGAGAACTTGCTCTCCAGCGCCATGGCAAGCACGATCTCGCGCGCCTTGCGGCCGAAGGTCTTGCTGTTGTTGAGAAACACGTTGCGGGCGAGCTGCTGGGTAATGGTCGATCCGCCCTGCCGCCAGTGGCCGCTCTGCACCCGCACCATGAATGATCGTGCCACGCCGATCGGATCGACGCCGATGTGCGAACGGAACCGGCGGTCTTCCACCGAAACCATCGCATCCTTCATCACCTGCGGAATTTCGTCATATTTGAGCCACTTGCCGTAGCTTGGCCCGATCGAGACCAGCTCGGTCCCGTCGCGGGCGCGGACCACGATCATCTGGCCGTTCTGGCTGGACTTCATCTGGTCGAAACCGGGCAGCGAGCTTGCCGCCACAGCCACCGAAACCCCCAGCACGATCGCGCCAAGCAGCGCCAGCACGCCGCCCCAGATCAGCAGGCGGCGGACAAATCGGCCAAGACCCGACGATTCGGGGCGGGAGCGGGAGGAGGAGCCGGACGAGCGGCGCCGATCGGCATTACGGGCCATGTGGCGTGTTCAACCCCCAAGCAGGCGCGATGCGCCCGGACGATGGCCCCATGCATAAGGCATTCGTAACGTGGCGTTAACGACAATCGCGCGCTGCACGGAATATCCTTGGTGCGAACACGGGCGGTGCACGGGCCGGAAGCAGGAAGCGGCCTATTCCCCGGGCTTGAAGTCGAGCGAGGCGCTGTTGATGCAGTAGCGCAGCCCGGTCGGCCCCGGCCCGTCGGGGAACACGTGGCCGAGATGGCCTTCGCATTTCGCGCAGCGCACCTCGGTGCGGACCATGCCGTGCGAGCCGTCACGCAGTTCCTCCACGGCCTCTTCGGCAACCGGCGCGGTGTAGCTGGGCCAGCCGGAGCCGGAATTGTACTTGGTTTCGCTGGCGAACAGCGGCGTGCCGCAGCCAGCGCAGAGGTACATGCCCGGAGCCTTGTTGCCTTCATACTTGCCGGTAAAGGCCCGCTCGGTCCCGCCGTGCCGCAGTACCTGGTACTGCTCGGGTGAAAGCCGCTCCTGCCACTCGGCATCGGTCAGGACGATCTTGTCGGTCACGGCATTCTCCCGGCTGGTTGTTGCCGGAATATGGGGCTTGTCGGCCGCCGGTTCAATCCGTCTGGTACGTTCAATCCGCCCAGTACAAGGCCTCTGGATTGGTCACCAGCAGCTTGCGCTGCAGTTCGTCGGTGGGAGCGATGCGCGGGATCATGTCGACGAGGTGGCCGTCGTCGGGAATCGCATCCTGCATGTTGGGGTGAGGCCAGTCGGTGCCCCACAGGCAGCGGTCAGGATAGTCGGCCACCAGCGGCGCGACGCTTTCCGCGAACATGTCCCACGGATCGCCAGCGGGATCGAGCCGGTCGGGGCAGGTGGCCTTGAACCAGATGTCATCGCGCGAATCGAGCAGGCGGCGAAAGGCCTTCATGTCGGCCCCGTCCGGCCCCTGGCTGACATCGGGGCGGCCCATGTGATCGATCACCAGCGGCACCGGGATGGCGTCCATGAACGGGCGCAGTTCCTCGAGGATGTCGGCCTCGAAATAGATCACCACGTGCCAGCCCTGCGGCAGGCGGCTGGCGACTTCGAGGAACCTGTCCTTCGGCGCATCATCGACCAGCCGCTTGAGGAAGTTGAATCGAATGCCGCGCATTCCGCCCTCGTGCAGCGCCTGCAATTCAGCCTCGTGAATCGCCGGATCGACCACGGCGACGCCCCGCGCCCGGCCATTCGACCGGGCGATGGCATCGAGCGTGGCGGCATTGTCGGTCCCGTGGCAGCTCGCCTGGACGATGACGTTACGTTCGAAGCCCAGATGGTCGCGCAGCGCGAACAGCATGTCCGGCCCGGCGTCTTCGGGGAGGTACTTGGCCTTGGCGCTGAACGGAAACTGCGCCATCGGCCCGAACACGTGGCAATGGGCATCGATCGCACCCGCAGGCGGCACGTAAAGCGGCTTCGAGGGGCTGGAATGCCAGGAAATTATGCGGTCGGTCATGTCTTCGTCGTCCCGGGCCTGACCCGGGACCGCTGGCCGCCGGGCGAAAGGTTGCATTGATCCGGCCTGCGGTCCCGGGTCAAGCCCGGGGCGACCTCAGCCCCAAACCACTCCGTCCATCAATTTCCGCGCGGTGCGCAGCAGGGCTGCCGACACCACATTGCCATCCGCGCCCACTTCCAGCACGCAGGACATCTCACCGGTCGGGTGTTCGACCGACAGCGTCTTGCGTGGTCCTGCGGGAATGCTCGCCACTTCGGCGGCGGGCGAGCCGGGGATGAGGCAGGCAGTCGCCACGCTGACCGCGCCGAGCACGCCGATGGTGGCATGGGCACGGTGCGGGATGAAGCTGCGCACGCAGACCGCACCGCCGTCCACCGGGGCCGCGACCAGCATCATCTTGGGGACGCTCTTGTCCTTGACGTCGCCCAGGTTCATCCGTTCGCCCACCGCCAGCCGGATGGCCTCGATCTTTGCCTTGAGATCGGCGTTCGCATCCAGCCAGTCGCGGTCTTCATAGCCGGTGATGCCGACGTCGGCCGCCTTCATCACCACGCAGGGCATGCCATTGTCGATCAGGGTGACAGGCACCCCGTTCACCATATCGACTGCGTTGCCCGAGGGCAGCAGCGCGCCGCAGGAAGAGCCGGCAGTGTCACGGAATTCCAGCGGGATCGGCGCGTGGGTGCCGGGAACGCCGTCGATCGCGGCTTGGCCCGCATAGGTGACGACACCGCCAGGCGTCTGCACCGTTGCGACGGCGACCTGGCCGGTATTCTCCATGTAGATCGCGACGCGGGTCTCATCACCACTCGCCGCCACCAGTCCGCGCTCGATCGCGAAGGGGCCAACGCCGGCGAGGATGTTGCCGCAATTCTGCGCGTCGGTGACGAGGGCCTGATCGACGAAGACCTGGAGGAACAGGTAGTCGACGTCGATCCCCTCGCGCGTGGAACGGGAGACGACCGCGACCTTGCTGGTCAGCGGGTCCGCGCCGCCCAAACCATCGATCTGGCGCGGATCGGGGCTGCCCATCACGCCCAGCAGGAAGGCATCGCGCGCGGCGATGTCGGCGGGCAGGTCGGCCTTGAGGAAATAACCGCCCTTGGAAGTGCCGCCGCGCATCCACATGCAGGGAGCGGAGGTCATATCTCCCCCTCCGCTTCAGGGAAGGGGGCGGGGGGGTGGCGGGTGCCTGGATCGCGCCGTGTCAGGGCGACATTTCCCACCCCAACCCCTCTCCTGAAGCGGAGGGGCAATCCCGCCTCACACATATTTCAGCCCTTCCTTCTCGAGCCGCTCGCGCATCTTGTACATGTCCAGGCCCAGCACGCCCGAGGCCAGCTTCTCGCGCTTTTCGCCCTCGTTGGCTTCGCGCGCCTGCGCGGCTTTCAGCACTTCGGCAGCCTTTTCGCGCGGGACGACGCAGACGCCGTCGTCATCGGCGACGATCACGTCGCCCGGATTGACCATGGCATTGGCGCAGACCACCGGCACGTTGACGCTGCCCAGCGTGTTCTTCACCGTGCCTTGCGCATAGACCGCCTTCGACCAGACCGGGAAATTCATCTCGGTGAGGTCACGCACATCGCGCACCCCGGCGTCGATAATCAGCCCCCGGCAGCCGCGCGCCTGGGCGGAGGTGGCGAGGAGATCGCCGAAATAGCCATCCTCGCAGGGGCTGGTCGGCGCAAGGAGGAGGACGTCGCCGTCCTTGAGCTGTTCGATGGCGACATGGACCATCCAGTTGTCGCCCGGCGCGGCGCTGATCGTCACCGCCGAACCGGCGATCCGCGCGCCAGCGTAGATCGGGCGCATGTAGGAGGCGAGCAGGCCGGTGCGACCCTGGGCTTCGTGCACCGTGGCCACGCCGCATTTGGCAAGGCCGTCGATCACCGCAAGATCGGCGCGCTCGATGTTCTGGACGACAACATTGGCCATGAACGCATTTCCTCCTTTTTCCGGAATTCGCGGAAGGGCGAATTCCGGCTCGGCACTGGCCGAACGACCCGGAGCGCGAGCTTCGGATCAGACCGCAATGCCATGCGCCGCACCCCCGGCACCAGCCAATGCGAAGTTGGCGCAGGGCATAACTTAATGCTAATCCGCTTGCCCATGCCAGACCGCCCCCCCAATATCCGCCACTTCGCGGCGCTGGCCGCGACGGTGCGCCATGGCAGCCTGACCCGCGCCGCGCGGGCGGTGAACCTGACCCAGCCCGCGCTGACGCAAGCGATCACCGGGCTGGAGGCCAGCCTGGGCGTCACCCTGTTTGACCGGGGACCGCAGGGCATGACCGCAACCGAACCGGCGCTGCTGCTCGCCCCGCGCGCCGAAGCGGCGATCGAGCATGTCGGCTCTCCGCGGGTGACCGGCACGCAGCTCCGCGCTTTCCTGGCGGTGGCGCGGGCCGGGTCCTATGCCGGGGCGGCGGAAGCGACCGGGCTGTCCTCCGCCTCGCTGCACCGCGCCGTGGCAGACCTGTCGGTGGCGCTGGGACAGCGGCTGATCGACAAGCGCGGACGCTCGATCCTGCTGACTGCCGCTGGCGCGCGGCGCGCGCGCGGCTTCGGCCTCGCCATGGCGGAACTGCGCGCTGGCCATGCCGAGGTCATGGCCTGGCAGGGCAAGTCTGCCGGGCGCATCGTTGTCGGCGCCATGCCGCTGTCGCGTGCGCGCTGGTTGCCGGAAACCATCGTCCGCTTCGCCGCCGCCCATCCCGGCGTGGACGTCTCGGTCCACGAAGGCAGCCATGCCGAACTGGCCGGTCCCTTGCGCGATGGTGACATTGATCTGATGCTCGGTGCCCTGCGCGAAGAGGCCGAGGTGGACGGGCTGGCGCAGGAAGCCGTGTTCGAGGACCGCCCGGCGCTGGTCATGCGTTCCGGCCATCCGCTGCTGTCCGAGCCGGACCCGGCGCAGGCCATGCTGGCCTATCCATGGTTCATTTCCGGCCGCGAAACCCCGCTGCGCCGCTACTGGGAAGGCATGATGCGCACGCTGGGGCTGGAACCGCCGCACGTGCGGATCGAATGCGGATCGGTAATGATGGTGCGACAACTGCTGCTCTCGGGCGATGGGCTGACCCTGCTTTCGCCGGGGCAGGTATCGGTCGAACTGGAAGCGGGCGTTCTGGCGAGCCTGCCGACGCCGGTGCCGGTGCGCCGCACTATCGGCGTCACCAGCCGCGCCGGCTGGCGACCGACGGCAGCCCAGGCGCAGTTCGTCGCACTGCTGCGCACTGTGGGAACAGAGATCGAGGGCTAGTTCGCAAAATCTGATACCCCTGCGTGTCATTCGATTGGCGAGGTCCACGCGCGCAGGGCCAAGGCAGTGAACATGGCGCATGACGTAACCCTGATCGGCTTTGGCGAGGCCGGGTCAACCTTTGCCCGCGCGGGCGGCTGGGCTGCGCGCGCCATGGGCTGGGACGTGCTTGCCCCGCGCCGGGCCGTCATGGCCGAACTGGGGGTAGACGCTGCGTCCGACGCGGCAACCGCGCTGCGCGATGCGCCGCTGGTGCTGTCGCTGGTGACCGCCGATGCCGCCCTCCCCGCCGCGCAGGACTATGCCGCCATGCTCCGTGCCGGTGCCCTGTGGTGCGATGGCAATTCGGTCGCCCCCGAGACAAAGTGCGCCGCCGCCCGGACTATCGAGGCCGCAGGCGGGCGCTATGTCGATGTCGCCGTGCTCGCTCCGGTCAACCCGGCTGGGCTGGCGGTGCCGCTGCTGCTGGCGGGCAAGGCCGCGCCCGAGGCCGACGCGGCGCTGCGGGCACTGGGTTTCACCAATCTGCGCGTGGTTGGCGATGCGGTGGGCAAGGCCAGCGCGATCAAGATGATCCGCTCGGTCATGGTCAAGGGGATCGAGGCGCTGACCGACGAGATGATGGCTGCCGCCCACGCCGCCGGGGTGGAGGAGGAAGTCCTCGCCTCGCTCGACGCGAGCGAAAAGGCGATCCCCTGGGCGACCCGCGCCGCCTACAACCTTGAACGGATGGAGACGCACGGCCTGCGCCGTGCCGCCGAAATGGAAGAAAGCGCCAAGACACTGGCGTCGCTCGGGGTCGATCCGGTGATGACGCGCGGCACTGTGCTGCGCCAGCGCGCCGCTGCAAGAACAAGCCAGACCCCGTTCGTGTCGAGCGCAGTCGATACACCTGCGCGGCGTGTCTCGACTGCGCTCGACACGAACGGGACAGGTGTGGAGTAATGCAATGACCATGATCATCGATTGCCACGGCCATTACACCGTGCTGCCCAAGGCGCACGACGCGTGGCGCGAAAGGCAGAAGGCCGCGTTCAAGGCCGGTGAGGCCGCGCCGCCCTATCCCGAAATCTCGGACGACGAGATTCGCGAGACCATCGAATCGAACCAGTTGCGCCTGCTCAAGGAACGCGGCGCGGACATGACGATCTTCTCGCCCCGCGCCAGCGCCATGGCCCCGCACGTGGGTGACCAGTCGGTGGCGGTAAAATGGGCGCAGGTGTGCAACGACCTGATCGCGCGCGTTGTCGGCCTCTATCCCGACGTGTTTGCCGGGGTCTGCATGCTGCCGCAGTCACCCGAGGCGGACATGGCCTCGTCGATCACCGAACTGCGGCGCTGCGTTGCCAACGGCTTCATCGGCTGCAACCTCAACCCCGATCCCGGCGGCGGCCACTTCAGGCATCCGCCGCTGACCCATGAATACTGGTTCCCGTTCTACGAAGCGATGTGCGAGCTGGACGTTCCGGCGATGATCCACGTTTCGGGCAGCTGCAACCCGGCGATGCACGCCACCGGCGGTTATTACATCGCCGCCGACACCATCGCCTTCATGCAGCTTCTGGAAGGCGATCTGTTCAGTCGCTTCCCCACCCTTCGCTTCATCATCCCGCACGGCGGCGGTGCAGTGCCCTATCACTGGGGGCGCTACCGCGGGCTGGCCGACATGCTCAAGAAACCCGATCTGCAGTCGCACCTGATGAACAACGTGTTCTTCGATACCTGCGTCTACCACCAGCCGGGCATCGATCTGCTGGCCGACGTGATCGAGAACAAGAACATCCTGTTTGGCAGCGAGATGGTCGGCGCGGTGCGCGGGATCGATCCCACCACCGGCTTCTATTTCGATGATACCAAGCGCTACGTCGATGCGCTGGACATCACCGATGCCGAACGCCACGCCATTTTCGAAGGCAACGCGCGCCGCGTGTTTCCCCGTCTCGATGCGCAACTGGCGGCGCGCGGCCGGTGAATGATGTTAAGATCAATCCTCCCCTGAAAGGGGAGGGGGACCGCCGAAGGCGGTGGAGGGGTGTTCCCGCTCGAGTGGGCACCCCTCCGTCAGCCCTTCGGGCTGCCACCTCCCCTTCCAGGGGAGGAGCTTTGGGAGAAGACCGATGACCCGCACTACCCAGAACATCCACGAATATATCGCCGAGTTCGACGACATTCCGGGCACCCGGGTCTATACCGCCAGCCGCGCGCGCAAGGGATACTGGATCAATCAGTTCGCCATGAGCCTGATGAAGGGCGACAACCGTGAACGCTTCAAGGCCGACGAGAAGGCCTATCTCGACGAATGGAATATCTCGGACGAGGCCAAGGAAGCCCTGCTGGCGCGTGACTACAACCGCCTGCTCGATCTTGGCGGCAATGTCTATTTCCTCTCCAAGCTGTTCAGCACCGATGGTCTGTCCTTCGCCGAGGCGGTCAGCACGATGACCGACATGACCTTCCCGCAGTACAAGGAAATGATGCTGCAGGGCGGTCGCAGCCCCGAAGGTAACCGTTCGATCAAGGGAGGCTACTGACATGGCAAAAATTACCGCCGGTGTGGCTTCCAGCCACGTGCCGCTGCTGGGCGTTGCGGTCGATCAGGGCAAGTCGCGCGACGACTATTTCGGCCCGATCTTCGCGGGCTACGATTGGACAAGGCAGTGGGAAGCGGCACAGAAGCCCGATGTGGTGATCCTGGTCTACAACGACCACGCTTCGGCCTTTGACGCCAACATCATCCCGACTTTCGCCATCGGCTGCGGCGAGAGCTACAAGAGCGCCGACGAAGGCTGGGGCCCGCGTCCGGTGCCGGTGGTGGAAGGCCATGCCGACCTCGCGTGGCACATCGCGCAGTGCCTGATCCTCGACGAATTCGACATGACCATCATCAACGAGATGGACGTCGATCATGGCCTTACCGTGCCGCTTTCGATGATGTTCGGCCAGCCGGAAAAGTGGCCGTGCAAGGTAGTGCCGCTGGCGGTCAACGTCGTCACTTATCCGGTCCCCTCGGGCAACCGCTGCTGGGCGCTGGGCGAGGCGATTGCCCGCGCGGTGGAGAGCTTCCCCGAAGACCTCAACGTGCAGATCTGGGGCACCGGCGGCATGAGCCACCAGCT
>JAGWTB010000001.1 GCA_028869175.1 Sphingomonadales bacterium
CACGATACCAATTAGACGCGCGCTTATCTCTGACCTAAGGATTCCGGGGACACTAAATTAGTATCGTGTCCCCGGAATTGCAGAATTTGCCCAAGCATGCGATGAAGCGAAGGCCTATCGATGGGAGAACGGCGGCAAACAAGGCGCTGCCGCAGCTGACAAGGCTACCGCACAACTCCTGTTTGTAGGCTTGGGCGCACCTGCGGCACTTGCGGCCGCTCCGGCTTCAATTGCCGTGATCGGGACGACCGGGCTGACGTTGGGCACCGGCATCGGAGCAGCAGTTTCGTTCGATTACGCGCAAGCGAGTTTGCGGGGCATCTTCAACCAGTCATTTGCCACGCAATCCACTGTGGGCGGACTGTCAATCGATGCCATCGCACAAGGAAGTGGTTTCAATGACCGCTTCTATCGGGTGGACGGCCAGGCAACTTACGATCTGCTCAATTTGACGCATGCTGTTGGAGGTCTGGCGTTAAGCAAGATATCGTTGGGAAGGGCAGTCACCACAGAGCGGGTTTTGACCCAGTCTCACCCGGATTTCATCGGGCCACGTGAGTTTGTCGGGCCTATGCAGCCCGCCGCAGAAACGGGAGGAGTTGATCTTGCGCTGACCTACAAGCCGGGTTGGTCGGCTGCCCAGCGCGCAGAGGCTGATCTAAAGGTTCAGATGCTGACCGAGGGCGATACAGTCGTAACCCAGTCAACTCGCTCTGGCACATCCGCCGCAAGCCGGTATAGAAGCGCCGGAAACCAGATTGCGCCGGGTAACGACATCGATCATGTAATCGACTTGCAGTTGGGTGGCTCTGATACGGTGTCGAACATGTTGCCTTTGAATTCTAGTGTAAACCGCAGTCTTGGGGCGCAGATACAGCACCAGATCAAGAACTTGCCGCAAGGGACTGTTGTAAATCGGGTCACAATCGGAGATTGACGATGTTAGAGGCATTCCAAAAGTCGTTCTCCGTGGATGTGGCCCTATCGGTAAGAAGTACTCGGAATACATCGTATTCTGGAGCGCTTAGTTTGCGTGAGCTGATTGAAGGGCTTGGGGGTATTTCCTTTGATCGTGGGCTTTATAGATTGATCCAGGCATCGGACGTTGAGGATTGGAACGCTCGGGTGGCTGTAGCTTTTCCAGAGTTCGGTGAGCGGGTAGTCTGTTTCGGATTTGATTGGCTGGGGCGCGTTTTCGCGGTTGACCGTGAGCGATCTGAACATGGTCAGCCGGGTGTTGTTATGTTCGAACCCGGCACTGGGGAAGCGTTGCAGATTCCATGCAACATCGGCACTTTCCATGACGAAGAACTGATCGAATACGGGGATGCTGCGCTGGCCAGTGAGTTCCATCAACGATGGCTGAAGAATGGCGGCAGCGCCCCTCGCTATGAACAGTGTGTCGGATACAGGAAGCCATTGTTCCTTGGTGGCGCCGATGAACTTTCCAATCTGGTAATGTCCGACATTGATGTTTACTGGCATCTTATGGGGCAGTTGATCCAAAAAGCTAAGGGCCTAATTCCGGGACACTAATGGACTGCACCCTATGGGTGAGACAAGCTAAATGAGTGACGCGATCGAGGAGACAGATCGTGTCGATGCGAAGTCCGAGGGTATTTTCGACCGATTTCAAGGAGCGGGCGGTTTTGCGCTTGCTTGCTGGCGAGGGGTTTTCCGCGCTGGCGGTCGAGCTGGGCGTGCGCCGCAAACTGCTGCATGACTGGGCCAAGGCCTATCGCCGCGACGGGGTGGCCGGGCTCAACCGCAAGCGCGGTCCCAAGCCGGGAAGCCATCGGGCGGCTGCACCATGCCCAGGCCCGGGTCGCCGAGCTGGAGCGGTTGGTCGGCCAGCAGCAAGTCGATCTCGATTTTTTTTCGGCAAGCCTTGCGGCTCACCGGCGCGGACAGCCAGAGCAGCACCGCGCCCGCCTCTACGCGATCATCGAAGCCATGATCGGGGCCGAGGCGCAAGGCACCCCCAAGGGCGTGGCGACTATCGAGCGATTGTGCCGGATCGGCGGGGTATCGCGTGCGGGGTATTACCGCCGCTAGAATTCCGGGGAAATTCCGGGGACACGATACCAATTAAGCAGTCGCTGATTGCGGGGACAGCACCCTCAATCCCGCCCCTTTCCTACACCCCGCAAACCTGCCACACTCGCCGGGTTCCTTGATATCGTCGTCCCCCGCCTAACGCCGCACGGCTCGCCTGCCGCGCGTCCGCGTGCCGCCGCCTCGGCAAAACTTTGTCCTGTTGCACTCGCGTGAAGTTCGTGAACTTCCGCCAACCCGTGTGAACTTCCGCTCCCCCCGGCTCCCGCCCCGATGACGACGCTTCCACCTGATCGGACAGACTTTATTCCACCACCAGGAAGTAGCGCACGTCTTCCGCGCCCAGGTTCGCGACTTCGATGGTGTAGCGCTGGGTGAACAGCGGCACCCAGCGGCAGGTGCCGCCGTGGTTTGCCTCGCCCTTGCACACCGTCTTGGCCTGGGGGTCGATCACCCGCATGGCAACGCGGCCGCCATTGGGGGCGGACAATGCGATCGAGGCCCCGGTGCCCGAGAGGAACAATTGCGAGATGCTTTCGGTGCCGCCGGCGGGGATCCGGCCCGAGCGGTAGCCGGGGCCGAGCGGGCGGCCACGCAGCGGCGGCATGTCCTGCAGGGCGACGGTGCGCCAGGGGCTGACCGCATCGTCGGCCCCGTCAAGCGGGTGCGCGCCGAGCCGGTCGATCACGCCCACCGCGTGCGACAGCGCGCGCCGGTCACCCGCCTGTTCGGCGCTGGCGGCCTGGGCGAGCGCTCCGGCGAGCATCTCACCGCGCGACAGCGGGGTGGCGGGAGTGGTGGCCATGGGGTCGGACTGCGCCGAAGCCGCGCATCCCGTCAGGGCAATCAGGGCAGACAAACCGAACGCGAGCGCACGCATCACGTGATTCCTTCCGGTGACAAGACAAAGGTTGCGCCCGATTCCGTCGGCGCGAGCGATAGACCAAGCCCGTGCCGCCCGGCAATGGCCTTGGCGAGCGCCAGGCCAAGCCCGGCGCCCTGGCCTTCGCCGGGCGAGCGGGCACCGCGCTGGAAGCGGTCGAAGATGCGAGCACGGTCATCAGGCGCGATGCCAGGGCCGTCATCGGACACGGTCAGGCGCGGCCCGTGCTCCACCGCCAGTTTGACGGTGCAGCCGGCGGGGACATATTTGAACGCATTGTCCAGCAGGTTGGTGATCAGCCGGGTAAGCTGCATCTCCTCGCCGTCGAGCGTCACGCCGGGCTCGATCGCCACGACGAAGCGGTGGCCGCTTTCCTCGGCGCTGTCAGCATAGAGATCGCCGATCCGTTCGGCGAGCAGGCTCAGGTTGACCGGGGAAAGACCGCGCCGGTCACCGCGCCGTGCCTCGCTGGTGGCGATGTCGAGCAGCGATTCGAGCAGGGCGACGATGTGGCGGATTTCGGTGCGGGCGTCGGCCAGGGTGGTGCGCGCGGCATCGTCGGGCGCGGCCTTGAGCGCGCGGACCAGCCGGGTGTCGAGATGCATCAGCGGGGTGCGCAGTTCGTGCGCGATCTGGTCGGAGGTTTCACGGTGGGTCACCACCAGTCGCTTGAGCCGATCGAGTGCTTCGGCGGAATGCCGGGTCAGTTCGCCGATCTCGTCGCGCGCGCTGCGGCCGTCGGACAGGGCGTCGAGCGAGGGTTCGTCCTGTTCGCGAAAGGCGCGGTTGATCCGGTCGATTCGCCCCGCCAGCCGCCGCGCCAGCCACATGCCGGCAAGGCCGACGGTTGCTGCCAGGAAGGCCCCGGCGGCGAGGAACGCGAGCCGCACCTGGCCGAGCAATTCGCTGTCATGACCGTATTCGCGCGCCACCAGCAGCCGCAGCCCGGGGCCGAGCTGGGTGGCGCGGGCGAAAACGGGCTGGCCGTTTGCCAGCGCCACCTTGCCCGATTGCGACAGCAGCGGCGAAAGCGCCGGCCAGCGTTCGACGTCGCCGGCCAGCTTCCGGCCGTCGTCGGCCGCCAGCATGTAGTGCGGCGCATTGCCGTCGGCACTGGCCAGCGCGAGCCGGTCGGCAATGCGGCGCTGCAGTTCGGTGGGGCCGCCGCTGGCGAAGATGTCGGCCAGCCCGGCCAGGTCGACATCGACCGCCCGCGACAGGGCGGCACGGCCGGAGCGTTCGATCGTCGCCTCGGTCACCGCCCACAGCAGGAGGGTGACCGTGATCGATACCGCGATGGCCCAGAGAACCAGCCGGGCATAGATCGACCGGTTGAAGGGAACGTCGCTCATCGCCCCTCCAGCAAGCGATAGCCCGTGCCCCAGATCGTTTCGAGCGCCGGGGTGGCGAAGCCTTCTTCCAGCTTGCGCCGCAAGCGGCCGATGTTGACGTCAACCACGTTGGTCTGCGGGTCGAAGCCCATTTTCCACACGTCGCGCAGCAGCATTTCGCGCGTCACCACTTCGCCCGCGTTTTCCATGAAATAGCGGAACAGCTCGAATTCCTTGGGGCTGAGCGCAAGGTGCTTGTTGTCGCGAAAGGCGGTGCGCGCCTTCACGTGGCATTCGAAGGTACCGTAGATGATCACCGCGCTGTGCTCTCGCCCGGCGTTGCGGCGATGCAGCGCGCGCAGGCGGGCGAGCAGTTCCTCGGCCTCGAACGGCTTGGCGAGATAATCGTCGGCTCCGGCGTCGAGCCCTTCGGCGCGGTCGATGGTGCGGCCGAGCGCGGAGAGCATCAGCACCGGGGTGCCAACGCCGCTTTCACGCAGGCGCTTGAGGATGGTCATGCCATCGATGTCGGGCAGGGTGCGATCAAGGATGATGACGTCGAAATCATCCTTGCCGGCGCGGAGCAGGCCGGCGGCACCGCTGGATTCCCAGGTCACCCGGTCGCCGGCGCGCGAGGCAAGTTCCTGTACTTCGGCAGCGACGCGCGAATCGTCTTCGACGTAAAGTATGTTGATCGCGCTCATCGTCGCACTTGCCCCTGTCACTCGCGAACCCCGGCCTGCCCCTGGTCTACGACGCCCGCATTCGCACCGCCGGGCAAAAAGGTAGGCCGGACACGCGGCCCGGCCTACATACGAAGACTGTCACGAATGTGACAATCCCCGTTAGGAAGGGCCGCGCACAGGGCGGACGGCCCTTCCGGGGTCATGTGTCACGGTTTGGTGAAGGCGATCACGCCGGTCACGCCGGTCGGCTCACTGTTGATCTGGTAGGCAACGCCGGCATTGCTGGCGCCGTCCCCGGCGAGGAAGCCGACGAAGGAACCGCTCGACACGCTGCCGGTGCGCACCAGTCCGCCGTTGAAGCTGTTGCCGGCGCTGAGCGGCTGGTCGGGCGAGGCGATGCCGCCAAGCGAGCGCAGGCTGTAGGTGGCGTTGGGCATTGTCACGCTCGCCTCGAAGCCGACCATTTTCGTGGCGAAGTCCACCGCCAGACTGGCGCTGTCAACCTTGCCGGGGGCAACCGCGCCGTTGAGCTGGACCGGCTGGGTCGCGCTGGTCATGGCATAGGTCACGCGGCCACTGGTTGGCAGGTTGGTCACCGGCGCGCCCCAGATATGCGCATAGCCGCCGTTGGTCTGGATGGTGCGGGCAATCGTCGTGCCGGTGCCGGTGGTTTCCGTTACCGTGCCCACCCCCCAGCGCGCCCAGCCAAGGGTTGCGCCGATGTGGCCGAATTCGGCATTGGCCGCCGAACCGCGCGTGAAGGTGTCGCCCGCGATGGTGGTGGTGTTGAGCTGTCCGTCGGCCAGCGCGGTGAGCGGGGTGACGTCGGTCTGTGCCAGGGTGCTGCCGAAGATCGTGCCGCTGGCATTGAACATCGCCCCCGCCCCCGCATAGTGCAGGCTCCCGGTCGGAGCGGACGAACCCGAGGTCCCGGTGCCCACCGTCGTCGCGGTGGACCCGTCGCGGCTGAACACGATCACGCCGCTGAGGTCGTTGAGCGAAGGCGACAGATAGCTGACCGCCGCGTGGGTGCCCCCGGTACCCGCCAGCAGTCCCCTGATGTTGAACGTCTCGGCGCCGTTCACCGAGCTGCCCGAGAAGGTCATGTCGGTGCCGATGCCCATCGACGGCGCGGCAGTGCCGCCGGTGCTGCCGAAGGTGTGGCTGGCACCGTTCTGCGTGATCGTGGCGGTGAAACCGACCCGGCGGGTGGCGAAAGCCACGGCCAGGCTGGCACTGTCCACCGTGCCCGGCGCGCTGGTGCCGGTGGGGATGAACGGTTTGGTCCCGCCGATCATCTGGTAGGTGGCGGTGCCGGTGGTCGGCAGCGAGGTCGCGGGCTTGGCCCAGACGAAGGCAACGCCGCCATTCGCCGCATAGTTCAGCGTGACCCAGCCGGACTTGGTGGCAGTGCCCCCCGCCCAGCGGGTCCAGGCGATTACCCCGCCCGAGGTGCCGGTGTCGGTCTCGGTCGCGGTGCCGCGCGTGTAGCCGTCGGGGTTGATCGTCAGGCGTCCGTCGGACAGCGCGGTGACGGTGACGTTGTTGTACTGGTTCTGCCCGGAGATCACCTCCTTGACCGGCAAGGCCCCGCTGCTGTGGGAAATCATGCCGGTGCCGGTAGGGGCGGCAACCGCCGGGGTTGGTGTGGGAGTGGGAGTGGGAGTCGGCGTCGGCGAGGTGCCCGGCGCAAAGATCACCGCGCCCTGGATGCGCCCGGCGGACTGGCTTCCGCCATAAGTCTGGTAGACCATGCCCAGCCGCTCCTGCGGGTTCGCGCCGCCAAAACCGCCATAGAGTTGCAGGAAGCAGCCCGAACCGGTGCATCCGATGCCCGATCCGGTCATTGTCGTCTGAAACAGATAACCACCCGCCGAGCGGTAGTTGTCGTAGATCGCGTTCTGCATCGCCCCCGCCGCGTAGCCGGTCGAAGCGAAGGAATAGACCACGTTTCCGGCGGTTTCCGGCATGGTGACCGTGCCCGAAACCTTGTAGGTCAGGGTCGAGCCGAAGCCGAGTGTCAGGTTGGCCGCGAAAGTGCCGGGGGCGCTCGCCCCGCCGGAATAGACCGGTTGGGTCGCGGCGAGAATGCCGTAGTCCAGCGTACCGGTCGTCGGCAGACTCCCCACCATTGGTGCGACGACGACATAGGGCACGCCGCCGTTCGCGTTCACCGTGAACCCGCCGTTCTCGAACGTACCCGAACCGCTGACGAAGCGCCCGACGATGGCCCGCGAATCGCCAGCGACATCGGCGGCGGTGGAAGTTCCCCTGGTCAGGCTGGTCGCGCCGATCAGTCCGCCGTTGGCATCGAGCGTCGGGCTGCCGGTGGCGGGCTGGATGGTCCCGGCGTTGGCGGCGAAGGCTCGCGCACCGGTGCCGCCGGTGAAACCGCCGGTGTAGGAGGTCAGCCGGGTCACGACCCCGCCGCTGCCGCCCGTGCCGCCGCTGCTGTTGACCGGCAGCGCAGTATAGGCGTTGGGCGTGCCGCCTGCGGCAACATAGGTGTAATACCCGTCGAAGAAGGTCGCGCTGGCGCCGCTGAACAACTGGTTGAACACCCCGGCATCGACCAGCGCCTTGAGGTAGGCCTGAATCTGCGCCAGCGTCAGCGCCGAATAGGCGCTGGGCAAGCCGCCGCCCTGCAGGAACGTGTAATAGGCGTTCAGCGCCGAGGTGTAGCTGGCATAGACCGGCAGGCCCTTGTACCCGTTCGGCGTACCGCCGCCCGCAACAAAGCTGTAATAGCCGGAGAGGAAGGTCTTGGCATCACCGTTCAGCAGGCTGTTGTAGACCCCCGCATCGACCAGCGCCTTGAGATAGGCCTGAAGCTGGGCCTGCGAGACCGCCGAATAGCCGGAAGGCAGCCCACCCCCGGCGAGGAAGGCGTAGTAGGCGTTCAGCGCCGAGACGTAGCTGGTATAGACCGGCAGGCCGGTATAGCCGTTGGCGCTGCCGCCAGCTGACAGATAGGCGTAGTAGGCGTTGAGGAAGCTGCCGGAATCGCCGCTCAGCAGGGTGTTGTAGACCCCGGCGTCGATCAGCGCCTTGATGTAGGCCTGAAGCTGCGCGATGGTCAGCGCGCTGTAGCCCGAAGGCAGTCCGCCTCCCGCAAGGTAGGCATAGTAGGCATTCAGCGCGCCGCTGTAGTTCGCATAGAGCGGCAGGCCCGAATAGCGGTCCGCCGCGCCGCCATTGGCGAGGAAGGTGAAGTAGCCGGTGAGCAGGGTGGCGTTCGCCCCCAGCAGTTCACCCTGCCTGCCCGCCGCGATGATCGCGTCGATGTAGATCTTCAGCTTCTCGGCGCTGAGCGCGGTGTAGCCGCTCGGCAAGCCGCCGCCGGAAAGGTAGGCGGCATAGGCGTTGAGCGCATCGGCGAAGGCCGGATAGTCCGGCGGCACCGGCAGCTTGGCGTAGAGGTCGGGATTCCCGCCCCCTGCAAGGTAGGCGTAGAATTCGCCCCAGAACGGCGACAGGTCGCCAAGGAAGCGGTCATAGGCCCCGGCTCCCTGCAGCGCGGCAAGATAGGCGCTGATCTGCGACTGGGTGAGGGCGGAATAGGCCGAAGGCACCCCGCCCTGCTTGAGAAAGGCGTAATAGGCGTTCAGCGAAGTGGCATAGCCCGCGAAGACGTTGGCCGGCAGCCCCGCATAGCTGTCCACGCTGCCGCCCGCCTGCAGGTGGGCGAGGTATCCGGCATAGAACTGCGCCTGCGAACCCAGCACCCGGTCGAACAGCCCGGTCGATTGCAGGGTTTCGAGGTAAGCGCGAAGCTGGGCGATGTCGGCGGCGCTGTAGCCGCTCGGCAGGCGGCCTTCCTGCAGGTAGGTGAAATAGGCGTTGAGCGAAACGCGGTACTGGTCGGCGAAGGCATAACCGTTGCCGCTCTTCGCCAGGCTCGCCAGCCAGGTGTTGAGCAGCGTCTGGTTCTGCTGGGTCAGCCGCACCAGCAGCCCTGAATCGCGCAGGAAGGTGAGGTAGGCATTGATCGTCTGGGTGCTCGCGCCCGAAAAGGCCGCCGGATCGCCGCCGCCTCGCAGGAAGGCGAAATAGGCGTCGGTCAGGCTGGTGTAGCGCGGCACGAACTGGTCGGCATTGCCGCCGCCCTGGATGAAGGCGAGATAGGCATCGACCAGCACCTTGTTCTGCGCCGAAAGCGATCCTAGCGCTCCGGTGCGCCCGCGATAGGCGATGAAGGCGTTGATCTGCTCTACGCTCGCGCCCTTGAACGAGGAAGGCAGCGCGGCGGTGCGCATCAGATCGAGGTACTGGGTCATGAACCCGGCATAGGCGGTGAGGAACTGCGCGCCCGAGCCGCCATTGGCGAGGTACTGCAGGTAGGTGCGGATGATGTCCGCCGCCGCTCCGTTGAACGGCTGGCCACCGTACGCTCCATCAAGGCGTCCGGCATAGCCGACCAGCAGTGCAAGGTCGCCTGAGGGGAAGGTTTCCAGTGCGGGAGCGGCGGCGGCCGCCTGCACCCGGCGCGCTGCGGCGACGATGTCGCCCGAAGCACCGGCTGCCGCGAGGGCATCGCCAAGAACCACCGGCACGCCGTTCGCGGCGGCAGCGGCGGGGCCGCCTTCGTGGCTGTCAGCGACTTGCGGGGTGTCGGCCACTTCCGCCGGAACCGCTGCCGCGCCATTGGCCAGCGCCAGTTCGGGTCGTCCGCCGTCCGAATGCCACATCTGGCCGGTGTCGAAGCGGCGCGGGTTGCCGCCGTCCAGCGCGATCAGCGCTGCGCCATTGAGCACGTGGCCGCGTAGCTCGTGCCTGCCATCGCCCTTGTCGGTGACCGAAAAGCTCGCAGCGGCGTTTCTGTCTTCCACCCGGCCTTCGCCTTCGCCGGCGAGGTGGACCGCCACCGGCCCGCCGTCCCCGCCCGACACGGTGACCGATCCGGCGAACAGATCTACGCTGCCGTCGGCGCGGATCTGGAAGCTCGCCCCATCGACAAAACTGGCGACACCGCCGCTGTCGAGCCGCACCTGGGTCAGGCCGCTCTGCTGGTTGACTCGCTCGCCGGCTTCGGCGGCGCGGGCCAGGCCCGGGTCGCTGGCGAAGATGGCGCTCTTGGCCTGGGCGGGGGTAGCGATGGCAAGGCTGGACGCGGTGAGCAGCAGGATGCCAGCGAACTGGCGAGTGGTGGTGGTGCGGGACATGGTCTGGTCTCCGGAAAATACGCGTGACGGGGCGGGGCGGAGGGACATCAGAATTCGAACCTGACGCCGGCCGAGGCGGTCCAGCGTTCGTGGTCGTAAAGCGCGATGTTGCTCCAGTTGCGCGAGTAGGTGACACGCGGCTGGAGATAGAGGTTGGGCAGGACACCCACCTTGAGCCCGGCGGAGAGGTCGATCCGCTCGTCATGGCGCTTGACCAGGAACAGCGGGTCCGCCTGATCGTAGCGGCGCATGTCGAAGGCCGCGCCGATTACTGCGGCGAAGCTCTTGCCCAGCGGCACTTCTGCGCCCAGCGAGGCCCCGGCGAAGCTGTTCGAATTGGCATCGCCCGCCTGCCGCCGCGTCTCCTCATGCCCGGCGATCACATTGGCCGAGACATTGCGGGTGACATAGCCCAGGCCCACGGCGAAGCGGTCGGCGTCGCGCAGCGGGTCGCCGTTGTAGTCGAACCGGTTGTACTGCAGCGAGACGGCCAGCGCCTTGCCACCCTGCAAGCGGTGGGTGTACTGCCCGATCGCGCCGTAGGCGGTGCGGTAGCCCTTGTGGCCCAGCCAGAAGCCTTGCACCTGCGCCGAGACCGAGATCACGTCCTGGTTGGCGAAGGAATGGGCCATGCCGGCGGTGCCGGTCAGGCTGGCCTGATCGAAGGCGGCGCTGTCGAAATTGTCACGGAAGTTGCCCAGGACGGAGCCGAACAGGCGGTTCTGGCGGCTGATCGCGGTAACGCCGGACACGCCGCCGCCGATCTCGTAATACCCGTCCTTCTGCGCCCGCGCTCCTGCGCCCAGCGTGCCAGGGCCGAGGCCGGCGAACAGCGGGATGGTGATACTGGTAAGCTGCGTGGCGGCGTTGACGTTGCTGTCATGCCCCGCGCCCGCTTCAAGGAAGCCCGACAGGTCAGAGCCGCCGCCCTTGATCTGGCGGTCAAACTGGCGGACGAAACCGGTAAAGCGCTGGCGCACCGGATCGGGCAGGCTGGGATCGTCCACCACCGTGGCGAACTGCGCGCGTGCCGTATCGATGTCACCCGCCATGGCATAGGCACGGGCCAGTTCGGCGCGGGCCTGGGCATGGTTGGGCTGGACCGCCAGCACGCGCTGGAAGGCGATGATTGCCGCGCCGTAATGGCCGCTGTCGGCAGCGGCGATGCCAAGCTGGTAATCGTAGTCGGGCGTGCCGGCGCGGCTGGCTTCCTCGGCGGCCAGCGCGGTGTAGCGCGCCTCGGCTTCGGCCTTGGCGGCGGGTGCGGCGGCCTGGCCGAATGCGGGTGACGGTATCGCTGCCGCCCCGGCGAGCGCCACCACGGCGCATCCGAGCGTGCGAATTGCGTAAGTCGACATACTGCTTTGCCCCCAAACTGGCAGAAATCATCGACTGTCACGCTAGACAGCCTGATCTGTTAGGTGGGTGACAAGGCCTGTTAGCTTGGTGACAAGTGCTGTTGCCGGGGCCTGCCACTTGCCAATTGCGGGCAGGCAGGTTAATGCGGTTTCAATTGAAACGAAATTGGAGCCGCCCGTGCGCTACCAGTCCGGCTTCCTCAACCACTTCGCCAGCGAGGCGGTGGCCGGTGCCCTGCCGCAAGGACGCAACAGCCCGCAGCGCCCTGCCTTCGGCCTCTATGCGGAACAGTTCTCCACCACGGCCTTCACTGCGCCGCGCGCGGAAAATCGCCGATCATGGCTCTATCGCCTGCGTCCCTCCGCCGCCCACGCCCGTTTCAGCCCATGGCCCGGCGCTCCCTTGCTGCGCGGGGCCGGGCCGGGGCCGGTGACGCCGAACCGGCTGCGCTGGGACCCGCTGGCGCTGCCCCTTGCCGAAGGCGATTGGCTGGACGGACTGACAACCCTTGCCGCCAATCCCGGCATTGCGATCCACCTCTATGCCGCGCGCGAATCGATGCAGCGCCGCGTGGTGCAGTTCAGCGATGGCGAGCTGCTGATCGTGCCGCAGCACGGCGCACTGCATCTGGTGACCGAGCTGGGACGGCTCGATGTCCTCCCCGGCAGCATCGCGCTGATCCCGCGCGGGCTGCGGTTCCGGGTGGAGCTGCCGCAAGGGCCGGCACGCGGCTACGTCTGCGAAAACCATGGCGCGCCGTTCCGTCTGCCCGATCTGGGCCCCATCGGTGCCAACGGCCTTGCCAGCGCCCGCGATTTCGAGACTCCAGAGGCCTGGTTCGAGGATCGCGACGAACCCTTCCTGCTGGTGCAGAAATTCGAAGGCGCGCTGTGGGCGACCGAACTCGATCATTCGCCGTTCGACGTCGTGGCATGGCACGGCAATTCCGCGCCATGCCGCTATGATCTGGCGCGGTTCAACACCATGGGCACGGTCAGCTTCGACCATCCCGATCCGTCGATCTTCACCGTCCTGACCAGCCCTTCGGCGGTGCCCGGGACGGCCAATTGCGACTTCGTGATCTTCCCGCCGCGCTGGATGGTGGCGGATGATACCTTTCGTCCGCCGTGGTTCCACCGCAATGTCATGAGCGAATTCATGGGACTGGTAACGGGTACATACGACGCCAAGGAAGGCGGCGGCTTCGTTCCCGGTGGATCGAGCCTGCACAATGCCTTTTCGGCGCATGGACCCGATGTCACCGCAACGGAGCGCGCCATGGCGGCCAGCCTTGCGCCGGAAAAGCTCTACGGCACGCTGGCCTTCATGTTCGAGAGTAACGCCGTGTTGAGCCCCACCGAATGGGCTCTGGCAACGCCGCTGTTGCAAGCCGATTACGATGCCTGCTGGCAGGGTTTCCCCAAGGCAGCTATCGGCGGGCCGTGAAGGATCAGCGGCGGTCGGGCGGCATGCCCCGGCCGCCCGCGATCAGCACCAGCAGGCACAGACTGGCGATGGCGGTGAAGCCGAGCCAGGGCGAATGGTTGTAGAGCCATACGCCGATGGCCGGAGCAAGGATATAGGCCGATCCGTTGACCGCAGCGGTTATCCCTGCCGCCTCGCCTTGTTCGGCACGGGTGACGGCGAGCGAGGTTCCGGCGGTAAAGCCGGGCCGGAACAGCCCGAAACCCAGCGAAGCGAGGCCGAATCCCAGCGCGATGGCATGGAGGTTCCCCGCTACGGCAAACAGCGCGGTGCCAAGCGTCGCCAGCGCCATGCCGCCCAGGCAAGCGGCGCGCGGTCCCAGCCGCAACAAGGGGATCAAGCCCCATTGCGCCAGCAGGGTGGCCACTGCACCGACCATCAGTACCAGCGCGATCGGGCTGGCCCCCGCCTCGGGAAGGCCGCGCAAGCCCAGCCGGTCAAGCACCAGAAACCCGGCGATTCCGGTCAGCGCCGCCTGCGCTTGTCCGGCGGTGAAACCGGCGACTATCCAGGTGCGCACGCGCAGATCGCTCCAGCGCAGGCGCGCATGGGCGGGAGCCAAGACGGCCTCCGCCTCGGCATCGATCTGCGGATCGGCACCGGCACCATAGGGCGCGCTTACCACGCCGCCGCGCGCGGCGTAGCTGGGCGCGTCGTCAGGCAGCCGCAGCCGCAGCGCTATCAGGATGACCACGCCGATGCTGGCGAACCCCAGGAACGGCCCGACCAGTCCCAGAACCGGCACCACCATCAGCGGCGCTAGCGCCGGGCCGACCACGGTGCCCAGCCCGAAGCTTGATGAAACCAGCGCGAGCGCACGGGTCCGTTCCTCGGGCGCGGTGCGGCTGGCCCCATAGGCCTGGACCGCAGGCGGCGCGGCCGAGGCAAAGCCGCCGAACAGGCTGCGCGCCACGGCAAACAGCACCAGGGTGGCGAAGCCCGTCACCAGTCCGTCCAGCCCCAGCCACAGCACGCCGCCGCACAGCAGGAAACTGGCGATGAAGCCGCCGAGGCCAATCGCCATCATCGCCTTGCGTCCGCGCCTGTCGGATCGGCGTGCCCATTTCGGTGCGCAGACCATCCACAGCGTTGCCGACCAGCAGAATGCGAGATTGATCCAGAAGTCCGGTACATGCAGCTTGGTGCCGATGGCCGGCATCACCGATTGCATCGCCGTATTGCCTGCCGCCGACACCATGGTGACGGCAAACAGCAGTGCCAGACGCCCTTGCGGCAGCTGCGCAGTCGCCGGTGCGGCAGCAAAGGGATCGGGGGAAGACATGTTGCCAGCCGGGTAATCCGCCGCAACCCGGCTTGCAATGGCCCGGCAAATTTGCAAACGCCGCAATATCGGATTCAGAACACCGGGAAAAACCGCGCAATGTCCAGTTCAGAGCTTGCCCAGGAGGCATTCCTGCCGAAGCTGGCGCGCCGCGTTTCGCGGATGCTCGGGCCTTGGGGCGTGTTTTTCGAGGGCTTTCTGGAACATCCGGTGATGGTCGGGTCGATCATTCCGTCATCGCGGTTCACCATTGCCAAGATGCTGGCCCCGGTGAAGTGGGACGATTGCCGGCTGTTCGTCGAATACGGCCCAGGGGTCGGCACCTTTTGCCGGCCGGTGCTGGACCGGCTGCGGCGCGACGGGCAGCTGCTCGTCATCGACACCAACCCGCTGTTCATCGACTATCTCAACCGCACCATCGCTGACAGCCGCTTCACCGCCGTTCTCGGTTCGGCGGCGGACGTGGAGGACATCGTCCGCGCGCACGGCCACGATCACGCCGACTATGTGCTTTCGGGCCTGCCGTTCTCGACCCTGCCCGACGGTGTCGGCCCGGCCATCGCCGACGCTACCTGGCGCGTGCTGCGCCCCGGCGGGGCCTTCCTGGTCTATCAGTTCACCGCCAAGGCGCGCGATTTCATGGCGCGGCACTTCGCCCGGATCGACAACGGGTTCGAACTGCTCAACATCCTGCCCTGCTTTCTGTACTGGGGCTGGAAGGACACTGCCGCAGACGGCTAGGGTCAGGACCTGTTAGCCGCGTCTTCGCGGCGCTGGAATGGCGAACATATCGGGCGGATATTCGCGCGCCCGCGCCCGATCACCCTCGCTTCAATCGAATGTTGCGCTGACACGCTCGCCGGAAGGCCCGGCCAGCTGGCGATGGATCGCCGCGACTATCGCGACGAAATAGGTGGTGAACACCATGCTCAGCAGGCTGGAAATCGCCGTTGCAATCATCCGGGCCGTTTCGCCCACGCCCAGCATGACGGCCAGCAGCGCGCCGATCATCAGCATGGCGACGATCAGCACCACGCCGAAGGCCAGCCCCACCAGTAGGTAGAACAGGAAGATCGACAGGCTGTTGCCCCGGGTCAGCTCCCAGGATCGCTTGAGCGCCGCCAACGGGTTGCGTTCTCCTTCCACTGCGATCACCGGCGAGGTCAGCGAGGTCTTGATCCCGACATAGACCACGCCCACCAGCAAGAGCATGACGGCAAGAACGATCAGGCCGACGGACTTGGTCGCCGCCGCTGCCCCGACCACCATTGCCCCGACCGCGCCCATGCCGATACCAACCAGGATCTGCGACAGAAAATAGGGGATCAGGCAAGCCACACCCTGGCGCAGCGCCTCGCCCACGGTCGGCCGGGTGCGATCGGTGAACAGGGTCAGCATGGCCAAAGTGCCCACGGCCTGGAACACGCCGGCCAGCAGCAACCACGGCAGCGCGGGCTGCCAGTAGTTGATGAGGAACTCCAGCGCCTCCTTGCCCTTGATCCCGGCGGGCGGCTCGGGCTGCGGGAACAGCAGTGCGAAAGCCAGGTTGGGCAGCAGCAGGAAAACCCCCGCAATGGCGAACAGAACGTCGCGATTGGCGGTAACGGCCTCGCTCGCCTGCTTCCAGGCAAGGTTGCTGTCGAACTTCATGGCTGTCCCTCCGGCGAACGGTTCAATGTCGCGCCCCCTTGATAAGCGCATGAAATGCCGCCACGCAACGCGCGATGACGGAAACTCTGCCCGGCCCAGTCGAAATATGCCGCGAAACGGCACCCGTGCCCTATCGCGCGGCGCTGGAGGCGATGACGGCGCGCAATGCGGCGATTGCCATTGGCGAGGCGCGCGAGCTGATCTGGCTGCTCGAACACCCGCCGGTCTACACCGCCGGAACCAGCGCGGCGGCGGCCGAGTTGCTCGATCCGCGTTTCGAAGTGGTGCAGGCCGGGCGCGGCGGGCGCTATACCTATCACGGCCCCGGCCAGCGGATCGGCTATGTCCTGCTCGACCTCCGGCGGCGCGCGCGCGATGCGCGGGGATTCGTCCACGCGCTCGAAGGCTGGGTGATCGCCACGCTGGCAGACTTTGGCGTCGAATCATGGCGCAGCACCGGGCGCATCGGCATCTGGACGCAGGACATCGACGGGCGCGAAGCGAAGATCGGCGCGATCGGCGTGCGCATTCGCCGTTGGGTGACCATGCACGGCTTTTCGGTCAACCTGTCGCCCGATCTGGCGCATTTCGGCGGGATCGTTCCCTGCGGGATCGAGGAATTCGGCGTCACCAGTCTGGCCCGGCTGGGCGTAGAGGTTGATTCCGCCACGTGGGATCGGGCATTGCTGAACCACACCGATGCATTTCTTGCCGCGCTGGACGTGGCGTGCCCCAAGGAAAGCTGACTCATGATGCGCAACCCCCGCCTGCCTGTTCACGTGATCGCCGTCGCCGCCCTGCCGCTGGTGCTGATGGCCTGCAACAAGGCTGAGCCGGCGAAAAAGGCCGACGACCATCGCGCTGCCTCGGGCGAGATTCTCGAGGGCTCGGCCAGCGACGCGATGCTGCCGATCGATTCGGTCCGCTCGCAGCCGCCACTGGCACCAAAGTCGGACAGCAACGGCGGCGACAGCAAGTCGGGCAAGGACGCGTCCGACAAGGGCGGCAAGCCTGCGGGTAGCGCCAAGCCGAAGCCGGCTGCCTCCGCAGCAGACGCCGGGGCGGCTGGCCCCGGAGAGTAAGTCTCAGACCTGCATCCCGAGCTTGCGCCGGGCGAGGTTTGCCTGTGCGTTATCCAGCGTCCTCCGGTCGATCCCGGCGGCGAGCTGCCCATCGGCCACCGAAACCAGCACGCGGGCGGCGTCGAGTTCCGCATCGCTGGGCGTAAAGGCGGCGTTGATTGCCGGGACCTGGGCCGGATGCAGCGCCACCATGCCGGTAAATCCATCGGCGGCCCCGGCCACGGCTGCCGCTTTCAGACCCTTGATGTCTTCTGCATCGGGATGCGGGGTTTCCAGCGCAATCTCGCCGCGCGCATGGGCGGCCAGCAAGGTATGGGCGCGGACCAGTCGCATCGGATCAGTCCAGTCGCCTCCGGGATGGCGTTCACGCGTCGCCCCCAGCGCGGTCATCAGTCCCGCTGCTTCCCAGCCCAGCCCGGCAAGGCGAGGCAACGAAGCTTCGACATAGTCCGGGATGGCGATGGCCGCCCGCGCCGTGCCGCTGACAATCGGCAGGATGCGGGTCGATCCGGTGGGGATGCCGTGCTTCTGCTCAAGCTCATAGAGTTCCGACGCGAGATGCTGGATCGAAGCCGGGCCTGCCGCGCGGGGCAGGACGATGCCATCGGGCGCGCCGGCCATGACTGTCATCAGGTCTTCATGCGACAGGCGGCTGTCGAGCGGGTTGACCCGCACCCAGCGTCCGAACTTGCGGTTTTCCAGAATCTGCGTGCGATGGACGGCCAGCCATTCGCGCGCGCGTTCGCGCGCCGCCTGCTTCATCGGCATGGCCACCGAATCGGCCAGATCGACGATGATGACATCAGCCCCTGAAGCCGAAGCCCTGGCCAGCTTCTTCTCGCTGTCGCCGGGCACGATCAGCCATGAACGCAGGTACATTGTGGTGCGACCCTCCTCGCTCCGGCAGCCAATTGCAGACTCGCCGATTCGCAGCCTGCCTTACATGGCATTGGTATGGTGAAGATTTGGTGCGCAAGGCCGCGCTATCGTCTAGCGAGGGGCGCATGGCCACCCTATCCACTCCGTCGCGCGTCTGGCGGCCCGCGCATGTGGCGGCGCTGGTCGGCGGTAACGTGGCGCTGGCGCTGGGGCCGTGGTGGGTGCGGCTGGCCGATAGCGGACCGGTATCCGCCGGCTTCTGGCGGCTGTTCCTGGCGCTGCCGGTGCTGTTCGTGCTGGCCCGGGCGAACCGCCAGCCGGTCGGCGGATTTCCGCGCGGCACCTGGTTGGCGCTGGCCGGAGCCGGAGCCTTCTTCGCGCTCGATCTTGCCAGCTGGCACCTCGGCATCGGCATGACCCGGCTGGGCAATGCCGCGCTGTTCGGCAATGCGGGCAGCGTGGTGCTGATGGCCTGGGGGCTGATCGCACTGCGCCGCCGCCCGCACCGGGCCGAGGCCATGGCTTTTGCCGCCGCGCTGGCGGGCACGGCGATCCTCATGGGGCGCAGCCTGGAACTGGGCGCGCAGACGCTGATGGGCGATGCGCTCTGCCTGCTCGCCGGATTGCTCTACGCTGGCTATATCATGCTGCTGCAGGGTGAACGCGCGCGTTTCGGCAGCTGGAGCTTGCTCGCCCTGTCAAGCGCGGCGGGGGCACCCGTGCTGCTGGCCGTCGCCTTGCTGCGCGGCGAACCGGTCTGGCCGCACCATTGGGGGCCGCTGCTGGGGCTGGCGCTGACCAGCCAGATGATCGGGCAGGGGCTTCTGGTCTATGCGCTGGGCCATTTTCGCCCGCTGGTGATCGGCCTTGCCCTGCTGACCCAGCCCGCCGTGGCGGCGCTGGCCGGCTGGCTGGCCTTCGGTGAACGGCTGGGCCTGATCGACGTACTGGGTATGGCCCTGATCGGCGCGGCACTGGTGCTTGCCCGACTGGGGGAGGAGAAAGGGTGAGCATGGCGGCCGCCGAACCGCACTTTCCCGAAGTGGCGGGACTGGAGGCATTCTGGACCTTCGCCACCGGTCGGGCCACCGCCACGTGGCGCATTGACCGTCCGGTGCGGGTCATGCTCGACATGCTTGGCCTGGGGTTTGAGCAGGTACTGACCGAGTTGCGCCAGAATCGGCCCGACTGGCCAGCCTTCGTGCGCTGGATCGCCGAAACGGCCGGGCTGCCGGACAGGGCGGAGCTGGCACGCTATCACGCCATGCTGCGCGGCGATCCGCCGCCGCTGGCCACGCGGGCCAGGCTCGATGCGATCACCGCGATGACGCCGGTGCTCGACGAGGCCGATCTCGCCCACTGGCAGCGCGAGGGCTATGTCGTGCTGCGCGCCGCCATCACGCCCGAACAGGCAGCCGCCGCCGCCGCACTGGTATGGCGGCTGGTTGGCGGGCGGACGGGTGATCCGGCGAGCTGGTATGACTGGCAGGGCAACGGCGTCATGCTCCAGCACTTCCAGGACCCTGCGCTGGAGCCGGTGCGCCGCAACGCACGCGTCCACAAGGCCTTCGCGCAGTTGTGGGGCACTGCCGACCTGTGGTCGATTATCGACCGGGTCGGCTTCAATCCCCCGGTCGTGCTGGGCCATCCCTATCGCGGGCATGAAATGCACTGGGATTGCTCGCTCGCCCGCCCGATCCCGTTCTCCACGCTGGGCGTGCTCTACCTGACCGATACCGAGGCCGATCAGGGCGCGCTGCGGCTGGTGCCGGGCTTCCATCACCGGCTTGATGACTGGCTGGACAGCCTCGGCGGCGCGGACCCGTGCGCACAGAACCTCGATCACCTCGCCCGCCACATTCCCGGCAAGGCGGGCGACCTGATCATCTGGCGCCACGACCTGCCGCACGGCGCCAGCCCCAACAGCTCAGACCGTCCCCGGCTGGTGCAATATGCCAACATGTACCCGGTAACCTGGGCGGACCGGGAGGAGTGGGTCTGACGCGAAAGTATCCATTATCGACTCGCTTCGCTTTGCCTGATATATGTGATTCACTTAGTTTGCAGGCATGGAGTTCGAATTCGATCCGGCCAAGGGTGAGGCAAACCGTTTCAAGCACGGGCTGCATCTGGCTTTAGGGGTGCGCGTGTTCGATGATCCCGATCATGTCGTGGTCGCCTCTCACAGGCTGATTGATGGTGAGGACCGATTCAAAGCCGTGGGGTTGGTCGCCGGCAAACTCCATACCGCGGTCCACGTCTGGCGCGACGACCGGATCCGGCTGATCTCGGTGCGCAGGAGCAACGCAAGTGAACAAGGATACTATGATCGCCATACCGGCCGATCCGGATGATCCCGAGGATTTTGACGTTTCGGTTGCTGCGCTTGAGCGTGGCCTGATGGGGCGACGCGTGCGCCAGCTTCGGGTCCGGCTAGGTATGACCCAGCAGGAGTTCGCCGAGGTATTCGGCATTCCGGCCGCCAGCATCCGCCAGTACGAAATCGGACGCCACATGCCCCCCCCGGCGGTACGCGCCTACTTCAAGGTGATCGAAGCCGAGCCGGACATGGTTCGGCGGGTGATGGCGGGTTAGGGGTAACTCAGGTGCGTCGAAGCAATGGAAATTCAGCTTCCCAGTTTTTGCTCGCGACACGCTCTTCAAAAATGGCTCGCTTGCAGTTCTCGAAGGCACCGGCAGGTCGTAATTTCAAGCCCAAGAGATCATCGAAACCAAATGGCGCAATAAACTCGCAACAATCGTCGCCCGTTCGTCGAACGGCAACGGCGGTCGCAGTTTCAGGCCAGTAACGCATGGCGTCCTCCGACGATCCGTAAGGTTCGTCACCATTATCAAAATGCATTCTGGCTTGATTGCAAACAGACCAGTCAATTCGGGGGTCAAGCCGGTTTAAGGCCGATTCCAGGTCTTGATCACGATGCTCGCTTGTTTGGCTCGGATCGAACCATATTACATCGACATCGCTAGTGATCGCAGGCCTGCGATCATGAAGGACATTCCAGACAAGATTGCGAACAAATCCAGCAGCGATCCAGCAGTCCGGCAGTTCAAGTGACCGGACATGCCCCAAGATTTGCCAATGGAAGGAATCCTTCCTCAGCCACTGGCCGATCTGTAGGGAAGGGGACGGACCGCTCACCGCGCCCCCAGATCACCCTTGCCCACGGTGCCGCTTGCCATTTCCAGCATCCGGTCGAGGCTCTTCTTGGCTTGCAGGCGCAGGCCTTCCTCGATGTGGACCTGCGGGGTCAGGTCGCGCAGGGCGAGGTAAAGTTTTTCGAGCGTGTTGAGCGCCATGTAGGGGCAGATGTTGCAGCTGCACTGGCCGTCGGCCCCCGGTGCGCCGATGAAGGTCTTTGCCGGCATGGCGAGCTGCATCTGGTGCATGATGTGCGGCTCGGTCGCGACGATCAGGGTGTCGCCCGGCATGGCCTTGGCGTAGTTCAGGATGCCGCTGGTCGAGCCGACATAGTCGGCATGATCGACGATGTGTGGCGGGCATTCGGGGTGCGCGGCGACAGGAACGCCCGGGTGCTGCGCCTTGAGCTTGATCAGCTCGGTTTCGCTGAAGGCTTCGTGGACGATGCATACGCCCGGCCACAGCAGCATCTCGCGGTCGAACTTGCGGCTGAGGTAGCCGCCAAGGTGGCGATCCGGTCCGAAGATGATCTTCTGGTCGCGCGGGATCTGCGACAGGATCGTTTCGGCTGAGGACGATGTGACGATGATGTCGCTCAGCGCCTTCACCTCGGTCGAGCAGTTGATGTAGGTCAGCGCAATGTGATCCGGATGCGCGGCGCGGAAGGCCTTGAACTTTTCCGGCGGGCACGAATCCTCAAGGCTGCAACCGGCATCGAGATCGGGCAGGATCACGGTCTTTTCGGGCGCCAGGATCTTGGCGGTTTCGGCCATGAATTTCACGCCGCAGAAGGCGATGACATCGGCCTTCGATTCCGCCGCCCGGCGCGACAGTTCCAGACTGTCGCCGATGTAGTCGGCCAGGTCCTGGATTTCCGGCTTCTGGTAATAGTGAGCGAGGATCACCGCGTTGCGCTCCTTGCGCAGGCGCTCGATCTCGGCGCGCACGTCGACGCCGGCGAGATTGGCAGTCATCACGGTCATTTCGGTTCCTCTTTCGATCCGGGGGCGGCAGTGCGCCCGTGGTGCTTCATCCTTGCCAGACGATCAGCCACTTGTTCAATCGGTGTCGTGTAGTCCCAGACATCATCGTTGCGGTTGCGGCGGAAGGCGAACTGGACGTCAACCTGCACCGCCTCGATCCCCGCCGCGCGCAGCGGCGCCAGAGCATTGGCCCGCACCGCCTCCTGCGCGGCCGTGCGGGCGCGCTCCATATTGGCGGGGAGATAGGCCTGTTCGCTCGCCTTGTTCGCCAGCGCCTGCGCGGCGGCTTGCTGCAATCGCAGCCCGGCCGCGCGCGAGATATAGAGGCCAGTCTGGCTGACGGTGGCCGCGCTTTCGTCGATGTTCGGCTTGCCGACGGTCACGTCGGGAATTTCCACCACCAGCCGCTTGTGCGCAGCATCCCAGGCATAGGCGTTGCCAGCGATCTGCGAGAGGTCGATGAAATAGTCGACCGCGTAGGGTGCCTTCATCGTCTGGCTGACGTCGAGCACATGAATCAGCCCCGGATCGGTGCTGCGGGCGACCAGATCGCCGGCAATGCCCGCGACCTTGAGCTGGTTGGCGCGCGCAAAGCTCTGCGACAGCACCCGAGCGCTGTCGATACCCAGCTGCATTTCGGCCTGATCACGCTCGCCATTGGCCCGCCAGACCAGCACGGCGGCCAGGGCGAGCACCGCGATCAGGGCAAGGACGATCCACTTACGCATCGATCAGCCGCCACTCCTCGCCATTCTGCGCTACCACGCCGCGGGCGCGAAGGTCGATCAGGTGGGCCAGCACCGAGCGACCGGCTGCGGGCCACAACTGCGGGGCCACGCCCTTGTACATCCGCGCCACCATGGCCTCGATGGTGTGCGGCGTTTCGCCGAGCAGGTTGAGGATCTGACGCTCGCGCTGACGGCGATGGCCGATCATGCCGCGCACCAGCTGGCGCGGCTTGGTCACTGCGGGGCCGTGCGCCGGATAGTACACCGTGTCCTCCCGGCCATGGAGCAGGGCCAGGCTGGCCATATAGGCAGCCATGTCGCCATCGGGCGGTGAGACGACCGAGGTGGACCAGCCCATCACGTGATCGCCGGTGAACAGTGCGCCGCTTTCCTCCAGCGCGAAACACAGGTGGTTGGAGGTGTGGCCGGGAGTGGCCAGCGCGGTCAGGGTCCAGCCGTCGCCCGCCAGTTGCTCGCCATCGGCCAGCACGCGACCGGGCGCGTAGGTGTGGTCGAACGGCGCGTCGGCGCGCGGCCCACTGTCGTCCAGCACCAGCGGCGCGCAACCGATCACCGGTGCGCCGCTGCGCGCGGCAAGCGGTGCGGCGGCGGGCGAATGATCGCGGTGGGTGTGGGTGCAGACGATTGCGGCAATCCGTGCGGTGCCGGCTGCGGCAAGGATCGCCGAGAGGTGATCCTCCTCCGCCGGGCCAGGATCGATCACTGCCACGTCGCTCCCCGCGCCGACCAGATAGGTCTGAGTGCCGGTGAACGTGAATGCGGAAGGATTGCCCGCCAGCACGCGGCGCACCAGCGGTTCGCAGGTTTCGACAAGGCCGACCGGCCAGGGCTTGGCGGGAAACTCCATAGGCGGCGATATGGTGATTGCGAGGCGGCATGTCGAGCGCGCAGTCTCGACTTGGCCAGCCGCTGCGGGCAAAAGACTGGCGGGAGGGCCCAGCGATGACACGTGCCGCCGATTTGATCCTGGTGCTCGACGCAGGCACAACGTCCACGCGGGCGGTGGTTTTCACTGGTACAGGCCAGATCCTGGGGATGGCGCAGCAAGCTATCGCGCAGCACTATCCTGCGCCAGGCCATGTCGAGCATGATGCGGCGGAAATCTGGCAGGCGACGCTCGCCTGTGCCCGGCAGGCAGTGGCGCAGGCCGGCGGTGCCGGGCGGATTGCCGGCATCGGCATCACCAACCAGCGTGAGACGGTTATCGCCTGGGACAAGGCAAGCGGGCAGCCGCTGCACCGCGCGCTGGTCTGGCAGGACCGCCGTACCGCCCCGTTCTGCGATGCCCTGCGCGCCGCCGGGCATGAGCCGGCGGTGCAGGCGCAGACCGGATTGTTGCTCGATCCCTATTTCTCGGCGAGCAAGATGCGCTGGCTGCTCGACAACAGCGAAGCGGTGCGCGCGGCGGCGGCAGGCCGGCGGCTGGCCTTTGGCACGGTAGAATCGTGGCTGGTGTGGCAGCTCACCGGCGGGCTGCACATCAGTGATGCCAGCAATGCCAGCCGCACCAGCCTGCTGCCACTGGCCGGTACTGGCTGGGATGCGGGCCTTTGTAACCTGTTCGGCGTGCCGCCGTCGGGCCTGCCCGCAGTGACAGACTGCGCCGGGCACTTCGGCGAGACCCTGCCAGACCTGTTCGGCCGGGCCATTCCGATTGCCGGCCTCGCCGGAGACCAGCAGGCGGCGACCATCGGCCAGGGCTGTCTCTCCCCCGGCGAAACCAAGGCGACCTTCGGGACCGGGGCGTTTGTCCTTGCCAACATGGGCGACAAGCTGCCCCGTTCGCGCCATCGGTTGCTCGGCACGGTATTATGCCAGCTGGGCGGCGTGCGCAGCTATGCACTGGAAGGGTCGGTCTTCGTCGCCGGCAGCCTGATCCAGTGGCTGCGGGACGGTCTGAATCTGATCGCCAGCGCGGCGGAAACGGCGGAGCTGGCGGCCTCGGTGCCGGATTCCGGCGGGGTCACCATCGTGCCGGCGCTGTCCGGTCTCGGCGCCCCCCACTGGCGACCCGATGCCCGCGCAGCGATCACCGGCATGACCTTCGCCACTACTCGCGCGCATCTGGCGCGGGCGGCGCTCGAAGCCATGGCAATGCAGACGCTGGACCTTGCCGATGCCTTCGCCGCCGATGGCGCAGCGTGGTGCAGCCTGCGGATCGACGGCGGCATGAGCGCCAACGACTGGATGGCGCAGGATCTGGCCAACATGCTGGCACTTACCGTCGAGCGTCCGGATTTCGTCGAGACCACCGCGCTGGGTGCGGCGATGCTGGCGGGACTGGGCACCGGCCTGTTCGGCTCGCTGACCGAGGCGGCAGCAGCGATGCGGGGGCCGGTACGCCACTTTGTCCCGGACATGGAGGATGATCTGCGGGCCGCACGCGTGTCCCGCTGGCGCAAGGCGCTGGCGGCAACCTGACGCTATCGCCCTGGCGGCATCACCGCTTGCTGCAGGCGCTCGCGCAGCCGGTCTATCGCGCCGGGCGTGGCCGGATCGCGTTCGCGCCAGCCGCGGTCGATCCGCACCAGCCGGGCATAGAATCGCTCGGTCGCGGCGATCAGCGAGCGCAGGTCAACGTGGAGCAGCGCCAGCCGCTCGGGATCGGCGGTGGGATAGTCGGGTGCCAGCCGGCCATGGCGGCGCAGCTGGAATTCGGAAAGCTCGCCGGCGAAGTAGGCGCGGTGGTTCAGCAGCCAGGCGATGGCGTGCATCATCCGGGTGGTGGTGCGCAGCGCTTCGCATGACAGCGCCACCCGCGCCGCGCTTTCGCCGCGTCCGGTTTCATCCAGCCGGCCCGACAGGTCAAAGGCCGCGCGCACTTCGTCCGACAGGACAAGTGCCTCGCAATAGAGCCCTTCGATGATCCTCGGGTTTATGGTTGCCGGCTTGGTCATTCCGCTGACCCGTTAATCGCAGCGAATCCCCATTCGCAACTGCCTGTAACGCGGTTTTGCCCGGCAAATTGGCGGTGTTCCTTTCCGGTACGCTTTGCCGCCATGGCCGGCACCGGCAGGAGCGCGCAAATCAGGCGATAATGTCCGGAATCAGGTAATCCTCGATCAGCGCGATCTGATCCTTCAGCTTGAGCTTGCGCTTCTTCATCCGGGCGATCTGGAGCTGGTCGGGCGTGCCGGCGGCGGTCAGGGCATCGATCGCCGCGTCGAGATCGCGGTGCTCGATCAGCAGAATCGCCAGGCGCTTGCGCATTTCCTCTTCGCTCACCGCGCCATACCTCTATTCCGGCTCCGTATTTGCCCCAGGGTTCCAGCCGCGCGACACGCCCCGAAGGACGGCTGGTCGCAGCCTTGCCCCGTTTCCGCTGAAACGAATACGGGGGTGCTTCGCAAGATAGGCTTAATGTGCTTGGATGACAATCACGCCGGTTCGAGCTTGCTCGCTGAGTCGGAGAGGCCGGAGCGGCGGATAGGGTCGAACGACCATCGTGGTCGCGCAACCAGAAGGAGTGCTCCTATGGAAACTTCGCATGTCAGTGCCCTGCAGCTCAAGCACGCGGGAATCGAGCGGCAGATACAGGATGAATTGAATCGCCCCTTGCCTGACATGGCCATGGTCCAGGAACTCAAGAAGCGGAAGCTGCGGATCAAGGAGGAAATCGCCCACCATTGATCGGGTGTTTCGCTGGCTGATCCGAAACTTCGGTTTCGGATTGTCCGGTACCCGCACGAAGTCCGCCCTGCCGCGAATTTCTAGACAGATCTCTAAATACCAATGCGGACGGCGACGGGCGCGTTTTCAAACCCTGCGCTTTCGGCTAGACCGGTTGCATGACCAGCGAAGCCGCCGCCGCCGCCCGCACTATCCTGACCCGCCTGCACGAAGTGATGGCGTCGCGTGCCAATGCGCAAGCGAAGCTGAACAACGTGGTCGAAGTGATCGGCGAGGGCCTCGATAGCGAGGTCTGTTCGATCTACCTGCTGCGCGAAGGGATGCTGGAACTGTTCGCGACGCGCGGGCTGGCTCAGGAAGCGGTGCACGTCACACGCATGGCGCTGGGCGAAGGGCTGGTCGGCACCATCGCCGGGCAGAGCGAAACGCTCAACCTCGCCGAGGCGACCGCCCATCCTGACTTTTCCTATCGCCCCGAAACCGGGGAAGACAAATTCCACTCCTTCGCCGGCGTTCCCATCGTCCGGCGCGAGCGGGCGGTGGGCGTGATCTGCGTCCAGCATGTCGATCCGCGCCGCTACGAGGAAGTGGAGATCGAGGCGCTGCAGACCGTGGCCATGGTGTTGTCCGAACTGATCACCAACGCCGGGCTGGTCGATGAAGAAGAGGCGCTGCGCCTTTCCGCCGCGCAGACCGGGCCGGAGCAGGTGCGCGGGCTGACTCTGGTCAAGGGGCTGGGAAGCGGCGTGGCGGTGTTCCACCAGCCGCGCATCACCATCGAACATGTCATGGCCGAAGATACCGAGGCCGAACGCCAGCGCGTCTACCTCGCCTTCGACAAGATGCGCGAGCAGATCGAGCGGATGGCCGCCCAGGCCGAGTTCGGCATGGGCGGCGAGCATGAGGAAGTGCTCGAGACCTACAAGATGTTCGCCTACGACGAAGGCTGGTCGCGGCGGATCAACGATGCCATCGATTCAGGCCTGACCGCCGAAGCGGCGATCGAGCGCGTGCAGCAGCGCACCCGGATGCGGATGCGCCAGATCGACGATCCGCTGCTGGCCGACCGGATGCACGATCTGGAAGACTTGGCCAACCGGCTGCTGCGCATCGTTTCGGGCCAGCTTGGCACAGCGGCGAGCCAGGGCCTGCGCGGCGACGCGATCCTGATCGCGCGCAACCTTGGCCCGGCGGAGCTGCTGGAATACGACAAGCGGCGGCTGAAGGGCGTGATCCTGGAAGAAGGTTCGCTCACCGCCCACGTCGTCATCGTCGCGCGCGCCATGGGCGTGCCGGTGCTGGGCCGGGTGCGCAACCTGCGCGGGCTGCTGCGCGAGGGCGACCAGTTGTTGCTCGACGCCGATCAGGGCACCGCCACCATCCGTCCGGCGCAGGGGCAGGTCGAAGCCTTCGAGGCCCGCTTCGCGCGCAGCCGCGAACGCCAGGCGAGCTATGCCAAGCTGCGCGATGTCGAGCCGTTCAGCCGTGATGGCACCCGTATCACGGTGATGATCAACGCCGGCCTGCGCGACGACATGCCGAACCTCTCGCTCACCGGGGCGGACGGCGTGGGGCTGTTCCGCACCGAGTTCCAGTTTCTCGTGTCCGCCACGCTGCCGGCGCGCGAACGCCAGACCCGGCTTTACCGCGATGTGCTCGATTCGGCAGGTGACAAGCCGGTGGTGTTCCGCACGGTCGACATCGGCGGCGACAAGGTGCTCCCTTACCTGCGCCACAATGACGGCGAGCAGGAGGAAAACCCTGCGATGGGCTGGCGCGCGCTGCGCGTTGCGCTCGAACGCGATGGGCTGCTCAAGGTTCAGGCGCGGGCGCTGCTGGAAGCGGCAGCGGGGCGAACGCTCAACGTGATGTTCCCGATGGTTTCGGAGCCGTGGGAGTTCGACGCCGCGCGCGAGGTATTCGAAAGCCAGGTGCGCTTCCTCAAGGGCCAGAAGAAGGTGCTGCCCGAAACGATCCGCTATGGTGCCATGCTGGAAGTGCCGGCGCTGGCCGAAATGCTCGACGTGCTGGCACCGCGGCTTTCGTTCCTGTCGATCGGCACCAACGATCTGACCCAGTTCCTGTTCGCCGCCGATCGCGCCAATCCCAAGCTGGCTGAACGCTATGACTGGCTGAGCCCGGCGATCCTGCGCTTCCTCAAGCGGATCGTCACCAGTGTCGCCGGGCATCAGGTGGACGTTACGGTTTGCGGTGAAATGGGCGGGCGGGAGCTGGAAGCATTGGCGCTGATCGGGCTCGGCATCCGCCGTCTGTCGATCACTCCGGCGGCGGTCGGTCCGATCAAGGAACTGGTGCGCCGCATCGACGTGAGCGAGATTGGCGAGGCGATGAGCGGCTGGCTTGCCGCGCCGCCGCCGAACCTTCGGACCGAGCTGCAGGCATGGGCTGGTGACCGCGGCATCCTGCTCGACTGATACCGTGCCCGGTCTGCCGCTGCGACTGTCCGGAAATGGTGCATTTTCGTTGACTTTGGCCCGCTGCAAAGGTTTCTAGCGCCCGGATCGCCAATAATTACATAAAGTGCAGGACCGGGATGGCCGAAGCAGACACGAACCCCGTTGAATTGCCACTGGAAACCGCAGGTTCCCGCATGCGCCGCGCGCGCGAGGCCGCTGGCCTCAGCCTGACCGACATCGCGGCGCGTACCAAGATTCCCGAACGGTCGCTCGTTTCGATCGAGGCCGGCGACTTCGCGGCACTGCCCGCGCGCACCTATGCCGTTGGATTCTCGCGGTCCTATGCCCGGGCGCTCGGGCTGGACGAGAAGGCGATTGTCGAAAGCGTGCGCGACGAACTCAGCGGGACGGAGTCCGAATCCGATACCCGCAGCGCCTCCACCTTTGAACCGGGCGATCCGGCGCGGGTGCCCGGGGGCGGCGTGGTGCTGATTGCCGCACTGGCGGCAGTGGCATTGCTGCTGGGGCTGCTGGTGGTCTGGCGCAGCTATCTCTCGCCCGCCGTCACCCTGCCCTCGCTCTCCCCGCAGGAGAGCGCCGCACCCGCTGCCGCGCCCTCGCAGGCCGCTGGCGGTACCACTGCTGCGCCGCAGGCTGGCGGGCCGGTAGTATTCACCGCGCTCGAATCCGGGATATGGGTCAAATTCTATGACGGGGCCGGCAACCAGTTGCTGCAGAAGCAACTGGCCCAGGGCGAAACCTATACCCTGCCTGCCGATGCGCAGGACCCGAAGATCTGGACTGGGCGGCCCGAGGCACTGTCCATCACCATTGGCGGACAGGCGGTGCCCAAGCTGTCTGACCGGCAGATGACGATGAAGGACGTGCCCGTCTCCGCCGCCGCGTTGCTGGCGCGCGGCGCTCCGGCCCCCTCGGCGGTACCGTCTCCCGTCGTCGGCGCGGCAGCCATCATTGCACCGGCCCAGGCGTCGATGCCGCAGCATCGGACTATCGCCCGTCACGAAGCCCGGGTTGCCACCCAGCCGGCCCCGGCACCCGCCCCGGCCGTGCCGGCTGCCGTTGCCGCCAGCGATGCCGCGCAGCCACAAGCTTCCACCGTTACGCAATGATCCCGGCTCGACAGGGCGCGGGCACTGCGGCATCAGCCACCGGCGGTTCATGCTGACTGTGGCGTTATGGCGTCAATACGGTATGATCGCGGCCTGACAGGAGCGGAACTGAACATGATGACCATGGTGGGTGGCAAACGCCCCTTGCTGGCGCTGGTGCTGATGCTTGCGGGAACAGCCGTGCCGGCTATGGCGCAGGATACCGCGCAGGAGGCGCGGATGCGCCGGATCGAAGCCGAAGTGCGCGCGCTGCAGCGCCAGGTGTTCCCCGGCGACGGCAAGACCTTCACCCCGCAGGTCAGCCCCGCCCAGGCGGGTGCCACTCCCGCTGGCACGCCGGCAACCACGCCGGTGACCGACATGCTCGCCCGCATGGACGCGATCGAGGCGCAGATGGCGCGGCTTACCGCGCAGGGTGAGGAAAACGCCAACAAGCTGCGCCAGCTCGAAGCGCGCATGGCGGCCAGTGCCGGCACTGCCGCCGCTGCGCAGGTGGCCGCGACGCCAGCGCCGGTCGATACCCCCGCCGCGTCGAGCCTGACTGCGCCCAAGGCCGTAACCACGCCGGCGCCGGCACTCCCCGCGCCGCTCGTCGCCAAGCCGACGCCAGCCCCGGTGGTTGCCGCCCCGCGTCCTGCGCCCACTACGGCTGCGGCGCCGTCCTCGGCCCGCCTGGCTGCGGTTCGTGCCGTGGCCAAGCCGCAGACCGACGATGCGGGTGACGACGAATACAGCTATGGGTACCGTCTGTGGGAAGCGAAGTTCTATCCCGAAGCGCAGCAGCAGCTGCGCCTTTTCCTCGACAAGTATCCGCGCCACACCCGCGTCAGCTATGCGCGCAACCTGCTGGGCCGCGCCTATCTTGACGATGGCAAGCCGCGCGACGCGGCCAGCTGGTTCCTGCAGAACTATCAGGCCAACAAGCAAGGTGATCGCGCGCCGGACAGCCTGCTGTTCCTGGCGGAATCGATGGGTCGGCTCAAGGACACCAATCGCGCCTGCATCGCCATCGCCGAATTCAGCGAGACCTACCCGCGCGAAGCCGCTGGCCGGTTGAAGGCGCAATATGACGCCACGCGCGGCGCGGTGAAGTGCAATTGATACGCCGCCCGCGCCCGATCCGGCGCTGACGGAGCGCTTTTCCGCTGCCTTGGCACAATGGCTGCCGCCGGGTGACAAATTGGCCGTGGCCGTTTCCGGCGGGCCTGACAGCCTTGCCCTGCTGTTGCTCGCCCATGCCGCGCGTCCGGGCCTGACAGAGGCGGCCACGGTCGATCACGGGTTGCGCGCCGAAAGCGCGGCTGAAGCGGGCATGGTGGGCGCGGTTTGCCGCTCGCTCGGCGTGCCGCATGAAGTACTGCGCATCTCGGTAGCCGAGGGCAACGTCCAGTCACAGGCGCGCGCGGCGCGCTATGCCGCGCTGGCGGCGTGGATGGAACGACAGGGCCTTGCCGCGCTGGCGACTGCTCATCATGCCGACGATCAGGCGGAGACCCTGCTGATGCGGCTGAACCGTGCGAGCGGGGTAGCCGGGCTGGCCGGGGTGCGCGCGCGCGGCCTGCTGCCGGGCACCGAACTGCCGCTGCTGCGCCCGCTGCTGGACTGGCGGCGCAGCGAGTTGCGCGCCGTGGTCGAAGCCGCAGGCCTGATCGCCGCAGAGGACCCCAGCAACGGCGATGAACGTTTCGACCGCGCACGGCTGCGCCGCCGCATGGCGGAGGCGGATTGGCTGGATGTGCCAGCGCTTGCCCGCAGCGCCGCTCACCTTGCCGATGCCGATGTCGCGCTCGATTGGGCGGCACGGCGCGAATGGAGCGAAGCCGTGACCAGGGAACCGATGGGCCTGACCTATCGCCCGCAGGCACCGCGCGCGGTGGCGCTGCGGGTGCTGGCCCTGATCGCCCGGCGGCTGGGCGAGGAACCGCCGCGCGGCAGCGCGCTGGCCCGCCTGTTCGATGGACTGGTGGACGGGCGTACCGGCTCGATCGGCAGTCTGGTCGTGCGGCCTACCCGCGAAGGCTGGCGTTTCATGGCCGCGCCGCAGCGCCGCCGGGCCGTGCCGTCAGGTGCCGACGAGTGAATCGCCCATCCCGGCGGTCTTGCCGCGGGTGATATAGACCTTGTCACCCACCTTGGTGGTGCCGAACAGCTTCTTTGCAAAGGCCAGCGGCGTGCCGATGCAGCCGTGGCTGGCATAGCCGTTTTCGACATTGGTGGCGTGGATGGTGACGCCGTCATTGGTCAGCCGCTGCATGTAGGGCATCGACGCGGCATAGAGATTGGAGATGTGCCGCGCCTGCTTTTCGGTAATCGGAAACACTCCGGTCGGCGTCGGCTTTTCCTGGGTGCCGAGCAACACGGCGGTCGCGCCGATTTCATAGCCGCCCTTGAACACTGACAGCACCCGCGCATCGAGATCGACCGTGATGACGATCGGCCCATCGGGCACGCCCGCCTCGTCCCAGTGCCATTCGCCATAGCGGATCGGCCCGCTGATCGGCAGAATGCGCTTGATGACAAAGCGCTCGTCGGCGGGTGCGGGGGCCGGCTTGGTGGTGGCCACAGGCGCAGGCTTCGCTGGAGCGGGAGCCGATGCGGCCGAAATCGCGGCGACCGGCTTGCTTGCAGGCGAAGGTTCGGACAGCGCAAGCACCGCGCCGACTGCGACAATGCCGACAATCGCGGTGCCAATCGCCGCTATTCCGCTGAACTTCATCGCCTGCGCGCCTGTTGCTGTACCCTGATCGTTACCCTGCCGTGGCGCGCGGGCAATTGCCAGCGGCGATCTGTCACCGTGTCGGGGCGGGACTGGCGGGCCGGCAAAGGTTAAGCTGGCTTGCTGTCACCCATGCGCGCCGAACGCGTTCGCCACGGCGGTGGCAATGCGCAGGGCCAGATGGTTCGCGCGTTCGATGGGATCGATGTAGTTGCGCTGGATGGCGGCATAGCCGGTCGCGCCCTCGTCGGGGTAATCGGTTGGCTCGGCCACGGTAAAGTCGCCGATCGAGGGGAAGCTCACCGGGAAGGCACGGCGAAGCTGCGCCACGGCTTCGTCGATCCGCAGGGTGAAAACCATTTCCCACACATCCTCGCGGGCAATGTCATTGGCGCGGCTGAAGGCAGGGACCATCACCACGCGCAGGAACATGTGCTGGAACAGCGCCAGCCGCAGCGCCTGAAGCACGCCTAGCATCCGGCGGGTCTGCTCGCGGTCGGCCAGCGGGGCCTCGTCGGGGATCAGCGCCAGCAGGCGATGGAGCTTGAGTGCATCGACGCGCAGCCGCGAGGCAAGGCGGCGGAACACACCCGCGCGGTCATCGGTGGTCAGATATTCGGCGAGTGACAGGCAGGCAGCGGCGACGTTGCTCTCATTGCCGCGATAGGGGCGGCTGGCCCAGTAGGCCGAATTGAACAGTTCGCCATAGGCCGCCACCGTCTTGATCGAGGCCAGCGCATTGGCTGCGCGCACCAGCCGGACGATCTGGCGACCGCGATCGCTGTCCTGCAGCAAGGCGGCCAGCTCTTCCAGGTTGCCGTCCACCGCCGTACCGAAACCGGCGATGACGTTGACCGGATAACCGAGCTGCTGGAGCACCGCATTGTGCGGGATCGCGCGGATCTGGCGCAGGCTCATCGCCCGGTCGGCGGCCAGATCGGACTGGCGGCGCGATTTGCGGCTGCCGGTATCGTTGAGCATGCCCAGCCCGAAAGCCGTCACCGCGCGCGGATAGGTGGCGCTAGCCAGATGGCGCTGCTGCACACGGCGGATTGCCCGGTAGAAATCGAGGCTTAGGTCGGTGCGGCGATAGAACGGGTCGGCGGGCGCGGCGGGATCGGTATCGGCGGGGCACAGCTCGACAAAGCGGGTGAGAGTGGCGCTGGCCAGTTCGTCCGAGCCGAAGAACAGATAGCCATCGCCGCCCTGGAAGCTGACTTCGGGTTCCAGCCGGATGCCCGCCCGGGCATAGCGCCGCCGCGCCCAGGGCGAGAGTGGCCATGACAGGCGGTCCACCATCGACGAGGGATGCGCGCCGCGTCCCATCGATTCACCGTGGGTATTGAAGATCAGCGCAGCCACATCGGTCAGGCCGTTCGCGGCCATGGCTTCTGCCAGTCGCCCTTGCAGCCGCTCGATGGCGAGCGCTGCGGGGATCTGGCCGACGAAGCGGCCAGCATCGGAAAAGCCGGTCTGGATCGCCACCCGCCCGCGTCCACGGACATAGGCCTGATAGGCCGGCTCGGCCAGCAGGGCATCAAGGAACCGCCCGCCATGTTCAAGCGCGCTTTCGGTTTCGAACAGCGGCGAGACATCGACCTTGCCGTCCACCCCGAACAGCTTGGCGAAGTAGAGCGCGGCGAGCACCGTGGTCGGCTGCTCGCATTCGGCCACCAGCATGCGGATCGGCGCATCGGCGTCCACATGCGCCAGGATCTGCGCCATGGCGAGAAACTGGCGGACGGCGGTGCTGTTCTCGATCGCCAGCGCGGCGAAGTTGGAGCGCAGTGGCTGCGCTTCGGCCAGCAATTCGCGCATCCGCACCAGCGCAGCCTGGCTGGCGAGATCGAGCGTGCCTTCGGGATCGATCCGGCGGCGGATCGCGTTCTGCAGTTGCGAGCTGTTCACCCGGAAGTGAATCCAGCCCATGCCCAGACCATCGGCGCGCATCGCTGCGGCGGCGATCAGCAGTGCGCGGGCATTGGCCTCATCGGCATCGGCGGCCAGCACTTCCAGCTCGGTGATAACCGGGGTCAGGCTGACGAGCTTGTCGGCATGATCGGCGGTGAGCGTATTGGCGGCGGCGGACAGTGCGGCGGGATCGGACAGGTCCTGGGCAAACAGCGCCGCCATTTCGCGCGCGCGGGCGGCGGCACGGGACAACCGTTCGGCTACGGCAGGGGCGCAGGATGCGAGGATTTCGGCATAGTGCTCCAGCCGCTCAGCCTTTTCAGCCAGCCGGTAGCGCAGCGAGGTGTTCCAGCCGATGTCTGTGCGCCCGTCCATGTCATAGCCGACCCACGAGGCGAAGCGGAACGAGAGTGGCTTCAACGAGCGCCACAGCTTCGGCCAGCGCGCCCGGGCCACGTCGAACAGCGCGCCGTTGATCGCATCGCGGGCCTTGTGGGCGCGGGACAGCGCCTTCATCGCCTCATCGTGTTCATAGTCGAGCGTGATCGCATCGCGCGCGCCGGGGGCGGTACAGACCGTTGCCGCACCAATCTCACCGCTCGACGCCGCACCGGCGACGGCAGCAGCCTGCGCGCGGCTCAGCAGGAAGGTGGGATGCGCGGTGAAAACGATGTGGGCGTTGACCCGCTGCCAGCGCGCGGCGAAAGCAGAGAAATCGGCTTCGTTCGCCAGCCCCGCCAGCCGGGCGGCATTGGCGGCAGGCTCAACGGGCTGAACCAGCCGGTTGAGCCGCACCGCGCGGGCCTGCAGCCCGGTACATTCGAGTTCGGCCACCAGCGTCTCGACCATGTCGAGCGTCAATGCGCCGCTCTCCAGTTCGCGCGATAGTTCCAGCCCCAGCTGGAACACCGGATTGAACAACGGGGTTTCCGCCGTGCGTTCGTGCAACTGGGCAAGTCGGGCTTCAAGGGCCGGAATATCGGTCATCGCGCGCTCCTGTGTCGATCCGCCGCCAGGCCTCATCCCCCCGGATGCCTTCTTCTTTTCGCTCAGGTCTTCGCCAGAGCTGCCGCGGCCCGCGCCGCATTTTCGATGGCGGCCTTATCTGGCGCGCCCTTGCCGACCAGCCACGATCCGCCGACGCAGAGCACAGCGTCCAGCCCAAGCCAATTCGGCGCCGTTGCCTGGGTAATGCCGCCGGTCGGGCAGAAGCGCGCTTCACCGAATGGCGCGGCGATGGCTTTGAGCGCGGCGATTCCGCCCGAGGCTTCCGCCGGGAAGAACTTGAAGCGCCTGAGGCCCAGGTCCATGCCGAGCATGATGTCGCCGGCATTGGCGGTGCCGGGAAGGAACGGCACGCCGCAGGCGACCGCCGCGAGCCCGAGCCTTTCGGTCAGTCCCGGCGAGACGATGAATTCCGCGCCGGCGCCGATGGCGGCATCGAGATCGGCAGGATTCAGCACTGTTCCCGCGCCGACGATGGCACCGGGAACGGTCTTCATCGCCCGGATCACGTCGAGCGCGGCCTTGGTGCGCAGGGTCACTTCCAGCACCGGCAGTCCGCCCGCGACCAGCGCTTCGGCGATGGGAACGGCGTGGGCGGCGTCTTCGATCACCAGTACCGGGATTACCGGTGCGGTACGCATGAGTTGGTCGATGGCGGAAATGGTCACAAATGCTCCGTGGCGAAGGCGGCAGCGGCACCGAACAGGCCCGGCTGCGGATGCGTGATAAGCTTGACGGGCAGCGCGGCCATCAATGCTTCAAAGCGCCCCTTGGCGCGGAAGCGTTCGGCAAAGCCCGAGGCGAGCAGGGTATCGCGGATGCGCAGGCCCAGCCCGCCGGCGATGACCACGCCGCTGGCCCCCTGCGCCAGCGCGATATCGCCCGCCACCGAGCCGAGAGACAGGCAGAAGCGCCCGACGGCGGCGGCGGCCAGGCTGTCTTCGCCGCTGGCAGCACGCTGCCACAGGGTCTTGTCATCGAACTGCTGGATCGCCCGGCCTTCCATCGCGGCCAGCGTTTCGTAGATGCCGACGATGCCCGGCCCGGCAACCACCCGTTCGACCGAGACGCGGCGATGGCGCTGGCGCAGGTGCGCAAGAATGCGGTCCTCGATGGTATCGAGCGGGGCGAAATCGATGTGCCCGCCTTCGGTCGCCTGCACGCGGTAGTGGCCGGCTCCGTCGTGCCAGACATGGGCGACGCCCAGGCCCGTGCCGGGGCCGACGACCGAGAGCGTACCGGCGGCAGGCAGCGGTTCATCTGGTCCGGCGAGGTGGAGGAAATGCTCCGCTTCCGCGCGCGCCACGGCATGGCCGACCGCGCCGAAATCGTTGACCAGGGTCACTTGATCGACGCCCAGCTCGCCGGCGAGGGCGTCGGGCCGGAGCACCCAGGGGTTATTGGTGAAGCGGATCGTCTCGCCGCCCACCGGCCCGGCGATGGCAATGGCGACAGCGCGCGGCAGGGTGCCGCCCTGCTGGTGGGCGAAGTGTTCCCAGGCTGTCTGGAAGCTGGCGTGATCGGCGGTGTGCAGCGTTACCGGCTCGCCCAGCGTGATGCCGCCATCGGCAGCGATGGCGGCAAGGCAAAAGCGCGCGTGGGTTCCGCCGATGTCGATGGCAACGAGATTGGTCATCGTCCCCCCTCCTCTTCAGAGGAGGGGGTCAGGGGGTGGTGGCGCACCGCGCAAGCGGTGCGCGCGGGGCCTGGCACCACCCCGCTGCGACTTGGTGCGGCTGCGCCGAACCAAGTCTCGCTGCCCCTCCTCTGAAGAGGAGGGGGGAGTATCCCAGTGTCCATGATCGCCACGCCCATCACAGCCCCGCCATCGCCAGCATTGCCGAACCGCCGCGCTCCGCGCCATCGGCATTCAGCCGCATCATGGCGAACAGTTCGCGGCCGAAGCCCTGCTCTTCGGCGGGGGCAGGAGCAGGCTCGCGACCTGCCAGGTCGGCCAGAACTTCGAGCGAACCGGTCTTGGCGCAGAGCCGCACCACGTCGCCATCGCGCAGCAGCGCCAGCGCGCCGCCGCCCAAAGCCTCTGGCGTGACGTGGATCGCGGCGGGGACCTTGCCCGATGCGCCCGACATGCGTCCGTCGGTCACCAGCGCAACCTTGAAGCCCTTGTCCTGCAGCACGCCCAGCGGCGGGGTCAGCTTGTGCAGTTCGGGCATGCCGTTGGCGCGCGGGCCCTGGAAGCGGACGACGACGATCACGTCGCGGTGCAGTTCACCCGCCCTGAACGCTGCCTGCACTTCCTCCTGCGAGTTGAACACCCGGATCGGCGCTTCGATGGTCCAGCGATCAGGCGATACGGCGCTGGTCTTGAACGTGGCGCGGCCAAGGTTGCCCTGCACCAGCCGCATTCCGCCGTCGGCCATGAACGGATCGGCGATGCCACGCAGCATGTCCGGATCGCCGCTGGCTGCCGGCACGGGATGCCAGGACAGGTTATCGCCATCGAGCCGGGGTTCCTCGGCATAAGCGGCCATTCCGCCTTCGGCGATTGTCAGCACGTCGCCATGGATCAGCCCGTTGCCCAGCAGTTCGCGCACGACCCAGGCCATGCCGCCGGCGGCATGGAAGTGGTTCACGTCTCCCGAGCCGTTGGGATAGACGCGGGCGATCAGCGGCACGGCGGCGGACAGTTCGTCGATGTCCTGCCAGTCAAGGCTGATCCCTGCCGCGCGGGCCATGGCTGGCAGGTGGATCGCGTGGTTGGTCGATCCACCGGTGGCGAGCAGGCCGACCACGGCATTGACGATGGCCTTTTCGTCCACCACCCGCGCCATCGGACGGTAATCGTCGCTCTGTCGGGTAATCGCCGCAAGCCGGTGGACGGCAGCGCGGGTCAGCTGGCTGCGCAGCGGCGTGTTCGGCGGGATGAAGGCCGCGCCGGGGACGTGCAGCCCCATCAATTCCATCATCATCTGGTTGGAATTGGCCGTACCGTAGAACGTGCAGGTGCCCGGCGAGTGATAGCTCTTCATCTCGCTTTCGAGCAGTTCGGCGCGGCCGAGCTTGCCCTCGGCATAGAGCTGGCGGACCTTCTGCTTTTCCTTGTTGGCGATGCCCGATGGCATCGGCCCGGCAGGAACGAACACGGCGGGCAGGTGGCCATAGCGCAGCGCGCCGATCACCAGCCCGGGCACGATCTTGTCGCACACCCCCAGCAGCGCCATGCCGTCGAACATCGCGTGGCTGAGGCCAACCGCGGCGGACAGGGCAATCACGTCGCGGCTGAACAGCGACAGCTCCATGGTCGGCTGGCCCTGCGTCACGCCGTCGCACATCGCCGGGACAGCGCCCGCCACCTGCGCCGTCGCGCCGACTTCGCGGGCATAGAGCTTCATCGCTTCGGGATAGCGGCCATAGGGCTGGTGCGCCGAAAGCATGTCGTTGTAGGCGGTGATGATGCCCAGGTTCCCGGCCCGGGTGTGGGCCAGCGTCTTCTGGTCCTGCTCGGCTCCGGCGAAACCATGGGCAAGGTTGGAGCAAGACAGGAATTCGCGATTGCCGTGGCTCTCCGCCTCGGCGCCCATCAGGTCGAGATAACGGCGGCGGCCCGCTTTCGATTTTTCGACGATGCGGGCGGTGACGCGTTCCAGCGCGGGGTTCAGCTTGGTCATGGTTCGCTCTTGCCTATTCGTGCCAGGTCACGCCGTCGCGCTCGGCCAGGGCAATTGCGGCGGTTGGCCCCCAGGATCCGGCGGTATAGGTCTTGGGTGCCAGTCCCTTGTCGGCCCAGCTTGCCCGCACGGCATCGATCCACTCCCACTGCGCTTCCACTTCATCGCGGCGGACGAACAGGGTCTGATCGCCTTCGACCAGATCGAGCAGGAGGCGTTCGTAGGCGATGCGCTTGGTCGGCCCGGCGAAGGCATCGGGCATGTCGATATCCAGCGGCACCGGGCGCAGGCGGATGCCGCCGCGATCGAGCCCGGGCACCTTGGCCATCAGCGAGAGCGAGATGTTCTCTTCCGGCTGGATACCGATCACCAGCCGGTTGGGCTGGGCGGTGGCCCCGCGCGCGTCGAAGATGGAATAGGGCACGGGGCGGAACTGGATGATGATCTCGGTCTTGCGCGCGGGCAGGCGCTTGCCGGTGCGCAGGTAGAACGGCACACCCTTCCACCGCCAGTTGTCCAGATGAGCCTTGATCGCCACGAAAGTCTCGGTCTCGCTCGGCTTGCCCAGCTCGTCGGCATAGCCGGGCACGGCCTGTCCGGCGATGGCCCCAGCGGTGTACTGGCCGGTCACGGTCTCCTCGGGCAGGATTTTGCGCAGCGAGCGCAGCACCTTGACTTTCTCGTCGCGCACGGCGGTGGCGTTGTAGGACACCGGCGGCTCCATCGCCACCAGCGCCAGCAATTGCAGCATGTGGTTCTGCACCATGTCGCGCAGCGCGCCCGCACCGTCGTAGAAGCCGACGCGGCCTTCAAGGCCCACGGTTTCCGCCACGGTAATCTGGACATGGTCGATATGGGCCGCGTTCCACAGCGGTTCGAACATGATGTTGGCAAAGCGCAACGCCAGCAGGTTCTGGACGGTTTCCTTGCCGAGATAGTGGTCGATCCGGAATATGCGGTCTTCGCTGAAGGCGCTGGCCACCGCGTCGTTGATCTCGCGGCTGGATTCCAGGCAAGTGCCGAGCGGCTTTTCAAGGCCGATGCGCACCTTGCCGTGGGTGAGGCCTGCGGCGGAAAGCCCGGCAATGGTGGGCTCGAACAGATTGGGTGCGGTCGAAAGGAAGATGGCCAGGCCATCGTCCTGCGGGCCAACCTTGTCGGCCAGCGCGGCGAAGTGATCGGTCTCGTTCGCGTCGAGCGGCTGGTAGTGCAGGCGGTTGAGAAAACCCGCCATCGATCCACGCCGTTCGGCTGGCAGGAACTTCTCCAGCGCGGCCCTGACGAAGTTGCGATAGCCCTGATCGTCCATTTCCTGCCGCGCCGTGCCTATGATCGCGAGATCGGGCGCGAGCAGATTGTCGGCGCAAAGCGCGCAGAGCGATGGCAGCAACATGCGCTGCGCCAGATCGCCGGTGGCCCCGAACAGCAGCAAACGGTCTGCGGTAAAGCTCATCGCGGCACGGTTCCCTTGGATGGCGGAAAGGCGCTGGATTCCTCGCCTGCGGGCAGGGGATAACGCCGCTCGCGGCCCCGCGCCAGCAGATGCGAAGCTGAATACGATTGCGGCATTGCAGCAAGAGGTTAAGTCTAAACGCGCATAAGGAGAAGAGTCGCCATGCGTATTGCCCTGCTTGCCACCCTCACCGCCTTGTCGCTCGCACTGCCTGCCGAAGCAAGGCAGGCTGGCTGGCCTCAGGCCGAAGCGCAGGTGCTTGATCTGTCGAAACAGGCCATCGCCATCCGTTCGGTCCAGGGCAAGGACAACCGCACCGTCGATGTCGCGCGCCTGTTTCGCGGCGCGCTGATCGCCGGCGGCTGGGCCGAGCGGGACACAGACATCGTGCCCATGGCCGATACCGCCTATCTCATCGCCACCTGGCCGGGCAGCGATCCCGCGCTCAAGCCACTGGTCGTCTCGGGGCACATGGACGTGGTCGAAGCCAAGCCGGCTGACTGGCAGCGCGATCCGTTTACCCCGGTGGTCGAAGGCGGCTACCTGTTCGGACGCGGCGCGAGCGACATGAAGTTCGATGGCGCGCTGGCGATCTCCTCGCTGATCGAACTGCGGCGGCAGGGCTTCCGGCCCCGGCGCACCATCGTCATCGCCTATTCGGGTGACGAGGAGACGACCATGGCCACCTCGCAGGCCATTGCCGAGCGGCTGGCGAACGCGGAACTGGTCATCAACGTCGATGGCGGCGGCGGCACGCTGGGTGAGCGCGATGGCAAGCCGATGTACTGGACCTGGCAGGGAGCAGAAAAGACCTATGCCGATTTCCAGCTGGAAGTGACCAACCCCGGCGGTCACAGCTCTGCCCCGCGTCCGGACAATGCCATCGTCCAGCTGGCAAACGCGCTGGCCAGGATCGGGGCTTACCACTTCACTCCCGAAGTTTCCGACCTGACCCGCGCCTATTTCTCCAAGGCGGCCAATTTCCAGACCGACGCCAAGACCGCCGCCGCCATGCGCGCCTTCGCCGCCAATCCGGCGGACGAAGCGGCGATTGCCACCCTGCGCGCCGATCCGGCGCAGGTCGGCAAGATCGGCACCACCTGCGTTGCCACCATGGTGAACGGCGGCCACGCGCTCAACGCCCTGCCGCAGCGCGCCACCGCCAACATCAATTGCCGCATCTTCCCCGGACACAAGCCGGCGGACATCATGGCGCAGCTGGCGCAGGTAGCGAACGATCCGGCGGTGAAGTTCACCGATATCACCGAAGGCTCCATCGCCTCGCCGCCCTCGCCGATGCGGGCAGACTTCATCGGTGCGGTCGAAAAGGCGATGACGCGGGCCTATCCGGGGGTGCCGGTGTTCCCGTCGCAGTCTTCGGGTGCATCGGATTCGATGTGGTACCGCGCGAAGGGGGTCGCCAGCTATGGTGCCAGCCCGACCTTCATCAAGGATTCGGACGATTTCTCGCACGGGCTCAATGAACGCGTGCCGCTGTCGAACATTCGCCCCGGCCTCACCTATTACCTGACCCTGTTCACCGACCTGTCGAGGTAGTTTGCGGAGCGGGCATCACTGCGCCAAAGGCCTAGGCAATCCGACCACGTTTTTTTATCCCAAGCCGCTATGTGCCGATACGCAGTGAGATCGAACTCAAAATCACTTTCCTACATCGAATGCGTGTGCATAAGTGTTTTGAACAACAGTGACTCCGCGATGCTCTGACGCAAATCGGCTGCATTTACATTTCTGATGTATTATTTCACATTGAATAAAAATAATACCGAAATACAGATCATATTAATCATCGGCGAAAACAAAATGAAACATCACAACTTCCAAATTTTCGTCTGCAAATAAGGGCGGGATATTATTCGTAAAATCTATAGCCCGCCCTTATATCACTTATTCATATACTGGTGAGGCGCTTGATGCCTTCATGATGTTGATTCCGTGCAGGGCATCTGCCTTGTTGTAATAGCTTTCGCCTGAGTCAGCGATAGTGCGCCCATTAGAGGAAACATAGCGCCAGCGCCAATTGCCAGCGGTGTCGACGTAGAGTCGGTAATACATTGGAGAAAATCCTTTGGAAAAGTTCAAAACGTACTTGGTGAGCTACCGCCATGACGGTGCGCAGTGGAACATCGAGCTTCCGGCCACGTCCTTCTCGGACGCAGAAAAGCGCCTCAGCCAACTACATTTTGGCAGAGTCGATGGCGAGTTGATCGCCAATATCCCGAGATCGATGGGGCCAATCGCAATACTCGCGGCGCGCATCAGAAATCTGATGAAGGCCGAGAGTCGGTAGTGCCGCCTATCTGGAATGGCTGTATTCCGCGATTCTCCTTCGAGCTTTAAAGCCCGAAGGGTCTTGACCGCGTCACGAACAAAGCTTAGAACTCTCTCGTGATCACGACCAACGACGCCTTCGGGCAGCGTTGTTTTTCCAAAATGGGCCGGTGGAGATGGGTTCTCCTCCGGCCCAAATTGTTTGTATCACAACTACGCAGAAAAGCAAGGTTAACGAAGCGTTGCCGAACGGCATGGCGAAAAATTGTTCATGCTTTGGCCCGCGAGGCGCGGATTATCGCGGGACATAACAATTGCCTTATGTTGTGGATTTTGGCACTTGCAGGGCAAGACTGCCAAAAAATTGCCTGCGAGTGGATGATGGCCATTAGCCTATCCATTAGAAGCAATTGCATGTCAGCGACTGGGTTTAGGTGCAAAAAGGGGTGAACAGCGGTTCGCTTCATGCGTTGCGGATCGAAACTAGCCTTCGACAAGCCTATCCAAAAATTGCCTAGCCATCGCGCCTGCCTCGTCCGGGGTGAAGCAGCCGGGCGAGAGGCATAGTTCGAGCCACAAGCCATCGACCAGCGCCGTAACCGCGATGGCGGCGTGGCGCAGGCGCGGGCGGGGCAGGCCGCAATCGTGCAGCAGCCGGGCGAGCCGTTCGCGAAAGGCGAAATACTGCCCGTCGTGCTGCGCCGCCATGCCGGGCAGGGTGCGCACCAGGCTCCAGAAGGCGATCCACGTCGCCAGCAGTTCGGCATCGGCGATTGGTGCGGCGAAGCTGGCGGTGACGAAGGCGTCCAGTCGTGCGCGCGGTTCGGGCGCGGCGGCGGCGACGGCGGCTTCCAGCGCCGCCTCCACCCGCGCGCCGACGTGGGCGTAGGTCGCCGCGATCAGATCGTCGAGCGCGGGGAAGTAGTGCCCGATCAGTCCCGGCGAGACGCCGGCCTCCACCGCAATGGTCCGCACGCTTGCCCCGGCCGCCCCCTCGCGCGCCAGCACGCGCGCGCAGGCGCCGATCAGGCTCTGGCGGCGCGCATCGGGATCGGCGCGGCGGAAGGCGGGCTGACTGGTCACTTGGCAAGGCCTATCACTTGTTGTACGATCGTCCAACAAGCAATCGCGGAATCGCCCCATGACCTCGCTGCATCACGCCTTCCAGAGCATCGACGGAGCCGAGGTTGATCCCGATGCCGACTGGTCCCTGCCCGGCTGGATCTATACCGATCGCGAATATTTTGCCGTGGAGATGGACCGGATCATCCGTCCCTCGTGGCAGATCGTCTGCCATGAAAGCGACATTCCCTCACCGGGCGATTACCGCACGCTGGACTATCTGGGCGAAAGCGTGATCGCCGTACGCGGCGAGGACGGGCAGGTGCGCGCCTTCGCCAATGTCTGCCGCCACCGGGCGATGCGCCTGGTCGAGGGTCCGGCAGGCTGTGCGAAAAAGTTCGTCTGCCCCTATCACGCCTGGGTGTTCGAAAACGACGGACGGCTTTCGGGCGTACCGATGAAGGCGGACTATCCGGCGTTGCGGCTGTCGGAAAACGGCCTTTCGCCAGTGTCGGTCGAGATCTGGCGCGGCTTTGTCTTCGTCCGGCTGGTCGATGCCGGCTATCCCTCCGTCGCGGCGATGATGGCCCCGTTCGAGGAAGAGATCGCGCCCTACCGCTTCGAGGAGATGCGCCGGATCGGCGATGTCCGCACCCGGCCCCGTGCGGTCAACTGGAAGAACGTGGGCGACAACTATTCGGACAACCTGCACATCCCGGTCAGCCATGACGGCCTGACCCGCCTGCTGGGCAAGACCTACCGGATCGAGGCGCACGGCTGGGCCGACCGGCTTTATGGCGACGTGGTGCCGGGCGATGGTCAGAATTTCTGGGAAAAGTTCTACCGCAAGCACCTGCCGCGCGTGGATCACCTGCCCGACGCGGCGCAGGGGCGTTGGCTCTATTACAAGCTGTGGCCGAACATCGCCTTTGACATCTACGCCGATCAGATCGACTTCATGCAGTGGCTGCCCACGTCGCCCACGACCTGCGAACTGCGCGAGATGTGCTTCACCCTGCCTGATACATACACCCCTGCGGGCAAGCAGCGCGAAATGAAGCTGGCGCGCTATGCCAACTGGCGGATCAACCGGGTGGTCAACAAGGAAGACACCTGGCTGATCGAGCGGGTGCAGCAGGGCATGGCCTCCAAAAGCTACGCCGTTGGCCCGCTGGCGCAAAGCGAGGTCTGCCTGCGCAGCTTCGCCCGCAAGATCCGCGCGATCATTCCCGAAGCCCGGCAGCCGAGACCGCCGGCGGCGGGGTGGAGCAGGGGGTGATGGCCGCCAATCTCCCTCCTCTTCAGGGGAGGGGCCGGGGGTGGGGTCTGTCCTCCATCGCCATCGCATCGCGTGGGGACAATCCCCACCCCAACCCCTCCCCTGAAGGGGAGGGGCTTGAAACCTGGGGAGCTAATATGACCAAGACCTACGACGCACTGATCATCGGCGGCGGGCACAACGGCCTGACCTGCGCTTTCTACCTCGCCCGTTCGGGCCTCAAGGTGCGCGTGCTCGAACGCCGGCACGTGGTTGGCGGCGCGGCGGTGACCGAGGAATTCCATCCCGGCTTCCGCAATTCCACCGCCAGCTACACGGTCAGCCTGCTGCGCCCCAAGGTGATCGCCGACATGAAGCTGCACGACCACGGCTACCGGGTGATCGAACGGACGATCAGCAACTTCTTCCCCTTCCCCGATACCTACCTCAAGCTGGGTGGCGGGCCGGGGCGGACCGAGGCAGAATTCGCCCGCTTCTCGAAAAAGGATGCCGAGGCCTATCCGAAGTACGATGCGGCGCTGGAAAAGGTCGCCCAGGTTCTGCGCGACATTTCCCTGCAATGCCCGCCCAACGTTGGTGGCGGCATGGGTTCGCTGCTGTCGGCCGCCAAGCAGGGTTGGCCGCTGGCGAAAATGGACCTCGCCGCGCAGCGCGACCTGCTCGACATCTTCACCAAGTCCGCCCGCGATTTCCTCGACGGCTGGTTCGAGGACGATCACGTCAAGTCAGCCTTCGCTTTCGATGCGGTGGTGGGCAACTATGCCGGGGTTTCCACCCCCGGTTCGGCCTATGTCCTGCTGCACCACGTGTTCGGCGAGGTGAATGGCAAGCTGGGCGCGTGGGGCCACGCAGTGGGCGGCATGGGGGCGATCACCCAGGCCATGGCGCGGGCGTGCCAGTTGCAGGGGGTGGAGATCAGCCTCGAATCCCCGGTCAAGCGCGTGCTGGTCGATGGCGGAAAGGCCGTGGGCGTCGAGCTGGAAAGCGGCGAGGAACTGGCCGCGCCGATCATTGCCGCCAACGTCGGCCCGGCGCTGCTCTATCGCCAGATGGTCGATGCCAGCGATCTGGACGAGGATTTCCGCCGCCGGATGAAGACCTACAAGACCGGTTCGGGCACCTTCCGGATGAACGTGGCGCTGTCCGAGCTGCCCGATTTCACCGTTCTTCCCGGCAAGGCGCAGGCCGAGCACCACACCGCCGGGATTATCATCGCCCCGGGCATGGACTACATGGATCAGGCCTTCATCGATGCGCAGCAGCACGGCTGGTCAAAGAAGCCGATCGTCGAGATCAAGATTCCCTCGACGGTGGACGACAGCCTTGCCCCGCCCGGGCAGCACGTCGCTTCGCTGTTTTGCCAACAGTTCGACAAGACGGTCGACTGGGATGCACACCGCGAGGAAGTGGCCGACCTGATCATCGATACGGTTACCGACCACGCCCCCAACTTCAAGGGTGCGGTCATCGCCCTGCAGATCCACTCGCCGCTCGACCTCGAGCGCAAGTTCGGCCTGATCGGCGGCGACATCTTCCACGGCACCATGGGGCTGGACCAGCTCTGGGCGGCGCGCCCGGTGCTGGGACATGGCGACTATCGCAGCCCCATAAAGGGCCTCTACATGTGCGGTTCGGGCACCCACCCTGGCGGCGGCGTCACCGGTGCGCCGGGGCACAATGCGGCCTACGAGATATTGAAGGACCGCTCGGCGCTGGGGCGGTTGCTGCGGCGCAAATGAGGCCTGGTCATCGCGTGGGCTTCGACAGGCTCAGCCTGCGCTTGTCGAAGACCGCGCGCTACCTGCGCCGCACCCACCAGTATACCGGCAGTCCCGCGACCACCAGCACCGCGCCGTAGGCCAGTGCCTGCGGCCCCAGCCCCCAGGACGCCCACAGGGTGAACGCCGCCGCGCCCAGAGCGACGGCGGCGAAGGGCAGGTCATCGGGTTGCAGGCGCACCGCCGCCAATGCGCTCATCAGGTAGGACAGCATCCCTGCTGCAAGGCTGACCGAGGCGATGAAGGCGAACAGGTCCCCCATGCCCTTCTGGTAGTTCAGCAGGGCCACCACGGTCAGCAGCACGCTGGAAAGAACATGGGCGCGGGCCGGGGTGCCGCGCGAACCGTCAACCCCTAGCCAGGCGGGAAACACGCCGCCGCGCGCCATCGCCCGGGGCACTTCGCCCTGCAGCAGGATGAAACCGTTGAGCGTGCCGAAGGCGCTGATCGCGGCGAACAGCGCCACGGCTCCCGCAATCCCCGCGCCGAAATATTTGCCCAGCAGCGCGGCGACCGGCGCAGGCGATGCGGCGGCCTCGGCCATTGGCATGTAAAGGGCAAAGGCCAGCGATATGCCCAGATAGACCAGGCCCGAAAGCACCACCCCGATCAGGGTCGCGCGCGGCACGGTGCGGCGGGGATCATCCACCTTGTCCGCCGGCACAGTCGCCGATTCAAGGCCAAGGAACCCCCAGAAGGTAAGCCCGGCGGCATTGGCAATCGCGTGGCCGGTCAGTGGCACGCCGGGATCGGGCGCGCGCGGTGCGCCGCTGGCGAACAGCCACAGCGCCAGGGCGATCAGCAGCACCAGCGGCAACAGCTTGAGCAGCGTGGTCACCTGTTGCACCCGGCTTGCCTCGCGCACCCCGATGATGTTGACCAGCGTCAACAGCCACACGCAGCCGACCACCAGCAGCGCCGGCAGTCCCTGGGTCTTGCCGATTGCCGGGAAGATCAGGCTGACATTGCTCACCACCGCCACGGCAATCGCCCCGTTGCCCGCCCAGATCATCACCCAGTAGGACCAGGCCGTGGCAAAACCCGCCAGCGGCCCGAAGGCTTCGTGCGCATAGGCATAGGGCCCGCCCGCCAGCGGCAGTCTGGCTCCCAGCCGGGCAAAGACCAGCCCCAGTGCCAGGGCACCGGCGATGGTCACCAGCCAGCCGAGCATCTGGTTCCACCCCAGCGGTGCCAGCGTTGCGGGCAGCAGATAGATGCCCGATCCGATCATGTTGCCGACAACCAGCGCCAGCACCGCCCAGAAGCCAATGGTGCGCGCCGTTTGCGTCAAAATGCTTCTCCCGCAGGTGGTAAGGCCAGACTATCGCTTGATCGCGCCGCGTCACCATGTTTCTTGCGCGCGATGGCAAGCGTGACAACTCCGGTCCGACAGGGACGCTACCACCCCCGGCTGGTCGAGGCGGCGCTGGCGATGAACGCCAATGACCTGCCGGTGGCCGAACCGCTGCTTCGCGCGCACCTGAAAGAGGATCCGTTCGACGTCCACGCCATCCGCATGTTCGCCGAACTGGCGGGACGAATCGGGCGCTACCGTGACGCTGAAAACCTGCTGCGCCGCGCGCTGGAACTGGCCCCCGCCTTCACCATGGCCCGTGCCAATCTGGCGCTGGTACTCTACCGCCAGAACCGGCCCGAGGAAGCCATCGCCGAACTGGGGCAGGTTTTCGCCGAAGACCCGGACAACCCCGGTCACGCCAACCTTGCCGCCGCCGCCTTCGGCAAGATCGGCGAGTTTGAGGAGGCCATTGCGCTCTACGAACGGGTCTTGCAGGATGCGCCCGGTCAGCCGCGCGTGTGGATGAGCTTTGGCCATATGCTCAAGACCGTCGGCCGGCAGGCTGACGGGATCGCTGCCTATCGCCGCGCCATCGATCTGATGCCGCAGCTCGGCGAAGCCTGGTGGAGCCTCGCCAACCTCAAGACCGTCCGCTTCGACGAGGCCGACATGGCGGCGATGCGCGCGCAGCTTGCCCGGCAGGACATCGCGCCCGAAGATCGCTTTCACCTCGATTTTGCGCTGGGCAAGGCGCTGGAGGACCGGGGCGAGGCCCCGGCAGCTTTCGCGCACTACGCCAGCGGCAATGCCCTGCGGCGTGAAAGCCTTGACTACGATGCTGACGAGATGACCGCCTTTGTCGACAGGATGATCGCCATCTGCACCCCGGCGTTCTTTGCTGACCGGCTGGGGCAGGGCTGCGATGCGCCTGATCCGATCTTCATCCTGGGCATGCCGCGGGCTGGATCGACGCTGGTCGAACAGATCCTCTCCAGCCACAGCGCGGTCGAAGGCACCAGCGAACTGCCTGACATTCCCGCCATGGCGCGCGGCGAGCCCGGCTACCCCGAGGCCATGGCCCAGTTCACGCCCGGGCGCTGGCGTGAACTGGGTGAAGACTATCTCCATCGCACCCGTGTACAGCGCAAGACCGAGCGCACGCGGTTCATCGACAAGCTGCCGAACAACTGGCTGCACACCGCCTTCATCCGGCTGGCCCTGCCGAACGCGAAAATCATCGACGCGCGCCGCCACCCGCTCGGCTGCTGCTTCTCCAACTTCAAGCAGCACTTCGCCAAGGGGCAGGCGTTCTCCTACTCGCTCGAAGACATGGGCCGCTATTACCGTGACTATGTCCGGCTGATGGACCATCTTGATGCCGTCATGCCGGGGCAGGTCCACCGCGTGCAGTACGAGCGCATGGTTGACGACACCGAAGCCGAGGTGCGCGCCCTGCTCGCCTTCTGCGACCTGCCGTTCGAGCCGGCCTGCCTGGCCTTCCACCAGACGGAGCGCGCCGTGCGGACCGCCAGTTCGGAACAGGTGCGCCAGCCGATCTACCGCGAAGGGACCGAGGGCTGGAAACAGTTCGAACCGTTCCTCGGCCCGCTCAAGGCCGCGCTCGGTGCCGAGCTGTCGGGCGAAGCTGGCGCGGCCAAAGCGTTGTAATTCTGCCACGCTGCTGCAACGTTCCGACCAGGGGCGGCTGCTTGTGCTTGACGCTTCGCACCTGCGGTATGAGTTTCAATCTGCAATGCTCAGAAAGATAACGGGGTTCCCCATGCGCAACGTTCTTCGCCGTACCGCCATCGCCGCGCTGCTCGCATCGACCACTTTCGTCACGCCTGCTTTCGCGCAGGATGCCCAAGCCAGCGCGAGCGACGACAACGGCTATGGCGAAATTATCGTCACGGCCCAGAAGCGTGAGGAAAACCTCCAGAACGTGCCGATCTCGATCCAGGCGATGGGCACCCAGAAGCTCGATGACCTGAACATCACCGATTTCAAGGGCTATGCCCAGCAGTTGCCTTCGGTTTCGTTCCAGGCGCTCGGCGGCACGCCCGGCACCAACGTGGTCTACATGCGCGGCGTGGCTTCGGGCGGTGATGGCAACCATTCCGGCTCGCTGCCTTCGGTCGGCGTCTATCTCGATGAGCAGCCAGTGACGACTATCGGCGGCAATCTTGACGTCCACGTCTATGACATCGCCCGCATCGAAAGCCTGTCCGGTCCGCAGGGCACGCTCTATGGTGCCTCGTCCGAAGCCGGCACGATCCGCATCATCACCAACAAGCCCGACACGTCGGGCTTCTATGGCCGCGTCGACGGCGAAGTGAACACGGTCGCCCATGGCGGCGTCGGCGGCAAGATCGAAGGCATGATTAACGCGCCGCTTTCGGCCAATGCGGCGCTGCGCGTGGTCGGCTTCTACCAGCATGATGCAGGCTATATCGACAACGTGGCGGGCACCCGCCAGTTCTGCGGCACGACGCTGTTTGACGGCGAAGGCGCGCCGATCGGTTGCAAGCTCGATGGCGTCAAGGTCACCAACGCCGCGCTGGTCAAGAACAACTACAACCAGACCGACACCTACGGCGGCCGCGCGGCGCTGAAGGTGGATCTGGACGACAACTGGACGGTGACTCCGGCCGTCGTCTACCAGGAAACGAAGAGCCACGGCTCCTATGGCGTCGACAAGAGCCTGCCGGGGCTGAGCGTGCAGCACTTCTTCCCCGAATTCCGCAATGACAAGTTCGTCCAGGCGGCGCTGACCATCGAAGGCAAGATCGGCAACTGGGACCTGACCTATGCCGGGGCCTATCTTGATCGCAAGACCTTCTCCTCGTCGGACTATACCGACTATTCGGAAGCCTATGATTCGCTGTATCAGTCGGTTGGCGGGCTGGCCTACTATGTCGCGCTGCAGGATGCGGCGGGCAACACCATTGATCCGCGCCAGAAGGTGATCGGCAGCGATCACTTCAAGAAGATGAGCCAGGAAGTGCGCATTTCCTCGCCCAGCACCGAACGGCTGCGGCTGGTCGCGGGGTTGTTCTACCAGCGCCAGTCGAATGACATCCATCAGGATTACCAGATTGCCAATCTGGCGCCCAACCTGTCGGTCAACGGTTCGCCCGGCACGTTGTGGCTGACCCAGCAGCATCGCGTGGACAAGGACTATGCTGCCTTTGGCGAACTGAGCTTCGACATTACCGACCAGCTCAGCTTGACCGCCGGCGGCCGCCTGTTCAAGTATGACAACTCGCTGATCGGCTTCTTCGGCTTCGGCCGCAATCCGGGCGCGGGATTCACCGCTTCGCCGCCCAACGGGGCCTTCAGCAGCAAGACCGGCGTAGTTCAGTGCTTCAACACCTCGGGCGTGCGCCTCAAGCAGGCACTGGCCAATGGCGGCAGCATTGCACTGGCCCCCGCAGCCGTGGCGGGCGGTCCCTGCACCAACCTTGCCACCTGGAACGGCGGCCTGCAGCCGGTGCGCGCGAAGGACGATGGTGCGACCTATCGCTTCAACCTGACCTACAAGCCCAACAGCGACATGATGGTCTATGCCACGGTATCGCGCGGTTTCCGCCCGGGCGGCATCAACCGCCGCGTCGATGTGGCACCCTATGCGGCAGACTTCCTGCAGAACTACGAAATCGGCTGGAAGAGCTCGCCAATGCCCGGCCTGCGCTTCAACGGTGCGGTCTACATGCAGGACTGGAAGGCCTTCCAGTTCTCCTACCTCGGCGCGAACAGCTTCACCGAAATCCACAACGGCCCCAGCGCGCGCATCTGGGGCGTGGAAATGGACCTGAACTACAACGCTGGCCCGCTGGTGCTGAACCTTTCCGGCGCTTGGACCGATGCCAAGACGACCAAGAACCTGTGCCTGATCGACGATCCGACCTTTGCCTGCACCGGTGCGGGCAACCTGATTTCGGCACCCAAGGGCACGCGACTGCCGATCACGCCGCAGTGGAAGCTTTCCGGCACGATGCGCTATTCGAAGGAACTGGGGACGGCCAAGGCCTATGGCCAGCTCAACGCCACGTACCAGAGCCGCGCATCATCGGACATCCGCACCGCGATCTTCGAAACCTTCAGCGGCAACGTGATCAGCCCGGCGGCGCAACTGGGCGAGCTTCCCGCCTTCGCGACGGTCAACCTTGCGGTCGGCGCGGACTGGGACAAGTTCAATCTCGAACTGTTCGTCCAGAACGTGTTTGACCAGTTCGGCCAGATCTCGCGCTTCCAGGAGTGCGGTTCGTGCGGTCAGCGGCCCTACGTCGTACCGGTCCAGCCGCGCACCATCGGTCTGCGTGCCGGCATGAAGTTCTGACGGCTGCAGCCACGGCAACCGCCAAGGCAACCGGTTCAGCGCCTTCTCCCGAAACCGGGAGAGGGCGCCTTGCCGTTCTACAGGATTTCGTGAACCCGTTCCTGTGGGCGGCAGAGCCGTACGCCTTTTTCGGTTTCGACCAGCGGACGCTCGATCAGCCGCGAATCGGCGGCCATGGCGGCCAGCACGTCGGCGTCTGCCGCTTGCGGTAGCCCGCGCTCCTCGGCATCCGTTCCCCTGATCCGCAGCCCCTGATGCGGCGGGATGCCGGCATCGCGATAGAGCTGCGCAAGCTTTTCGGCGCTGGGCGGGGTCTTGAGATATTCGATCACGGTCAGGTCCACATCCGGCACTTCCTCAAGGATTGCCAGTGTCTTGCGAGACGTGCCGCAGTTGGGATTGTGCCAGATCGTCGCCTTCATTGGTGGGTTCCTTCGTCGTTGTGCAGAGCCGGTGGATTGCCATTTCCCTAGCCTTGCGCAGGCTTCATCGCAATTTGATCCTTGTAAATGCGAACGACTCGCAATAGCAACGGCATTGTTATTGAGAATCGCTCGCATCAAGGACTGTCATGCCCCGCACTTGCTCCCTGCTCCTCGTTACCTGCGCCGTGCTGGTCCCGGCCATCCCGGCTCACGCTGACGAACTGGACGCAGAAGGCTCGACCATTGTCGTCACCGCCGAGGCTTCAGGCTATCGCGACGCGGTTGTCAGCGGCACCAAGACCGGCATTCCGCTGCTCGATACTCCGCAGGCGATAGCAACGCTCAGCCGCGATCAGCTTGACGATCAGGGGGTGGAGCAACTGAACGACGCGCTGCGCTATGTTCCCGGCGTGGTGCTGGGGCAGGGCGAGGGTCATCGCGATCAGGTGGTGCTGCGCGGCCAATCCTCCACCGCCGACTTCTTCCTCGACGGGCTGCGCGACGATGCCCAGTATTACCGCCCGCTTTTCAATACCGAACGCGTGGAAGTGCTGAAGGGTGCCAACGCGCTGCTGTTCGGTCGCGGCGGCGGCGGCGGGGTGATCAACCGGGTATCGAAGACCCCCAGCTTCGCCGGCACCAAAGGCGGGCTGACCGGCGGGGTGGACAGCTTTGGTGCGTGGTCGCTTGCCGCCGATCTCGACAAGCCACTGTCAGACGCCGCCGCGCTGCGGCTGAACGGCACCTACGAGGAATTCGCCAACCATCGAGACAGTTTTGACGGCCACTTCATCGGACTGGCTCCCACGCTGGCGGCAAGGCTGGGCGAGGCGACCACGCTGACGCTGGCATACGAATTCGACCAGGACAGCCGCATGACCGATCGCGGCGTGCCCTCGCTTGGCGGCGTGCCCATTTCCGGCCATGACCGCACCTTCTTTGGCGATCCGGCGATCAATCGCAGTAAAGTCACCGCGCACCTCGCGCGGGCGCGGATCGATCACGCATTCTCGGACGGGCTCACCGCCAACCTCTCCGTGCAATATGCCCGTTATGACAAATACTACGGCAACCTGCTCGCCAGCAGCGCGACGGCCAGCAGCGTTACCCTCACCGGCTATGATAGCGCCGGTCTGCGCGAAAACCGCGTGGTGCAGGGCAATCTGGTGTGGAAGGGCGATACGGCAGGCCTCAGCCACACCGTGCTTGCCGGCTTCGAGGCGGCTGACCAGGATAGCAGCGCGACTCGCCGCGACGCAGTGTTCGCGGCAGCGGGTGGTGGCACCGCCAGTTCGGCCACGGTTCCCCTTGCGCGCAGCCTGATCCTGCCGGCGGCAAGCTGGTCCGCGGTCAACCGTTCGACCACCTCAAGCGTCCGCTCACTCTCGGCCCACGTTCAGGACCAGATCGCGCTTGGCGACCACCTGCAACTGGTCGCCGGGCTGCGTTATGACGATTTCCGCATCACCTCGCTCAACCGCATCAACCAGTTCGCCGCCATTCGCGGCGACGGCAAGTGGTCGCCGCGCCTTGGGCTGATCGTCAAGCCGCGCGAAACCATGTCGTTCTATGTCAGCTACGCGAAAAGCTTCCTGCCGCAATCGGGCGATCAGTTCGCCGTCCTCGATGCCACCACGGCGACGCTCGCGCCTGAAGAGTTCCGCAATATCGAGGCCGGAGTGAAATGGGACTTGCGCCGCGCACTGGCCTTCACCGCCGCGCTCTATCAGGTGGATCGCAGCAACACCCGCTCGATCGATCCGGTCACCGGCAACCCGGTGCTGACCGGACGCAGCCGGGTGAAAGGGGTCGAACTGTCGCTCGCCGGGCGGATCATGCCGCAATGGCAGGCCAGCCTGGGCTATGCCCTGCAGGATGGCAGGATCATCACCGCCACCACTGCCGCCCCGGCCGGCCGCCGGCTCGCGCAGTTGCCGCGTCACCAGTTCAGTGCCTGGTCGTGCTATGACGTGTCGCGCAAGCTGGGCCTTGGGCTGGGATTGGTCCACCAGTCGTCCCAGTTCGCCACGATCAGCAATGCGGTGCGCCTGCCCGGCTTCACCCGGTTCGACGCGGCGATCTACTATGATGTCAGTGATCGCGTCACGCTTCAGCTCAACGCCGAGAACCTGACCGACACCCGCTACTATCCCAGCGCCCACACCGACAACAACATCTCTACCGGCGAACCGCTGAACGCGAAGCTGACGGCACGGGTGAAGTTCTAAAGCGCTTGTTGCACTGCGGCAAAGATGTGACAGGTCACGGCAAAACGCGGATTGCCTGTTACACTTTCGTTGCGTGCCGGGTGATTGATCCTAGCATCGCCCCATCATTGGACCGACGCGCCGATCCGCTCGGCGCTGGTCTCAAAAAGGGGTCACGTCATGAAAGCCGCATTTCGCACAGCACTGCTCACCACCTTTTCGGCGCTGAGCTTCGCCAGCGCCGCGCAGGCGCAGGATGCCGCCGCCGCTGCGGAGCCCGATGCCGCGACGATCATCGTCACCGGCACGCGCGCCACCAGCCGCACGGTCGAAAACTCGCCGGTACCGGTCGACGTGATTTCGTCCGAGTCGATCGGTCAGGGCGGGACGGGCGAAATCAACCGCTCGCTCAACAAGTTGGTGCCTTCGTTCAACTTCCCGCAGCCTGCCATTGCCGACGGTTCGGACGCGCTGCGCCCGGCCACGCTGCGCGGGCTCTCGCCCGACCAGACGCTGGTGCTGGTCAATGGCAAGCGCCGGCATGTTTCGGCGTTGCTCAACATCAACGGCACCGTCGGGCGCGGTTCGGCTGCGGTCGACATGAATTCGATTCCCAGCCTGGCCATCGAACGGATCGAAGTGCTGCGTGATGGCGCTTCGTCGCAATACGGCTCGGATGCGATTGCCGGAGTGATCAACATCCGGCTGAAGAAGGCCAACGAAGGCGGCCGCGCCACGGCGAGCTACGGCAAGTACGTCACCACCATCGACAACGTCGCCAACATTACCGGTCTGCAGATCGTCAATGGCCAGCCGGTGCTCGATCCCAACGACACCCGCTACTTCCTCGCAAACAGCGATGGCGCGCGCAAGGCGCGTGATGGTGAAAGCTATGCCATCGCCAGCAATTTCGGCCTGCCCTTCTTCGGCAACAAGGATGGCTACATCAACCTGACCATGGAATACCGCCATCGCGGCAATACCAACCGCCAGGGCTATGATCTGCGCCCGAACTACATTCGCCCCACCGCCACTACCTTCGACCCGCGCGAGGCCGCGTTCAACCGGCTTGAGTTCCGCTTCGGCGATCCCAAGGCGGACGACTACACGCTGTTCCTCAATGCCGGGGTGCCGGTGGGTGCCTTCGATTTCTACACCACCGCCAGCTTCAACCAGCGCGATTCGCTGAGCGCGGCAAACTACCGGCAGGAGAACAATTCGGCCAACCGTGACTGGTCGGTGCTCGCGCCGAACACCGCCCCGACCAATGCCAACTTCGTGGCGCTGACCCCGGACGGCTTCCTGCCGTTCATCAAGTCTGACCTGACCGATTATGCCGCCACGGTGGGCCTGAAGAGCGATCTTGGCGAATGGGGCGTCGATGCGTCGTGGGGCTATGGCCACAATGCCTTCGACTATGCGGTGCAGAACTCGCTCAACACGAGCTTCGGTCCGGCCAGCCAGCGCAGTTTCGATGCTGGCGGGCTGCGGTATGGCCAACTGATCGGCAACCTCGATTTCAGCCGCGATTTCGACATGGGCTTTGCCAAGCCGCTGACGCTGGCGTTCGGTCTGGAATACCGCCACGAACAGTTCCAGATTCGTCCCGGTGACCTGCAATCGTGGGCCATCGGTCCCTATTTCAAGGCCAGCTTCTCCACCACGGCAGCCAACTGCGCGGCGCAGTCGGGCGTGTTCAACGCCGGAACCAGCGTCTGCTCGTTCCCCGGCCGCGCCGCCGCTGCGGGCGCGCAGGGCTTCCCCGGCATCCCGGCCTCCAGTGCCACCAATGCCAAGCGTCACTCCTATGCCGGCTATGTCGAGCTCGATACCGATCCGGTGCCGGGCCTGTCGGTTACTGCCGCCGCGCGGTTTGAGCATTTCTCGGACTTCGGCAACACCGTCACCGGCAAGTTCGCCGCGCGTTATGAACTGGTGCCGGGGATTGCCCTGCGCGGTTCGGTGTCGAACGGGTTCCGCGCCCCGTCGCTGCACCAGCAGTTCTTCACCACCACTTCGACCAACTTCATCTCCGGCGTTCCGGTGGACATTTCCACCCTGGCGGTGGGTAACCCGGTTGCCCGTGCGCTGGGATCGAAGGACCTGAAGCCTGAAAAGTCGTTCAACATCTCGGGCGGGATCACCGCCAGCCCGCTGGCAGGGCTGACGCTGACGGTGGACTACTACAACATCAAGATCACCGACCGCGTGGTGCTGACCGAAAACCTCGGTGCCGCTGGCGCGGGCACGGCGGCGGTGAACAGTGCCGTCAAGGCTGTGCTGGACGCCAACGGCTTCAGTTCGGTCGGCGCGGCGCGCTTCTTCATCAACGGGCTTGATACCCGCACCCAGGGTGTCGACGCGGTGCTCAACTGGCGCGTGCCGGTCAGCGAATCGATGGGCAAGTGGACCCTGACCGCCGCCTACAACTACAACAAGCAGAAGATCCTCAAGTACCACAACGATCTGGGGCCGCTCGCCACGATTCCGGGGCTGGTGCTGTTCGGGCGCGTGGAGAGCCTGCGCTTCACCGAAGGCCAGCCGCGCGACAAGGTGGTGCTGAGCCTGGATGGCGATGTCGGAAAGTTCGGCCTGTCGGCGCGCACGACGCGCTACGGCAAGGTCACCTCGCCCGGATCGGCCAATCCCATCGCCAATCCCACCAGCCTGACCGAATACGGGCCTGACGACATCTTCCTGCGCGCCAAGTGGATCACCGACCTTGAACTGCGCTTCAAGCCGATTGATCGGGTTACGCTGTCTGTGGGCGCGGACAACGTGTTTGATGTCTATCCGGACCGCTCGCCCTTCGGGCTGCGTCCGGCGACGACCGGCGGGTCCTATCCGGCGAACCAGGAATATATCCCGTTCTCGATCTTCTCGCCGTTCGGCTTCAACGGCCGCTACCTCTATGCACGGGTGGGCGTGGACTTCTGATCCACGGCCCTCGTTCGATCAAAAAGGGCGTGGCAGCACATCGCTGCCGCGCCCTTTTCGTATTGGAGTGGATCAACGCGGCACGCGCAACTGCCGCATGCCCTTGGTCCGGCTGGTCAGGTGATAGCCCCGGCACAGGGCGCACCGATAAGGGCGCAGCGTTACCTCCGCCGCCAGCGCGACGCGCACGGCTTCCGGTTCAGTGACGAAGCGTTGCTTGCGGCGGCAAATGCCGGGCCGTGTGCGCACTCAGCGCGAAGCGGTGTGGCGCGAGCCCTGACCGTCAGTCTGGTAACCGTCGTAGATCGCGCGGGCCAGGCTGGCGATGCGGCTGTCGCGGCTGGCCTTGTTGCTCTGCCCGGTGACGTAGATTGCCACGGCATAGGCCCGACCGTCAGGCGCTTCGATGATGCCGATGTCGCTGGCCGTGTTCGACAGCGTGCCGGTCTTGTGCAGCGCGCGGGCCCCTTCGGGCAGCAGTGCGGGGATGCGGTGCTTGCCGGTTTCGCAGCGGCTCATCGCGCCGAGCAGAACCATCCGGCTTTCCGAGCTCAGCCACTGGCCGCGGTAGAGGCCGGATAGCAGGCGGACCATGGCCAGCGGCGTGGCACTGTCACGCATGTCGATCTGGGTAGCCGGATCGACCGCGCCATCATCGCGCACCAGCGTGGCGATGTCACGATCAATGCGGATGCCGGCCAGACCGGCGCGGCGCAGCCAGCGATTGACCGCCTGCGGACCGCCAACGGCGGCAAGCAGCGCGTCGGTTGCCTGATTGTCGCTGCGGGTCAGCGAAAGCTCGATCAGGCTCTGCGCCGTCAGCATGTCGCCCGCGCGGACCGGGGCGACGGCCCCTGCGAACTTGGGCGAAGGCAGCGGCACCATCAGGGGGTACATGTCGGACAGGCGCCAGCGGCCCTGATCCACCCCGTCAAGGAAGGTAGCAGCGATGGCGACCTTGCTGGTCGAGGCCATGGGGAAGGGCTGATCGCCCAGCACGGCAACGTTGCGCCCGCTCGACAGATCGACCGCAGCCACGCCGATGCGGCCCATGTCCGGGCTGGCCAGCGCGGCGATCTGGGCTTCGAGATTGCTGGAATAGGCAAAGGTGGGCGCACGCTGCGCGACCTGGGGTGCCGGTGCGGGCATGACGAAGCCCTGCTGCACCGCGCGGGGCTGGGTGCCCAGCGTCCGGTCGAAAGCCGATTCGAGATCGTTGGCATCGGCGCGGGCAGTTGCCGGCGCAGCCAAGGTGCCGGCGATTGCCAGCAGGCCCATGATACTACCCGAGGCGACCCGGGCGATCCGCTGTTTCAGTCCCGTCTTCACAAGGTCCATATATGCCAAGTTTCCCTGCCATTACCTTAACCGGGCGGCGAACGAGGGCAACGCCTCAGGCGACGAGTTGCCCTGTGCCTGCGGGAAATTGCGTAAATGGGCAATAATCTTCGAAAATCCGGTGGCCCGAACCTAACAATGCCGATCAGAGCGGCCCCGGCAGGCAGCCATCAAAAAGGGCCGGGGGATCGCTCCCCCGGCCCGTTCTGTTTGCCGTTCGGCAGGTGACCAGGCTCAGAAGCCCATGTCACCCATGCCGCCCATGCCGCCACCCATCGGGGGCATCGCGGGCTTGTCGTCCGGCTTGTCGGCGATCGCCGCTTCGGTCGTGATCAGCAGGCCGGCGACCGAGGCCGCATCCTGCAGCGCGGTGCGCACGACCTTCGTCGGGTCGATCACGCCGGCGGCGACGAGGTTCTCGTAGACGTCGGTCGAGGCATTGAAGCCCTGGGTCTCGTCGTCTTCGCGAAGCAGGTTGCCCGAAACCACGGCGCCGTCATGACCAGCGTTGGTGGCGATCTGGCGAACCGGAGCCTGGATCGCCTTGCGGACGATGTCGATGCCCTTGGTCTGGTCGTCGTTCGCGCCCTTCATGCCGGCAAGTGCCTTGGTGGCATAGAGCAGAGCGGTACCGCCGCCGGGGACGATGCCTTCTTCAACCGCAGCGCGGGTAGCGTGGAGAGCGTCATCGACGCGATCCTTGCGCTCCTTCACTTCGACTTCCGAAGCGCCGCCGACCTTGATCACGGCAACACCGCCGGCCAGCTTGGCCAGACGTTCCTGCAGCTTTTCACGGTCGTAGTCGCTGGTGGTGACTTCGATCTGGGCGCGGATCTGTTCGACGCGGGCCTTGATCTCGTCAGCCGAACCGTTGCCGTCGACGATGGTGGTGTTGTCCTTGTCGATGGTGACGCGCTTGGCCTGGCCGAGCATGCCGAGCGTGACGTTCTCGAGCTTGATGCCAAGGTCTTCCGAGATCATCTCGCCGGCGGTCAGCGTGGCGATGTCGCCCAGCATGGCCTTGCGGCGATCACCGAAGCCGGGAGCCTTGACGGCAGCGATCTTCAGGCCGCCGCGCAGCTTGTTGACCACCAGGGTGGCCAGGGCTTCGCCTTCGATGTCCTCGGCGATGATCAGCAGCGGACGGCCCGACTGCACCACGGCCTCGAGGATCGGCAGCATCGCCTGCAGCGACGACAGCTTCTTCTCGTGGATCAGGATGTAGGGGTTATCCAGCTCGACAGTCATCTTGTCGGGGTTGGTGACGAAATAGGGCGAGAGATAGCCGCGGTCGAACTGCATGCCTTCGACGACATCGAGTTCGAATTCGAGGCCCTTGGCCTCTTCCACGGTGATCACGCCTTCCTTGCCGACCTTTTCCATGGCTTCGGCGATCTTCTCGCCGACTTCGGTATCGCCATTGGCCGAGATGATGCCGACCTGGGCGATTTCGCTCGAACCCGAAACCGGCTTCGAACGCTTCACCAGATCCGCGACCACGGTGGTCACGGCAAGGTCGATGCCGCGCTTCAGGTCCATCGGGTTCATGCCGGCGGCAACGCAGGTCATGCCTTCGCGGACGATCGCCTGGGCGAGAACGGTGGCGGTGGTGGTGCCGTCACCGGCCTGGTCGTTGGTCTTCGATGCCACTTCGCGCAGCATCTGGGCGCCCATGTTCTCGAACTTGTCCTTGAGTTCGATTTCCTTGGCGACGGTGACGCCGTCCTTGGTGATGCGCGGCGCGCCGAAGCTCTTGTCGATCACCACGTTGCGACCCTTGGGTCCAAGCGTGACCTTCACCGCGTTGGCGAGGATGTCGACACCGGCGAGAATGCGTTCACGCGCATCGCGCGAAAAGCGTACTTCCTTGGCAGCCATTTTGATTTCCTTCTGTTTCGTCACCCCGGGGCTGACCCGGGATCGGCGGCGGCGTGAGCCGCCATTGTTGAGATGGACGATGTGGCCTGCGGTCCCGGATCAGGTCCGGGACGACGTTCAGGCGATCACGCCCAGAATGTCGCTTTCCTTCATGATCAGAAGGTCTTCGCCGTTCACCTTGACTTCGGTGCCCGACCACTTGCCGAACAGCACGCGGTCGCCCGCCTTGACGTCCATCGGGGTGATCGTGCCGTTCTCGGCGCGCGCGCCCGAACCGACGGCGACGACTTCGCCTTCAGCCGGCTTTTCCTTGGCGCTGTCGGGGATGATGATGCCGCCGGCAGTCTTTTCTTCGGCCTCGACGCGGCGAACCAGCACGCGGTCGTGCAGGGGACGAAAGCTCATGTGGGATAACCTCTCTACATGATGGTTGATGTGTCTTGGCACTCCCACCAGGAGAGTGCCAGCGAGGCGCATATGGGTGGGCGTTCATCAGGCGTCAAGGCGAGTCCGGGTGAAAAATTTCCGGCTGGTCGCTATCGTTTCAACTTGAGACCAGCCCCAGTGATTCCCGCCGGTGCCAGCGCCACAGCAGCAGCAGCGCCACCACTACCAGTCCCAGTGCCAGGCCGATCCACACGCCCACCCCGGCCAGCGCCGTCCGCAGCCCCAGCGCCAGGCAGGTGGTGAAGCCGATCAGCCAGTATCCGCCCAGCGCGATCATCATCGGCATCCGGGTGTCCTGCAATCCCCGCAGCGCGCCCGCTGCCACCGTCTGGAACCCGTCGAACAGCTGAAACGCCGCGCCAACGGCAAGGTACTGCACGGCGAGCGAAACGACGGCGGCATTGGCCGGTGTCGCCGCGTCGATATAGACGCCGATGGCGATGCGCGGGGCAAACAGCATGATCGAAACGGCAAACAGCTGGAAGCCGATGGTCGTCGCCAGTGCCGCCCGGCCGGCGCGGCCGATGGCCACCGGGTCGCCCGCGCCGAAGTGGTAGCCCACCCGGATCGTCGCCGCCTGGCCGATGCCGAAGGGGATCTGGAAGAAGAAGGCGGCGATCTGCAGCGCCACGGTGTGGGCGGCCAGTTCGGCGATACCGATCCGCCCCATGATGAAGGCGGCGGAGTTGAACAGGCTGCCCTCGGCGATCACGGTCAGCGCAATGGGCAGGCCGATGCGCGCGATTTCGCCCAGCCGCACCCATTCGGGCCGCCACCAGTTGCCCAGCAGATGGTAGCGCCGCAGCCGGCGGTCGGCAGCGATAGCCAGTACATAGGCGGCCAGAACCACTAGCGCGGTCAGCAGCGTGGACAGGGCGGAGCCTTGCAGTCCCATCGCCGGCGCGCCGAGATGGCCGAAAACGAAGGCCCAGTTGCCCAGCGTGTTGGCCAGGATCGCCAGTGCGGTGATCGCCGTGGCATAGAACGGCCGGCCCAGCGCCGAGACAAAGGTCCGCAGCACGCTTGCGGCAACGGTCGGCACGATGGACAGGCTCAGCAGCAGGATGAAGCGCCCGGCCTGTGCGGCGATGGCGGGGGGCTGCCCGGTTGCCAGCATCAGGCGTTCCGCCGTCAGGCACAGGCCGGCCCCCAGCACGCCGCAACCCAGGCTCAACCACAAGGCCATGCGCACCGAGCGGCGCACTTCGCGCAGCGCGTGGCGGCCCTTGCCCAGTTCCGCTGCGATCAGCGGGGCGACCCCGCCGACCAGGCCGTGAAACCCCCACATCATGCTGGCGAAGACTGCCACCGCCAGGCTCGATGCCGCCAGCGCTTCCGGCCCGAGCCGCGCGACGAAGATCACGTCGATGGCATAGACCGCCATCTGCAACAGGTTCGCCAGCGCCAGCGGCGCGCTGAGCCGCAGCATGGCGGCCAGTTCCGTGCGGAAGGTGGAGGCAGGGGGGGTGAACATCGGCCGGTCCGGATAGACGCTATCGCCCCGGTCGCCAAAGCCAAATGCTTGCAGCACACGCACCCCGCTGTGCGACAAAGTCACCGACGGCGATGCGCCTTGTCATTTAACTGGCCGCCGCAAGCTGGTATCGATCAGCCGCGCCCGGAGGTTTACCGACCGGCGGGTGCCGGGATTCATGGAAGGAAGGGATTTATGCGTATTATCGGCAAGACTGTGATCGCGCTGGTTCTGGTGGCCGGGCTTTCGGCCTGCGGTTCACCGGCGGACAAACCGGCGGGCGATGCTGCCAGCGAGGCACCCGCCATGGCCGCATCGGGCGACGCCGCTCCAGCTGCCGCCGCCGCCGCCACGAGCGAGGCAGCCGTTGCCGATGCCGGAGGCAAGCCGGCCATATTCACCCAGTGCGCTGCCTGCCATTCCACCGAGAAGGGCAAGAACATGGTCGGGCCAAGCCTGGCGGGCGTGTTCGGACGCAAGGCCGGTACGGTCGAAGGCTATGCCTATTCGGATGCCAACAAGAATTCAGGCCTGACCTGGGACGAGGCAACGCTCGACGAATACCTCACCGCGCCGATGAAGAAGGTGCCCGGCACCAAGATGACCTTCGCCGGCCTGTCCGATGCGGCAGCGCGCAAGGCGGTGATCGATTACCTCAAGACGCTGAAGTAAGCGGGTACGAATGGCCGGATGCCGGGGGTCGGGAGCTCAGGCTTCCGGCCCCTTTTCGCTTGGCCGGCCGGTGCGCCGCCGCTTCCGGACAAACGAAAAGGGCGGCCCCAGAGGAGCCGCCCTTCCATCCGCGAGTGCTTCAAGACACCCGCGAAACTGCAATCCGGGAAGATTACTTGATTTCGACGGTGCCGCCGGCTTCTTCGATCTTCTTCTTGATCTCTTCGGCTTCGGCCTTCGAGACGGCTTCCTTGATCGCCTTCGGAGCCGATTCCACGAGGGTCTTGGCTTCGGTCAGGCCCAGGCTCGTGATCGCGCGGACTTCCTTGATGACCTGGATCTTCTTGCCACCGTCGCCGGTGAGGATCACGTCGAACTCGGTCTTTTCTTCAGCGGCTTCGGCAGCAGCGCCACCGGCAGCCGGGGCGGCCACGGCGACAGCAGCGGCGGCGGAAACGCCCCACGCTTCTTCGAGGGCCTTGGCAAGGTCAGCCGCCTCGAGGACGGTCAGCTTCGAAAGTTCTTCAACCAGCTTGGCGATATCGGCCATGATGTTTCACTCCTGATAGATGGACCGGGGTGCCGAACGCGTCGTGCGCCCCGGGAAATCGATGGAACAGTCTTATGCGGCTTCCTTGGCGTAAGCGCCGAAGACGCGGGCCAGCTTGGCCGCCGGAGCGGTGGCAAGCTGGGCGATCTTCGTCGCGGGAGCCTGGACAAGGCCGATGAGCTTGGCGCGCAGCTCGTCGAGCGAGGGCATCGAGGCAAGCGCCTTGACACCATCGGCCGAGAGAAGCTGGCCACCCATCGCGCCGCCGACGATCTCGATCTTGTCGGTCGTCTTGGCGAACTCCACGACCGCCTTGGCGGCGGCAACGGGATCGACCGAAGTGGCGATCGCCGTCGGGCCGGTGAACATGTCACCGATACCTTCGTAGGCCGTGTCCTTGATGGAAAGCTTGGCAAGACGGTTCTTCGCAACCTTGTAAGTCGCGCCCGCTTCGCGAATCTTGCCGCGCAGGGCGGTGGACTGGGCCACCGTCATGCCGAGGTTGCGGGTGATCACCACCACGCCGACCTCGTTGAAGACCGCGTTGAGGCTCGCGACCGATTCGGCTTTCTGCGAACGATCCATGCCTTACTCCTTCAAAATGACCTTGCTGGTTTCCCCGCAAGGCCGGCTACGTCATCCCCTGCGCAAGCAGGGGTGTCCGCACCGCAAAGCGGCACGGGCGGGTCCGTTGAAGGGGAAGGAGCCGCGCCTGAACGCGAAGGTGGCACGGCACGCCCATGCGGGAGTGAAGGGCCGGAGAATCTCTTTTCCCCGTCTAGGCCGGAAATTAAGAAGCGCTGATTGCTCAGGCCCCACCGACTGTCTCGGACGGATGACCGGCACACCACGGGGGCAGACCGGACAGGCCGGGCCATTAGCAGGCGCGGGGCAGGAGTCAAGGATGGTGGCGGTCCGGTGCTTCCGGGAGGTACGGTCGCTGCGAGCGCCATGACGATCAGGCCGGGAAAATGCCGCCGGCACCGCGGCCCGCTTAGCAACTTGTTAACCCTGTTCGCCTAGCAGAATCCGCAGACAGGCCAGCAAGGACGGCGCATGGAAACCGGAGCAATCGAAACGCGGCCCCAGGCCCCCTGGCTCAGCGCGCGCTTCCTCGACCGGGCCGAGCAGGTTCTGGTCGTCATCTTCTGGACCATGCTGGCGCTGCGCGTCGATCATTCCGACAATCCGCTGGCACCGCTGCTGCTCGCTTCGGAATCGGTGATCGCCATCTTCGTGCTGATCCGCCGCTCCACCGGCAATATCTCGATGCGGCTGGGCGACTGGCTGCTGGCCATCACCGGCACGGTCGCCTCGTTGCTCATCATTCCCAGCGCCAATATCCTGCCGATGCTGATCGTGCCGGCAGTGCTGCTGGCGCTGCTGGGCAACATCTGGCAGATTTCCGCCAAGCTGGTGCTGCGCCGCAGCTTCGGCATCGCCCCGGCCAATCGCGGAGTGAAGGTTGGCGGGCCTTACCGTTTCATGCGCCATCCGATGTATGCCGGCTACCTGATGACCCACATCGGCATCCTGATGGTGATGACTTCGTGGATCAATTTCCTGATCTACGCGATCTGCTGGACCGCCCAGATCAAGCGCATCCTTGTCGAGGAAGAACTTCTGGGACAAGACCCGGCCTATGCCGCCTATATGCAGCAGGTACGCTGGCGGCTGATCCCCGGCATTTTCTGACTTCCGCTTTCCCACCGGGAAACGGGGGCTGGGGCGGCGTCGGGGGGCGCCGCCCCACTTCGTTTGCGGTCCGCCACGGCGCGTGAAACGATTGCGGTCCACAAAAACCCGGGTTAACAATCGGTCATCCGGCAGACACCGGACGGGAAGGCTGCCGGGGTCAGACATTGCGTCCCTGGTCCTTCAGCCAAAGGGGAGCATACTGAACATGCAATATGTGATCATGGGCCTGGTCGGCCTGGTTGTCGGCATTCTCGCGCGTTTCCTCTATCCGGGCGCGGTGCATATCTCGTGGTTGTGGTCGATGGTGCTGGGCATCGCCGGCTCCTATCTGGCCGGATCGATCGGTGCGCTGCTGCATCGCGGTTCCAACCCCGACGGGCGGGCGTTCCATCCGGCGGGCTTCATCTATTCGATCATCGGTGCGATGGTGCTGATCTTCATCGCCCGCAACGTCTTCCATTTGGTCTGATGGTTTGCGCGAAGGGCACGTTGCTGCAGCGGCGCGCCCTTCAGCCCTGACCGCTGCGCAAGAGCAGTCGATCCAGCGCCGCGCCGAAGTCCTGACGGCGCCAGAACTTCAGGAACACGGTATAGACGTGCAGGCAGTTGCGCGCCGGCTCCACCGACAGCACCGCCGGATCGCGGGGACCCGTTAGCCGGTCGAGGCCGGGCACGCGGAAATCGATGATTTCCGGAAAAGCCAGCACCCGGGCCACGCCCATCGCCATGATGTGCAGCGTCAGGTGGTCTTCCAGTTCCTGCGCGGTGATCGCCGGGCCGCCGCCTGCCCGGTATTCGTCCACGAACAGGTCGAGCAGTTCCGCCAGATGGTGGTCCCAGATGTCATGGTGTGCTGCCGAAAGCCCGCCCCACAGCGCCGAGCCGAGCGTGATCCGGCCAACCCGTCCCCAGTCGATCAGGCCGCAATGCAGCGTGCCGCCTGCGTCGCGGTGGAACCAGCAATTGTCGATATGGGCGTTCCAGTGGCACAGCGCGATCATGCGCGGATCGCCGGTGAGCGCGCGCTGGATCATCGCCTCGTGCTCACGGATTCGCAGGGCATCGCGGCGGACGGTGCGGAGGAAGGCAGGATCGCGCACCTCTGCGGGCAGCATCTGCGGGGCCCGCGCGGCGAACTGTTCGCCATAGGCCAGCTCAGCTTCCAGCTCGGCTGCGGAATAGCGGATCGGATCGGCTGATCCGGCAACCGGATCGAAGGGAAAGGTCTTGTCTATCCCGGGCGAGAGGTGCCCTGCCCGGTGCGCGGCGCAGAGCCGCGCCAGCGCGGCAACGGTGGCGCGGTAATAGGGCAGCGGATCGGGCGTGGTTTGCCAGTCAAGGCACTTGCCCCGGTGCGGCTCGATCGGCGCCTCGCCGAAAGCCACGCGCTCGGTGATGACCAGGCCCGTGCCGCTGGCGAAATGATAGTCGGCGAAGCACGCAGCCGGCACTTCGATCGGAAATCCGGGCAGGCGGGTCAGTGGCATGAAGCGGGCTTCGCTCGCCATCTCGTAGCGCCCCGGATGATCGCGCCGCGGATCGGTGAAATCGCGGCTGAACTTGACGAACAGGCGGCGATGCAGCCCCGGATCGGCGCGGGCATAGTCGACATCAAGGAAGAACTTCGCGCCGGTGCTGCCACCGGGGCAAGGCGTGAAGGACACGATCCGGGTGACGGCATTGTCGGGTGCGAGATAGCCGAAAGCGCGGAACGCCAGGGTCAGCCAGTCCGCCCCGCCAGAGGCCAGGGCGTCACCGTGCGCGGGCATCGGCACTCCGGTGGCATCGCCGGTGGCGTGATCGAGGCGGACGGGATCGGGGTACAGCATCGCAAGCGGGTAATGGCGGGGGAGCGTGCCCGGCGCAATCCTCCCTGCAGGCGGGAATGAGCGCGTGGCCATTGGCCATGCAATTGACTCCTGGTACCCTCCTCCCTATATGCGCCGCTCGCCCGACGCTTCGAGCACGTCCGGTCCATGCGCGGGGACTGGTCAAGGAAGGAAGCGGACGGGTTGCCATCTGACGCAAAGGCTGCGGGCCGTTCGGCTTCCCGTAAGGGGAACCGGGTGCCTTGCGGCCTTTTCTGCGTCGATCGGCGCCGCATCCGCGCGGCACGCATTTCCCGCCGGGTCCGCCCGGCACGACTAGAGCGAAGAGGCAAGACCCCTCATGGCGACCAAGGCCCACACTCCGGCCCGCGCTTCCTCCAAGAAGCGCATCCGCAAGATTTTCGGCGACATCCACGAAGTGGTGCAGATGCCGAACCTGATTGAGGTCCAGCGCGAGAGCTATGAACAGTTCCTCCGCTCCGATCCTGCGACGGGCTATGTCTCGGGGCTGGAAAAGACCCTGCGCTCGGTCTTCCCGATCCGCGACTTCGCCGGCACCAGCGAGCTGGACTTCGTCCACTACGAACTGGAAGACCCGAAGTACGACGTGACCGAATGCCGCCAGCGCGGCATCACCTATGCCGCGCCGATGAAGGTGACGCTGCGCCTGATCGTGTTCGAAGTGGATTCGGAAACCGAAACCCGCTCGGTCCTCGATATCAAGGAGCAGGACGTCTACATGGGCGACATGCCCCTGATGACGGAGAACGGCACCTTCTTCATCAACGGCACCGAGCGCGTGATCGTCAGCCAGATGCACCGTTCGCCGGGCGTGCTGTTCGACCATGATCGCGGCAAGACGCACTCTTCGGGCAAGTACCTGTTCGCAGCGCGCGTGATTCCCTATCGCGGTTCGTGGCTGGACTTCGAATTCGACGCCAAGGACATCGTCAACGTCCGTATCGACCGCAAGCGCAAGCTGCCGGTCACCGCGCTGCTGCATGCGCTGGGCCTGGGCGACGAGGACATCCTCAACCACTTCTATCAGACCGTCGTCTGGAAGCGCGGTGAAGGCGGCTGGCGTCTGCCCTATGTCGCCGAAACGTGGCGCGGCGCGAAGCCCGCGTTCGACATCGTCGATGCCAATTCGGGTGAAGTGATCTTCGCCGCCGGCACCAAGATCAGCCCTCGCGCCGCCAACAAGGCGGAGAAGGACGGCCTGGCCGAACTGCTGATTCCGACCGAGGAAATCTTCGGCCGCTTCTCGGCGCGCGACCTGATCGACGAATCGACCGGCCGCATCTACATCGAAGCCGGTGATGAAGTGTCGCCGGAAAACCTCGACGCGCTCGACAAGGCCGGGATCGACCAGATCGAACTGCTCGACATCGATCTCAACACCGGTCCGTGGATCCGCAACACGCTGAAGGCCGACAAGGCCCCCGACCGCGACCATGCGCTGGCCGACATCTACCGCGTCATGCGCCCCGGCGAACCGCCGACGCGCGAAACGGCGGAAGCGCTGTTCGACGGCCTGTTCTTCGATCCGGACCGCTATGACCTGTCCGCCGTGGGCCGCGTCAAGCTCAACATGCGTCTGGCGCTCGACGCCGAGGACACCATCACCACCCTGCGTACCGAGGACATCCTCGCCGTGGTCAAGGAACTGGTGAACCTGAAGGACGGCAAGGGCGAAGTCGACGACATCGACAACCTCGGCAACCGCCGCGTGCGTTCGGTGGGCGAGCTGCTGGAAAACCAGTACCGCGTTGGCCTGCTGCGCATGGAACGCGCGGTGAAGGAGCGGATGAGCTCGGTGGACGTCTCCACTGTGATGCCGAACGACCTGATCAACGCCAAGCCGGCGGTTGCCGCCGTGCGCGAGTTCTTCGGCTCCTCGCAGCTCTCGCAGTTCATGGACCAGACCAACCCGCTGTCGGAAGTCACCCACAAGCGCCGCGTTTCGGCGCTCGGGCCGGGTGGTCTGACCCGCGAGCGCGCCGGCTTCGAAGTCCGCGACGTTCACCCGACCCATTATGGCCGCATCTGCCCGATCGAAACGCCGGAAGGCCCGAACATCGGCCTGATCAACTCGCTGTCGACTTTCGCCCGCGTCAACAAGTACGGCTTCATCGAAACCCCGTACCGCAAGGTGATCGACGGCAAGGTGACCAAGGACGTGGTCTACCTTTCGGCGATGGAAGAGCAGAAGCACACCGTCGCCCAGGCTTCGGCCGAACTCAACGCCGATGGCTCCTTCGTCGAGGAACTGGTTTCGGCGCGCGAAAGCGGCGAATTCGTCATGGCCCCGCGCGATCACGTGACGCTGATGGACGTTTCGCCCAAGCAGCTCGTCTCGGTTGCCGCATCGCTCATTCCGTTCCTGGAAAACGATGACGCCAACCGCGCGCTGATGGGCTCGAACATGCAGCGCCAGGCGGTGCCGCTGGTCAAGGCCGAAGCACCCTTCGTCGGCACCGGCATGGAAGAAACCGTCGCGCGCGATTCGGGCGCGGCAATCGGCGCGCTGCGCGGCGGCGTGGTCGATCAGGTCGATGCCACCCGTATCGTCATCCGCGCTGCCGGAGACATCGAGCCGGGCAAGTCGGGCGTGGACATCTACACGCTGCAGAAGTTCCAGCGTTCGAACCAGAACACCTGCATCAACCAGCGTCCGCTGGTGAAGGTGGGTGACGTGATCGAAGCCGGCGACATCATCGCCGACGGCCCTTCGACCGAACTGGGCGAACTGGCACTGGGCCGCAACAGCCTCGTCGCGTTCATGCCGTGGAACGGCTACAACTACGAAGACTCGATCCTGATCAGCGAGCGCATCGTCAAGGACGACGTGTTCACCTCGATCCACATCGAGGAATTCGAAGTCATGGCCCGCGACACCAAGCTCGGGCCGGAAGACATCACCCGCGACATTCCGAACGTCGGCGAGGAAGCGCTGCGCAACCTCGACGAGGCGGGCATCGTCTACATCGGCGCGGAAGTTCACCCCGGTGACATTCTGGTCGGCAAGATCACCCCCAAGGGTGAATCGCCGATGACCCCGGAAGAAAAGCTGCTGCGCGCGATCTTCGGCGAAAAGGCTTCGGACGTGCGCGACACCTCGCTGCGCCTGCCGCCCGGCGTTGCCGGCACGATCGTCGAAGTGCGCGTGTTCAACCGTCACGGCATCGAGATCGACGACCGTACCCGCGCGATCCAGAACGAGGAAATCGAACGCCTCGCCAAGGACCGCGAAGACGAACGCGGCATCCTCAACCGCGCCACCTACAACCGTCTGAAGGACATGCTGATCGGCCAGGTTGCCGCCGCAGCGCCGAAGGGGTTCAAGAAGGGCGACACCATCGACGAGGCCAACCTCGCCGAGGTGGAGCGTCATGAATGGTGGAAGTTCGCCGTCGCCGATGACAAGGTCCAGGGCCAGCTCGAAGCGGTGAAGGCCCAGTACGACGAGACGATCAAGACGATCCAGGAGAAGTTCGAGGATCGCAAGGAAAAGCTGGAGCGCGGCGACGAGCTGGCTCCCGGCGTGCTCAAGATGGTCAAGGTCTTCGTTGCGGTGAAGCGCAAGCTGCAGCCGGGCGACAAGATGGCTGGCCGCCACGGCAACAAGGGCGTCATCTCGCGCATCCTGCCGTGCGAGGACATGCCGTTCCTCGAGGACGGTACCCACGTTGACATCGTGCTCAACCCGCTGGGCGTGCCAAGCCGCATGAACGTCGGGCAGATCTTCGAAACGCACCTTGGCTGGGCGGCTCGCGGGCTTGGCCAGCAGATCACGGCGGCGCTTGAAGACTGGCGTCACCAGAACCCGAACCCCACCCCGGCGACCCCGCCGACGGTGCTGATCGACAAGCTGAAGGACATCTACGGCGAACAGTACCATGCCGATATCGACAGCCGGTCGACCGACCAGATCGTCGAAATGGCGGGCCTGCTGAAGAACGGCGTGCCGATGGGTACCCCGGTGTTCGACGGCGCGCGCGAGGCGGACGTTTCGGCCATGCTGGCGAAGGCGGGGCTCGATACCTCGGGCCAGGTTACGCTTTATGACGGGCGCACCGGCGATGCCTTCGACCGCAAGGTGACTGTCGGCTACATCTACATGCTCAAGCTGCACCACCTGGTCGACGACAAGATCCACGCGCGTTCGATCGGGCCGTACTCCCTCGTCACCCAGCAGCCGCTGGGCGGCAAGGCGCAGTTCGGTGGCCAGCGCTTCGGGGAAATGGAGGTCTGGGCGCTCCAGGCCTACGGCGCGGCCTATACCTTGCAGGAAATGCTCACTGTGAAGTCGGACGACGTGGTCGGCCGCACCAAGGTCTACGAAGCCATCGTCAAGGGTGACGATACCTTCGAGGCCGGCATTCCCGAGAGCTTCAACGTGCTCGTCAAGGAAATGCGCAGCCTTGGCCTCAACGTCGAACTGTCATCGCTGGATACCGGCGAAGACGACGACGACTGGGCCAACGCGGCGGAATAGCGGAAGCCTTCTCCCCTCCCGCCTGCGGAAGGGTGCCGGGGGTGAGCCAGTCGACCGAATGGCCCGCCCGCAACAGACCCACCCCTAACCCCTCCCGCAAGCGGAAGGGGGACAAAGGAAGAAGAACATGAACGACCTGACCAAGTTCACCAACCAGATGGCGAAGCCCGAAACCTTCGACCAGATCCAGATCGGCCTCGCCAGCCCCGAGCGTATCCGCTCGTGGTCGTTCGGCGAAATCAAGAAGCCGGAAACGATCAACTACCGCACGTTCAAGCCCGAGCGTGACGGTCTGTTCTGCGCCCGCATCTTCGGTCCGGTGAAGGATTACGAGTGCCTGTGCGGCAAGTACAAGCGCATGAAGTACAAGGGCGTCGTCTGCGAAAAGTGCGGCGTCGAGGTCACCGTCACCAAGGTGCGCCGCGAACGCATGGGCCACATCGAGCTGGCCGCGCCGGTCGCGCACATCTGGTTCCTCAAGTCGCTGCCGTCGCGCATCGGCCTGCTGCTCGACATGCAGCTCAAGCAGCTTGAGCGCATCCTCTACTTCGAAAGCTACGTGGTGATCGAGCCGGGCCTGACCCCGCTCGAGAAGTACCAGCTGCTCACCGAAGACGAACTCTACGACTATCAGGACGAGTACGGCGAAGACGCCTTCTCCGCCGGCATCGGCGCCGAAGCGGTCAAGCACATGCTGATGAGCCTCGACATGGTCCAGGAGAAGGAAGACCTTCTCAAGGAACTGTCCGAGACTAAGAGCGAACTGAAGCCGAAGAAGATCATCAAGCGGCTCAAGGTCGTCGAATCGTTCATCGATTCGGGCAACCGCCCCGAATGGATGATCCTCGACGTCGTCCCGGTCATCCCGCCCGAACTGCGCCCGCTGGTGCCGCTTGATGGTGGCCGCTTCGCCACGTCGGACCTCAACGATCTCTATCGCCGCGTGATCAACCGCAACAACCGCCTGAAGCGGCTGATCGAACTGCGCGCGCCGGACATCATCGTTCGCAACGAAAAGCGCATGCTGCAGGAAGCGGTTGACGCCCTGTTCGACAACGGCCGCCGCGGCCGCGTGATCACCGGTGCCAACAAGCGCCCGCTGAAGTCGCTGTCCGACATGCTCAAGGGCAAGCAGGGCCGCTTCCGCCAGAACCTGCTCGGCAAGCGCGTTGACTACTCGGGTCGTTCGGTGATCGTGACCGGTCCTGAGCTCAAGCTGCACCAGTGCGGCCTGCCCAAGAAGATGGCGCTCGAACTGTTCAAGCCGTTCATCTACGCCCGGCTCGATGCCAAGGGTCTCTCCATGACCCTCAAGCAGGCGAAGAAGTGGGTCGAGAAGGAACGCAAGGAAGTCTGGGACATCCTGGACGAGGTGATCCGCGAGCATCCCGTCATGCTCAACCGCGCGCCGACGCTGCACCGTCTGGGCATCCAGGCGTTCGAACCCGTGCTGATCGAGGGCAAGGCGATCCAGCTGCACCCGCTGGTCTGCTCGGCCTTCAACGCCGACTTCGACGGTGACCAGATGGCCGTCCACGTACCGCTTTCGCTGGAAGCCCAGCTTGAAGCGCGCGTGCTGATGATGTCGACCAACAACATCCTCTCGCCGGCCAACGGCAAGCCGATCATCGTTCCTTCGCAGGACATGGTGCTCGGGCTCTATTACCTGTCGATGGACCGTCAGGGTGAGCCGGGCGAGGGCATGATGATGTCCGACATGGCCGAAGTGCACCAGGCGCTCCACGCCGGGGCCGTCACCCTGCACACCAAGATCGTCGCGCGCGTTCCGCAAACGGACGAGGCCGGCAACCAGTACCTCAAGCGCTTCGAGACGACGCCGGGCCGCATGCTGATCGGCGAATGCCTGCCGAAGAGCCACACGGTGCCCTTCGATCTGGTCAACCGTCTGCTGACCAAGAAGGAAATCGCCGACGTCATCGATCAGGTCTATCGCCACACCGGCCAGAAGGACACGGTGCTGTTTGCCGACGCGATCATGAGCCTGGGCTTCCGCAACGCGTTCAAGGCGGGCATCTCGTTCGGCAAGGACGACATGATCATCCCCGACAGCAAGGATGCGCTGGTGGGTGAGACCAAGGAACTGGTGGCTGACTATGAGCAGCAGTACCAGGACGGCCTGATCACCCAGCAGGAAAAGTACAACAAGGTGATCGACGCCTGGAGCCGTTGCGGCGATCAGGTGGCCAACGCCATGATGGACGAGATCCGCGCCACCCCGATCGACGAGCATGGCCGTGAAAAGCCGGTCAACTCGATCTACATGATGAGCCATTCGGGTGCGCGTGGTTCGCCAACCCAGATGAAGCAGCTTGCCGGCATGCGCGGCCTGATGGCCAAGCCTTCGGGCGAGATCATCGAGACGCCGATCATCTCGAACTTCAAGGAAGGCCTGACCGTTCTTGAATACTTCAACTCCACCCACGGCGCCCGCAAGGGCCTGGCCGACACCGCGCTCAAGACGGCGAACTCGGGTTACCTGACCCGCCGCCTGGTCGATGTGTCGCAGGACTGCGTGGTGGTGATCGAGGATTGCGGCACCGAACGCGCGCTGGAAATGCGCTCGATCGTGCAGGGCGGCTCGACCAT
>JAGWTB010000140.1 GCA_028869175.1 Sphingomonadales bacterium
CGTTGATCGCGACCTCGTCGCCCTTGGCCGCTGCCTCGGCGATCGCGGCGAACACGCCATCGACCAGTTTGCGGGCATCGGATTTGGTCAGGCCATTGGTTTCGGCGATTGCGTCGGCAAGGTCGCTGGTATTCATCGGTTCGATTTCCTCGAAAAAGGTTGTTGGAGCAGCGCGCTTACCCGGATCGCGCATGCCGGTCAGCAGTCGCATCATGGCATCTCCACAGCGGGGGCGGGATTTCGCGGCAAACGAAAGCACGGCGCGGTTGCAGCAATCGCTGGCACCGGCAGCGAAGGATCTCGCCCTGTTCGGACCCGCTTCGAAATCATGCCAGCCCTGGCATCCCCGATCCGACTGAGGAAGCCGGTTGGCCGGAAGTTTCCTTGCCGTTCAAACCCGCGCTCCATGCGCGCCTCGTTCATGGCCTGTCTGGCGGTTGGCTGGCTGCGCCATCGTTGCCCCTGGCTGCAACGTGCGGAGCGCCACTTTCTTCCCCTGCCGACCGCCTGCGGCGGACAGGCATTCCTCGCGGGAACAAGAAACTGGCGGTCCGCACGTCCTTCGCTGCCGCTGCGGTCCGCTGGATGCAGCCGGTCACCGCAACCGCCCTTGCCTGGCCATCGAGGCCGCGATGGGCGCGGGTTCGAGAACAGCAAAGGAATGAAAATCATGGCCAACATCGGAACCTTCACGAAGTCGGGCGACGGCTACAAGGGCGAGATCGTCACGATGAGCGTGCAGCAGAAGAACGTGCGGATCGTGCGCGAAACCGAAACCGCCAACGATAACGCCCCCTCGCACCGGGTCTTCGTCGGCCGCGCCGAAATCGGTGCCGCCTGGAGCAAGCAGAGCCAGGAAGGCCGCGACTACCTCTCGGTCAAGCTCGACGATCCGAGCTTCGCGGCGCCGATCTACGCCAACCTCTTCGCCGAGGAAGATGGCGAGACCTTCGCCCTCATCTGGACCCGCTCGCGCCGCAGCAACGGCGACTGAGCCCGATCAGACCCCACCCGGCTCGGCCGGGTGGGGCTCTTCGCCGTGGGGAGGGTCGACGAGCAGTGCAGCTGGTTTGACCCCAAGGGCCTGCGCCAGTTCATGGATCGACAACAGCGTCGCGTTCTGGCCACCGCGCTCGATCAGGCTGACATAGGCGCGGTCAACGCCCATGCGCACCGAGACCGCTTCCTGGCTTAGCCCGGCGAGGGTTCTAAAATGCCTGACATTTGCGCCAAGAAGCCTGCGGATATCCATCCGCAGGTTAAAACCTGTCCGGGTGTCCTGATGCTACGTACTGTAGTGCAACGCATTTTAATACGCGGCGCAATTGCCCAGCTACGTCTAAATTATGCGAAACAGGTCAAGTCGGCTTGCGAACCAACAGTTCAGAAGGATCGATGCCAAGCTCACGCGCCAGCTTCTCTAGGCCATGTTGACAAAAGCCTTCAGCCATAGGCGTGCAGCGGCGAGGTTGAGGAAGCTCTCGAACGACAGAACTGTCTTGTCGTAGCGGGTGGCGATGCGGCGTTGTTGCTTGAGCTTGCCGAACATGCGCTCGACACGGTTGCGATCCTTGTAGCGCCGATAGTCGGGATGGACCGGCACTTTGCGGTTTGAGCGTGGCGGAATGATGGGCAGAATGCCGCGCATGAGCAGGTTTTCACGGAACCGGTCGCCATCATAGCCCTTGTCGGCGAGCAGTGCCTTTGGCTTGGGCAATGGCAAGGACATCAGGTCATCGGCGGCGGTATAATCCGAGGCTTCGCCACCAGTCAGGATGAAGCCAATAGGGAGTCCCTGATTGTCACAGCGGGCGTGGACTTTGCTCGTAAAGCCGCCGCGTGATCGACCAAAAGCCTGCGCAGAAGCCCCCCCTTTCCGCCCGCTGCTGAGACATGGCCGCGAACGGTAGTGCTGTCGATCATGTGCTGCCAGTCGTCGGTCAGTCCCAGATCAACCAGCGTTTGCAGCAGGGCATCCCAGACGCCTTGTTCGGCCCAGCGCCGGAACCGAACATAGACCGAGTTCCACTTGCCGTAGCGCTCGTGCATGTCGCGCCAGGGGCAGCCGACCCTCAAGACATGAAGCATTCCGTTGAGAAAGCGGCGGTTGTCACCTGCTGGCCGTGCCCAGCGCCCCCGCTCAGGTGGCAGAAGCGTCCCGATCAGTTCCCATTCCGCGTCCGACAAATCCCCACGATCCATGACTACTCCCCAAAGAGTAGCCTTGAATCAGAACCCGGCCCGTTTGGGAATCCCTTTTGTCAACACGGCCTAGCTCATATGATGGGATAGATGCTGAGACCTCAACTGCCTGATCAACGCAAGGTTCAAAGCCGTTCTTCGTGCCTGCATTTCGCCATGGTTCGATGCGGAGAGCGTGACCGTCGCTCGAAACGCTTACGTGTTTAGACATCAGCATGAAAGTGCGCCATGAACCAACACCTGCGGCCGATAAGAGTGGCCGATCAAGCCGTGTTTCCCGAGATGGTGTTGGAAGATCATTGGACGAGTGCGCCAACGCTATTTTGATCGCGTCGCCTAAGTCTTCTGGCATTGGCTGGTCGAAGCGGGAAACGTTATCATCCCCAATCCAAAAACCTGCCTTCGTTTGATGTTCAGCCGAGACAAACAATGCCCCTTTGCGTTGGTATATCGAAGCGAGCTTTTCCATGAGAAGACGTTGTTCTGGATGCGGCGCTCTGTCCATACTGAACGTCCGCTCACCCAGAAATTCCCTCCATCCGGGCAATCCCACAGTCCTGCACCAAAGCGGACCATCGCCGCAACGGGACTCGCCTCAGCGCTTCCCCGCCACCAGCCGGGCGGCCATGCGGCGGTCGAGGGCGCGGCAGATTTCCAGCCAGTGCTTGTAGCCTTCTGAATCGCCCGCGTGACCCGCGCGCAGCGCTTCGTCGCGGGCGCGTTCGGCGGCGGCGAGGCCGTGTTCGGCAAAGTGGCGCAGCGCCGCGCGGAGCAGGGCATCGCGGGCGAGGCCGGGCAAATTGTCATTGGCCGCACTGCGCCGACGCGGCACGGTGAGCGCACGGGCGATCGTGGCGCTTTCACCCCGGTTGGCGGCGGCAAATCGGATCGACATCGCTGGGCTTGGCTCCGCTGGCTGGGGTGGCGCGAGCCCCTCCCTAGGCCTCCAGCGGCTAAGCCTTCGTGTTCCGCAATGGTTGCTGGCGGGTTTACTCTGTTGTTTTCACTGCGCCGCGCCGGGCTGGGCGATCCACCGGCCGCTGTTCTGGAATTCGGGCTTGATGCCGTTGGCGTCGGGCAGGTTCTGCCCGCGATAGACCGCGTCGCCGCCGCGCTGCTGCTGTTCGGTGGTATAGGTGGGGGCAGGGGCGGCGCGGACCGGGGCGAGGCCGGTGGTGGTCGGGGTCAGCGCCCCGGCATTGGCGGCCTGCGCGCTTTTGAGCCCGGTTTCGTAGGCGCGCTGGATCGCCAGCGGATCGAGCGCCATGTCCTCGCCCAGGGTCGGCACGTTGGTGCGCGGATGCGGCGCGGCCATCGGCTCGCCGCCGATATAGGCGAAGCGGAAGGCACCGGGCTCTCCCGCCGGGCCGGTCAGGCGGAAGAAGCGGTGCGCGCCGATATTGGTGACGTTGATCATCTTCGGGCTCCACGAAGGGTGGACCGCGAAGGTGTGGTAATGGGTAGCGAGGCCCACGGGGGTATAGACGTAGCCCGCCAAGGCTGCCGCCGCGACCTGCCGCGCGCGCTCCCAGAAGAATGCCGAGGGACGGCGCGCCAGCGAGCCGTCGCAGGTGAAGCTGAACTGGCAGCCGGTGGTGCGTTCCGAACCTTGATAGACCACGCCGCAAACGGTGTTGGGGAAGGCGCGGTGGGCGACGCGGTTGAGCACTACCTGCGCCACGGCGCGCTGGCCGCCGTCGGGCTCGCTCGCCGCTTCGTAATAGACCGCAGCGGTCAGGCATTCGAGCGCGCGGGTGCGGTCTACCCCCGAATTGTCCACCCGCAGCGAGCGTGCCACCGGCCCGGCGAGCGGATCGACCTGGATCGGCGCGTCGGCCCCGTCCCACGTCGCGCCATCGGCCAGCACGGGCAGCGGCTGCGGCGCATCGGGCGCGAGGTAATAGAAGGCCGATCCGGGGAAGGAATCGCCCGGCTTCTCGAACGGCATCGGCTCGACAACCAGTTCGGCCTTGCCGGCGTTACCGATCTCGAACCCGCGCCATTCGTCGGGCGCGGCGAAGGCGGGGACGGCCACCGCCGCCACCAGCATCAGCGCGCGGCGCCCGCGATGCTTGCGCCGCCCGCGCATGCCGATCGTCGGCGCGCGCCGACGCGAATAGCGCGCGGCGAAATCGCGCGGTCTGGGCTCCAGGGCAGGGACGGCAAAAGTCTT
>JAGWTB010000047.1 GCA_028869175.1 Sphingomonadales bacterium
CGTAAGAGGTGGTGTTGCGGCCCATGTGCACCCGCATGTGAGGACAATAGGCATCCAGCAGGATCGGCCGTCCGCTGGCCTTGCCGCGGTAAAGCACCATTTCCTTGCCGAAGAAGTGAACCGGCTGGGGCTGCGAAGTGACCTCTTCGGCCACCGCAATCATGAACCAGCCGCGCGGGTAGGCGAGCGGGCCCAGCCCGTATTCCGCGGTCGTTGCCATTGCCTTTGTCCTTTTCCAGTCGTTCGTTCAGATGAAGCTGTCGGCGTTTGGCGCGCCAAGCATGACATTGCCGAAGTTGCGGCCGACCTTGACCGGATTGTTGGCGACGTGGGTGCGCCCGGCGTTGATGTCGCAGAATATCCGGCTAATCGGGCGATCGCGGAAGATCCCCTCCGCGCCCGAGCAGTGGAAGATCCTGGAGATCAGGTCGGCGCAGCGGCCCGAGACCTGGGCCGACTGGTAACGGTAGGTAAGGCGGGTCGGCACGTCGGCGTTCTGCTCGGCGCAGGCGAGCCGCATCAGGTCATCGAAATTGCGGCTCAGGACGGCTTTCATCTCGTCGATCGCGGCGGTCGTTTCGGCGATTAGTTCAAGAGTCGACGGGTCCTGCGCCGCGCTGGAGGCATCGTTGTGTGAAACACGCCGCGCACCGGCTTCGCGGAAGAGATCGAGCGCACCCTGCAGCGCCCCGATCGAGGACGAGGACACCGCCCGGACGAAGACCTGCCCGAATGGCAGCTTGAACAACGGAGCGTCGTTGACCTTGAGCCCCGGGCTGGTCACCGCGAAGCCGTCCTTCGAACGGTGGACGCGGTAAGCCGGGACATAGGCATCTTCAACCGTCACGTCGTGACTGCCGGTGGCACCGAGGCCGATTGTGTTCCACACTGGAATGACCTTGAAGTCCTTCCGGGGGATCAGGAAGGTGACGAAATCAGGCTTGCCGGTTTCCGGATCGATCAACTGGCCGCCGAGGAAGGCCCACTCGCAGTGGTCAACCCCGCTGGAGAAGCCCCAGCGGCCGGAAACCCGGTAGCCGCCTTCGGACGGCGTGGCCTGCCCCTTGGGCATGTATGACGAAGCGATGAGCGTTGTCGGATCATCGCCCCACACGTCTTCCTGCGCCTGCGCGTCGAACAGAGCGAGCTGCCAGTTGTGCACCGCAACGACGCCGAGCACCCAGGCAGACGACATGCAGCCCTCGGCCACCTTCATCTGCACCGCATAGAAGGTCTGCGGGTCCATCTCGTAGCCGCCATAACGGCGAGGCTGGAGGATCTTGAAAAAGCCTGCGTCCTGGAAATCCTGAATGGTTTCTACAGGCAGGCGGCAATCCCGGTCGCCCTGGGCAGCGCGTTCGCGCAGGGCGGGAATCATCGCCTCAGCGCTGGCGACAAGGTCGGCTTCGGTCGGCAGGCCAATCGGCTGGACAAAATTCATCGGTCCGTCTCCTTGAAAAATGGTCAACGCATCAGGCCCCTGCGGCCAACTGCGCCTGTTCGTCCGCGCCGAAACCGACGCTGAAATCGTGGCCCCACAGGCTCACTTCGGTAAATTCGAACTCGCTGTGCTTCGCCCAGTCCAGCTGGAGCCCGCCGAACCCGTATTCGAGCGCGAAACCGCCGGGGGTGGCAACGTAGAAGCTGGTCATGCGATCATTGGTGTGCTTGCCCAGCGTGGCCATCATCCGGGCACCCGCCTGCAGCATCCGGTCATGGGCGCGGCCGACCTCATCGAGATCGGGAACCTCGACCATCAGGTGAACGCAGCCCGACGGCACCTCACCCTCGAACAGGGCCAGGCTGTGATGGCGCGGATTGGCACAATGCATGAAGTTTATCCTCATGCCGGGGCCGTCCGGACCCATCGGGCGGTGGACCATGAAGTCCGACACGCCAAAGCCGAAGACATCGATCAGAAAATCGCGCACCGCATCAATATCGGGTGCGGGAAGCACCGCATGGCCAAGACCAAGCTCGCCGGTCACGAAGCCGCGAACGGCCTGGGGCGAAACGAAGCGGGCGAAATCGGAAACGGGGCCGAAGGCCAGCTCGTGGCGATTGCCGGCGGGATCGAGCATCCAGGCCATTTCCGCGACGCTGCGCAGCGCCAGTTCCTCAGCCGTGGCGCGGGTGAAGGCGATGCCGCGTTCGGCCAGTTCGGCCAGGGCCGCCTCGAACTCGCGGCGGGTGCGCACTTCCCAGCCGCAGGCGAGGAAGCGGTTGTCGGTAGCGGGCTGGACGAAAATGCGCCCAGCGCGTTCATCCATTCGCAGGGCAACGCCGCCCGCAACGGCATCAGCCGAAAATCCGGCGATATCTTCACCGAAGCGGATCCATTCCTGCGGATCGGTTGCGGCTACGACGCAATAGGCTAGCGCAGCAATTTCCATGGGTGCTCTCTCCTCTTGCGACCATCTTGCGCCGGGAGAGCCACGGAGAAATTGACTTCGATCAAGCAGATTTGCGTTTTATGAGAAGAAATGCACATTTTGCAACGCAATATGGCGTAATAGTCGCTTATTAAGTCGTATATGCGTATACATGTCATTCTACATTTGCGCATCAACCAATGGTTCAGCGCCCGAAGCAGCAAGTCCTGGTCCTGCCGTCACCATGGTCGGCGGCCCGGCTATCCGGCGGGCGGCTGGGCCAGCACAGCAACCGTGACGCTGCCGTCCTCGCCGATCTGCTCGACCAGCGACGAGGTCACGCGGCTGACCGTCTCGACGATCCACCAGCGCCCATCCGCACGGCGATACCGGTCCTCGTATTCCACGGCGAGACGCACGACCTGGCGCGGCCCCGTCAGGATCGTGCGAAAATTGAGCGACCATAGCCCGCGCGCCTCGTTGGCGCCGACAAGATCGATCTCCCAGTTGGTTGCATGGTGGATGTCATAGACCCCGCCGTTGCAGGCCATTTCGCGGTAGACCGCGACGAAGGCATCGCGATCCGCGAATTCCGGAAAGCTTTCATAGGCAATGCGGACTTGCCCCGGCGCAAAGCAATCACGCACATCGTCCACCAGCTTGAGATCGCAGGCGCGCAGGTAACGCGACTTGAGCCGGCGGATCGCCTCCTTGTCCTCCAGCGCAGCCAGTCGGGCGGCAAGGTCTTCGAGAGTGAGTGACATTCAGGCATCTCCGGTAAAGTCGTGAATCGCCGCAGGGTGTGACTTGTCCTGCGGCATGGGAACGCGCGCGCTCATGCTCAATCGTCGATGTGCGGGGCCCAGGCGACACCGTTGATGTGCCCGCCGCCATCCACGAACAGCGTGTTGCCGGTGACATAGCGGGCATCGTCGCTGGCGAGGAACGCCGCCACCGGTGCGATATCGGCCTCTGGATCGCCCATGCGCCCCATCGGATTGGCCGATTCGATGGCCTCTATCATGCCGGGCTGCTGGGCCATGACCCGACGCATCGAATCCGCCAGCGCCGCCGGGCAGATGATGTTGCAACAGATGCCGTAAGGTGCCCATTCGCGGGCCGCGGTGCGAGTCAGGGCGCGCAGGCCTTCCTTGGCAACGTTGTAGTCGGCCGTACCGACGTGGGCGTTGACTCCGTTGAGCGAGGCGATGTTGACCACCCTGCCCCAACCCTGACGCTTCATGTGCGGCAAGGCGGCACGCATCGCCCACTGCGCGGCATAGACACCGAAGCGCAGGGCAAGGTCGAACTGTTCGTCGGTCTTGTTCTCGACGCGCTGCTGGCCGGTGCCGCGCCAGGCATTGTTGACGAGGATATCAACCTCGCCCGCGGCGGCCATCATAGCCTCGATGCTTTCCCGCCTGGTCACATCGGTCTGGATGAAACGGGCACTGCCATCGCGCATGGTGATTTCCGCTGCGCAGGATTGCCCCAGCTCAGCGTCGAAATCCGCGATCACCACCGAGGCTTCTTCGGCGGCGAGGCGCAGGGCAATACCCCGGCCGATTCCGCCGCCGCCGCCCGTGACGACCGCGTTGCGCCCCGAAAGCCTGCCATTGCCCATCGTTCTCTCCCATGCTTGGCGGCGCCGGTCAGCTCGCGGCATTTGCGGAACCTTGCGCACGAATTATGCCGTATTGCAATAACAAGGCTGATCACGTAAAGTTATTTGCATAATAAAAAGCGGGCATGTTTCCGCATTCGCGGGAGAGCGACCCCGACATGACACACCCCTCCGCCCATTCCGGCGCAGCTGCGCTGCGGCCGCTTACCAATCGCTGGCTCGTGCTGAGCCTGCTGGTGCTGATCGCGGTCCTCAACTACGCCGACCGCTTCCTGTTGAGCGGCATGGCCCAACCGATCAAGAGTGCTTTCGGGATCGGCGATGCGATGATGGGCCTGCTGATGGGACCGGCCTTCGCGCTGCTCTATACCATCTTCACCATTCCCGCAGCCCGCCTTGCCGATACGCGTTCGCGGGTGATGATCATCGCGGGTGGCTGCGCGGTGTGGAGCCTGTTCACGGCGCTTTCGGGCATGGCTGCCGACGCCTGGCTTCTGGCGCTGGCGCGGGTCGGAGTGGGCATCGGCGAGGCGGCCTACCAGGCCCCGGCCGCCGCTCTGGTTGCCGCCTATTTCCCGATAGAGCAGCGCGGCAAGGCGCTGGCTATGCTCGGCACTGCAATCTATTTCGGCCAGATCGCCGGGCTCGCCGGGGGGCCAGCGATGGCCGAGCAGTGGGGTTGGCGCTCGGCGTTTTACGCCCTTGGCCTGACGGGTCTGATCGTGGCTGCGGCGGCCGCGCTCATCATCCGGGAGCCGCAGCGCGAGACTGTCGCCGGTTCCGCCCCCGTCGCCCCGCCGCTGGCGGCCGTATTGCGCCGGATCGTCGCAACCCCGTCGATCCGGCTGATCGCGCTGCTGATGGCGTTTGGCATGTTGTCGGGCATGACTTTCGGACTGTGGGGCCCCGCACTTTTCGAACGCGCCTATGGTCTTTCGAACAAGGAGGCGGGCAGCACCTTCGCCTTCACTTTCGGCCTGCCAGGACTGGTGGGCATGATCCTGTTCGGCGCTCTGGCCGACCGGCTGGCGCGCCGAAGCCAAGCGGCGGTGCTGGGCCTTGGCGCGGCGTCGATCGCGGCCACCTCGACGCTGATTCTCGGCATCGTCTGGACTGACAGCCTTGCCCTTGCCCGAGCCCTGGCGATTCCCGCCGGGCTGCTTGGCGGCGGCTGGTCGGTGGGCGTGCTGGCGACCTTGCAATACCTGCTGCCGAATGCGCTGCGCGCCACCGGGACAGGGGTGGTTCTGCTGATCTCGGGCTTCCTCGGGTCAGTGATCGGCCCGGTGCTCGCCGGTCAGATGAGCGATTGGGTGGCCGATCCCGCGAGCGGAGCCTGGGGGCTGCGCATCGGCCTGAGCGTGGCCATGCCGCTCGCCTACATCGGCGCGTGGAGCGGCTGGCGCGCCATGCGCAGCCTGGAACGCGACCGCGCCGCCCTGCACGACGGAGCGGAAGGCTAGCCCCGCCCCCGGAACAGGCCGAGCCGCGCGAAGACCGGATCATCCGCCCCGGCGCGCGCCGTGCCCACCCCGTCGCTGCCAAAATCGCTACCGGCAGCGACTGGCAGGTCCTCGGCATGGTCGAGGATAAACGAGCGGCGGGCAAACCGCCACACGCCCTCGCGCCTGGCATAGTGGTCGGCGTAGCGGCCCCACGCCACGAACTGCCGGGTTCCGTCCCGCGTCAGATGCCAGGCGAGCGCCCGGATTTCCCCCTCGGCGCGGTCCCCGTCGACCACGAACAGCGCTGACAGGGCGATGTGCATCGTCGCGCACCAGTTGGCCATCATCTCCGGCAGCCAGGCGATGTAGTCGCGCGCCGGGCCGCAGAAGTAGGGCGAATGATCGTCGAGCGCATCGTCATGGTAAAGCGTCGCCAGCAGGGCGTAATCGCGCCGGTCGATGCCGTGGCCATAGGCATCTACCAGATGGCGCAGTGCCGCCCGGTCGGCCAGTTCGGCCGGGCTGATCGGGCGGGGAGCCAGGCTTGACGCGCCGCACGCGCGCGGCGCGTCAGACACCGAAGCCGCCCGACACCGCGATCGTCTGCCCGGTGATATAGTTGGCGCGCCTCGAAGCCAGGAACACAGCGGCCTGACCGATATCGTCGGCCGTGCCCCAGCGGCGCAGCGGCAGCATCAACTTGACCGCCGCCTCCCATTCGGGGGTGAAGGTGCCGTCTTCCTGACCGACCTTGAACTGGCCCGCGTCAATCACCCCGACAAGCACCGAATTGGCGCGGATTTCGTGGATGCCTTCTTCCTTGGCGATGCCCTTGATCAGCGCCTCGTTGCATGCCTTGGGCGCAACCGATAGCCCGTCGAGCTTCGGCCACCAGTCATGCCCGGCGCTGCCAAGATGAACAAAGCTGCCTCCCCCTGCCGCGCGCATGTGCGGCAGGGCAGCGTGGACTGCGTTGTTGAAACCGAATGCCTCGATCTCCATCGAATTGCGGAACATCGCCTCGTCCCATTCGGCAATCGGCACCTGCGGCACCACGGGGCCCGCGCCCCACACCACCGTATGAACCCGGCCGTGCGCGCTCACCGCATCGGCGAAGGCGGCAACCACTTCGCCCCGGTTGCGCACGTCCAGCTGGTGAATACTGGCCTTGCCGCCCAGTTCGCGGATTTGGGCGGCAACCCCTTCAGCGACGGTCTGCTTGGAACGATAGGCGATGGCCACTGCGCTGCCGGCGCGGGCCAGGGCCAGAGCTACGCCGCGGCCGATACCGCCACTGCCGCCAAACACGACCGCCGCCCCTTCGGGAAATTCCGCATCCATTCTTCGCATTCCTTTCGCATCTTTCCACTTTTGCACGTCATTTGATCGTATTTGCGCCGAACAACAACCTTATGATTGACGGCATCCTTCCCAACCACTCTTGTCTGGTTTGTGGACCCGTGCCACCTTGCGGCTCAATCGGCGCAAGCTGCGAAAGGACTATTCCGAGATGACCGATCCCCAGGCCCAGGTGGGCAGCCTCGAGGCCGTGTGGCGCCGGTTCTGCGCCGAACTGGCAGAGGCCGGAGCCGTGCTCAGCCGCGATTCCTCGCCAACCACCGCGCTCGATCAGGCCGAGGGACTGCGTTACCTCAGCCGCGTGGCGCGCACTTCGCTCAACATGCTGGTCGACAGCGCCGACCCCGATTTCCCGCGCCTGTTCCTGCTGTGCGACGACAAGTTGAAGATCGGCGCGGATAACCCCGACAACGTCTACCAGCAGTGCGTGGTGCGCAGCGACCGGGAATACCGCATCACCGGCAAGCGCAATTCGGTTCCCTATTTTTCGATCGGCAGCAAGGCCAACCGTTATGCAATCGACGGGACCATGGCTTCCACCGGCGAGCTCGAATTCGAAGACATGACCTTCGCCGACGACGGCAGCTTCGAAATTCTCGTCAGCCGCGAATCAAAGGCCGGCAACTGGTTGCCGATGGCAGATGACACCACCTTGCTGATCTTCCGGCAAACCTTTGACGACAAGCGCACGCAGGTCCCTGCCGATATCGCGATCGAACGGATCGGCGCCGGGCCGGCGGTACCGGCGCTGCTAACGCCGGAACTGATCGAGCAGCAGCTGCTGGCCTCGGCGGCATGGACCTGCGGCACCGCGAACACCTTCGCCAATTGGTCGGAATGGTTCAAGAGCCAGCCCAACCGCATCTACGACGGTCCGCAGGAGGTCTTCCAGACGGCCGGCGGCGATCCCAACATCTGGTACGGCCACATCTATTTCGATCTGAAGCCCGGTGAGGCGCTGGTGATCGAAACGCCGGTCCCGGAATGCCGGATGTGGAACTTCCAGATCGACAACTGGTGGATGGAATCGCTCGACCACGTCCACCAGAAAGTCTGGATCAACGACTCGATGGCAACATACGAGCCTGATGGAAGCGTCGTCCTGGTCTGCGCCGATGCCGACCCTGGCTTCGGCAACTGGATCGACCTCGCCGGCCATCGCAGCGGCACCGGTTTGTGGCGCTGGATCAACGCGATGGAAAACCATGTACCGCGGGTTCGGGTGGTGCAGCTATAGCGGCGGAACCTGCCACCGCCACGCAAAACGCGTCACAACACTTAGAACGCCGAAATATGTGCAGGTCATCGCTATTTTCGCCGTTAAAAACAAGATTGCGTATATTTTTTAGCTTTGAAATCCGCAATCGCCATATTACACGGGTCATGACAGAGGCAGGCTCGGTCTCGATTCGGCGGGAGAGTATGGAATGGCGCTTCGCAGGCAGCCCTGGACAGCCGGCGCATGAATGCGCCCGCCCCTCTCGATCCGGTGTTCGTTCAAGTCACCGGTCCGGGCAGCCCGTTCGAGATCGGCGAGCGCGGCGGAATCCGCCAGTTCGTCAACGCGCCCGGCGATCTTGACAGCATGATCGAAAGCGCTCGCCGCTTCGGCGAGCGGACCTGCGTGGTCGATTTCGACAGCGCCGGCGCGGAACGCCGCCTCAACTTCGAACAGTTCTTCGCCTGGCGCGACCAGCTGGTGCCGATGCTCCGTGCCCACCGGGGGGAGCGCGTGGCGATCTGCATGCGCAATCGGTCCGAATGGCTGGTCGGCTTTCTCGCGGTGATGAAGGCTGGCGGAATCGCAGTCCTGATGAACAGCCGCGGTTCGTCGGCAGAGCTGCTGGGCATGCTGGAAGATACCCAGCCGGCAGTCGCCCTGGTCGACACCGAGCGCGGCCGCGCCATCCGCGAGGCTGGGTGGACCGGGCGTATGCTCGATCTCACCAGGCCTTTCGAAGCCGAAGAGATCTCCCGCCGGTCGACCGGGCCGGTCGAGCCGCACCCCGATGCCGTCGGTGACGATCCCTGCGCTATCCTGTTCACCTCGGGCACCACCGGTCGTTCCAAGGGCGCGGTGCTGAGCCATCGCAACATGATCACCGGGCTGATGAACACCCAGCTTTCGGGCATGATGGTGCTGCACAACATGGCCCGCGACATGGGCATCCCGGTCGATCACCTGATCGCCAGCCTGCCGCAGTCCGCCTCGTTGCTGGTCTATCCGCTGTTCCATGTTTCGGGCCTGCTTTCAGCCTTCCTTTCGCCGTTCCTGAGCGGTTCGAAGGTTGTGGTCATGCGCCGGTGGGACGCGCAGGAAGCCGTGCGCCTGATTGCGCGCGAAGGGATCAGTATGTTCAGCGCGGTTCCCGCGATGCTGTGGGACCTGCTCCACCGCGCCCGCCTGAACGATGTCGACATCGCCAGCCTGCGCAACATCGGCTGCGGCGGGCAGGCCCTGCCGGTCAATCTGGTCGCCGAAGTCCAGGCCCTGTGCCCGCAGGCGCAGATCGGCACCGGCTATGGCATGACCGAATGCGCGGGCGCGATTGCCCAGTCGGTCGGCCCCGACTTTATGCGCCGCCCTGCCGCGGCTGGCCGCGTGCTGCCGCTGGTCGACGTGCGGATCGAGGACGCCGAGGGCAGGATTCTGCCCACCGGCGACGTCGGCGAGATCGTGGTGCGCGGCGCGCAGATCATGCTGGGCTACTGGAACCGCCCGGAAGACACCGCCGCCGCCTTCGCTGACGATGGCTGGCTGCACACCGGCGACGTCGGGATGGTCGACGAGGAAGGCTATGTCTTCATCGTCGACCGCAAGAAGGACATGATCATTTCCGGCGGCGAAAACATCTACTGTGCCGAGGTTGAACGCGCACTGGGCGAATTGCCCCAGGTGCGCGAATGCGCCGCAATCGGCATTCCCGACGAACGCCTGGGCGAACGCCTGGTCGCGGCGGTCATCGCCGACGGACTGTGCGAAGCCGAATTGATCGAGTGGGTGGCCCAGCGCCTTGCCCGCTACAAGGCCCCGACCCGCATCGCATTCAGCACACAACCCCTTCCGCGCAACGCGCTCGACAAGGTCGACAAGGTCGCCCTGCGCAAGGCCTGGCCCACGCTTATCGGAGAACAATGACATGGGCATGCCCAAAGACATCGGAATTATCGACTGCATGCTTGGCATCCCCGAGGCGGAGGACCGGTCAGACTGGTTCACCAGCTTCCGGCCGCTGATCAAGGACGCGCAGACCCTTCAGCAGTTCACCATGCCGGCGCAGTACATGTTCAAGGACGTGCCGCAGACCGGCCATGCTGACGACTACGTCAAGTGGACGGTCGAACAAATGGACAAGCACGGCATCGACAAGGCGCTGGTCGGCTGGAACGAAACCGCCACCTCACGCCGCGCCAAGGAGATGTTCGGCGACCGCTTCTTCTTCGACCTGCCGATCGACCCCAACAAAGGCATGGAAGAAGTGCGCCGGATCAAGCGGATCCACGCAGAGGTCGGCCTGTCGGCGGTGTCGTGCTTCCCCGCAGGCACGCTGCCACAGGTGGCGATCAACCACAAGTACATGTTCCCGATCTACGCCGCCTGCGTCGAACTGGACCTGCCGATCCTGATCAATGCAGGCATCCCCGGCCCGCGCATCCCGATGGAAACCCAGAAGGTCGAACATCTGGACGAGGTCTGCTGGTTCTTCCCGGAGTTGAAGGTTGTGATGCGTCATGGCGCCGAACCGTGGGAAGAACTAGCCGTGAAGCTGATGCTGAAATGGCCGAACCTTTATTATTCGACCAGCGCCTTCGCCCCCAAGCACTACCCCAAGGCGATCATCGACTATGCCAACACGCGCGGCGCGGACAAGGTGATCTACGCCGGTTACTTCCCGATGGGCCTCAGCCTCGACCGGATCATGAGCGACATGGAAAAGGTGCCCCTGAAGGACGAGGTGTGGCCCAAGTTCCTGCGTGAAAACGCGCGCCGCGTGTTCAAGCTCTGACGGCCTCACGGACATGACCGGGGTGCTTGCCGGAAAGGTAGCGATCGTCACCGGCGCCAGTCGGGGCATCGGTGCGGCGATTGCCCGGCGTTTCGCCGCGGAAGGCGCGAAGGTGGCACTGGTCGCCCGCACGCTCGAACCCGGCGGAGCACTGGCCGGATCGCTCGCCGAAACGGTAGCGACCATCGCGGAGGCAGGCGGCGAAGCCGTGGCCATCCAGGCAGACCTCGCCAGCCCTGAGGGCCGCGCAGGCATCGTGCCCGAAGCGGTCGCCCGGTTCGAGCGGCTGGACATCCTGGTCAATAACGCGGCCTGGGCGCGTTTCGTGCCAATCTGCGAAGCGCAGCCCAAGCACTTCGACCTAGCATTCCAGGTGAACCTGCACGCGCCGCAGCACCTCTCGCAGGCCGCGCTGCCCCATCTGCGCGCTGCGGGGCAAGGCTGGATACTCAACATCTCCAGCGCCACCGCCGACCTGCCGCCGCCCGCCCCGTGGGACGCGAACGACCGCTACATCGCCTTCAACCGCGATGGCCACGCCACGCTCTATGGCGCCAGCAAGGCCGCGCTCGACCGTCTGACCGCAGGCTGGGCGGTGGAACTCTCGCGCGAGCGGATTGCGATAAATTCCCTCGCCCCGGTTGGCGCGGTCGCCAGCGAGGGCGCGCTCGAGGTTGGCGGCTGGGACGAGCACGATCACATCGAGCCAATAGAGGCCATGGCCGAGGCTGCGTTGCAGTTGTGCCACTGCACCGCCGCAGAACTGAACGGACAGGTCGTTCGCAGCCTGCCCCTGCTGGAGCGGCTTGGCGTGGCAGTAAGAACGCTGGACGGACGGGGCCTGGTGGCAATGCCCATCGCCGGGTCGGCCTGACGGCGTTCGCAACCATGAGCGCCGCGATTCAGAACTGTGAGCGAAGCCGGGAAGTCTGCTTCATTCTCAACGCTTTTCCGGTGGGCAAGACAACCCGTCCCGCCCGGAAATGCCCCGCGCCCCGCGCGGGGGAAGGCAATGGAGTTTTGCCATGACTACTGACCAGAACACTGTTTCTGCCCCTGCTGCAGGCGCCGCCACCGACGCCCGCACCGCGCCCGTTGCCGTCTGGCAGATCCTCGAAAAGCTCAAGGGCCAGGATCTGATCGACTGGCGCGTTGCCCCGGTGGAAGGCCGCGCCTCTATCGAGGAACGCAATCTCGACATCGGCTTCCCGTTCGGCTGGTACCCGATCGAGCTTTCGGCCAAGCTGGCCGTGGGCGAAGTGAAGCCGCTGCGCTATTTCGCCCGCGATCTCGCCATGTGGCGGGGTGAGGACGGCGAGGTGCGGATCATCGACGCCTACTGCAAGCATCTGGGTGCCCATATGGGCCACGGCGGCAAGATTCATGGCAACCTGCTGGAATGCCCGTTCCACGCCTGGCGCTATGACGGCAACGAAGGGGTGGTGAAGGACATCCCCTATTCCAAGGTCATTCCGCCGCAGGTCAGGCGCAAGTGCACCTCTACCTACCCGGTCACCGAAGCCAACCGCTGGATCTGGATGTGGTACCACCCCGAAGGTGCCGATCCGCTGTTCGAGGTAACCCACCTGCCGGAATGCACGAACGCGGAATGGACCGACTTCGATGTCCATGAATGGAAGGTCTACGGTTCGATCCAGAACATGGCCGAGAACGGTGTCGACGTCGCCCACTTCAAGTATATCCACGGCACCGCCAACGTGCCGCTGGGCGACCTGCGCTGGGGCGAATGGGGGCGCGGGGCGGACGTCAAGGCCAAGATGGGCACGCCATGGGGCGAGGTTGACGGCCAGATCAGCTATGACACCATGGGGCCGGGACAAAGCTGGACCCGTTTCACCGGCATTTCCGAAACCCTGCTGGTCGCCTGCATCACCCCGGTTGAACTGGACGTCGCCCACACCCGCTTCTGCTTCAGCCAGCCCAAGGCTCAGGCCGCCGGCGAGCGAGCAGGCCTTGCCCGGGCGATCATCCGCGACATCTGCAAGCAGTACGATCAGGACAAGGTCGTCTGGGATCGTCAGAAGTTCGAACCCGAACCGATCATTTGCGCCGGTGACGGCCCAATTGCCGATTTCCGCACGTATTATGCCCGCTATTACGTCGAGGGACAGGGCAAGCCTGCGCACCTGGTGAGAAGCTGATCATGGCTGCGACACGGCGCGAAGTGATCGCCGGGGTCACAGCCGGGGCGGCGGCACTGGCCGCTGCCCCGGCGCGGGCGCTGGCTTTGAGAGGAGGAGCAGACTTGCTCGACAATCATGACGCGCTGGGGCTGGCAGAGCTTGTGCGCAAGCGCAGGATATCTCCGGCCGAACTGCTCGAAGCAACGATCGCGCGGGCGGAAGCGCTCAATCCGCGTTTCAACTTCATGGCCCAGCGCCACTATGAGCGCGCCCGCAGCGCCGTCGCCGCGGGGCCGGCATCCGGACCCTTTGCCGGGGTGCCGTGGTTACTCAAAGACCTGAACACCCACATCGCCGGGGAACTGAGCGAAGGCGGCAGCCGGTTCTACAAGGGCTACCGCCCTGCGGTAAGTTCGGAGCTGGTGCGGCGGATCGAAGCGGCGGGCTTCGTCATCTTCGGCAAGAGCACCAGCCCGGAATTCGGCCTAACCCCCACGACCGAGAACCGGCTGACCGGCGATACGCGCAACCCATGGAATCCCGCCCGAACGACCGGCGGTTCATCGGGCGGCGCGGCTGCGGCCGTAGCCTCGGGCGTACTCCCCGCCGCCCACGCCACCGACGGCGGCGGATCGATCCGCATTCCCGCCTCGTGCTGCGGCCTGTTCGGGCTGAAACCCAGCCGCGGCCGGGTGCCTAGCGGGCCGGGGCGGACCGAAGGCTGGGGCGGCCTTTCAGTGCACCATGCGGTCACGCGCAGTGTCCGCGACAGCGCGGCCATTCTTGACGCGACCTGGGGGGTGGAGCCCGGCGCGCGCTATGGCGCCCCCAGCCCCGATGGCACCTTCCTTTCGCAGGTCGGCAAGACGCCGGGCAGGCTGCGGATCGCCGTGATGGTCCAGCCGTTTGCCGGTGGCCCCGTCGATCCGGAAGTGGCGGAGGCGGCCCGCGCGGCAGCCAGACTGTGCGAAAGTCTTGGTCACCATATCGAGGAAGCCGCCCCGAAGTTCGATATGGCGGCCCTTGGCTTCGCCTCCTTCGCGATCATCGGTGCCTCGGTTGCCGCCGATGTTGCTGATCGCGCCAAGGCCACCGGCATCGACCCGGCGCAGACGCTGGAGCCGATCAGCCTGGGCTTTGTCGAATATGGCAAGCGCTTCACGGCGATGGACTATGTGCGCGCCAACAACGCGTTTCAGCAGGCCGCGACGACTATGGCGCAGTTCATGGCAAATTTCGATGTGATCCTGACGCCCACGCTTGCCGCGCCGCCGATCCCCCTGGGGGAGGTCAATCTGACGCCCGATTGCGATTTCGAGACCTGGGGCAAGCGCACTGCCGCGTTTTCGCCCTATACCCAGATTGCCAACTTCACGGGACAGCCGGGCATGTCGGTGCCGCTGGCCATGACTGGGGACGGTCTGCCGATCGGCATCCAGTTCCTCGCCCGCTATGGGGAAGAAGCACTGCTGTTCCGTCTTGCCGGACAGCTAGAACAGGCATCACCCTGGGCGGCGCGGCGACCGGTTCCGGGCTGATCGGTTCGGTCAGGTCCGTTCAGGCCTGATCCTCAAGCGTCGCGATCGGTCCGATCGCGGCGTTGTACTTCACTGTCTGCAGCACGATCTCACTTTCGGCCTCGCGGATGCCGTCAAGCGCGAGGATCTGGTTGACCACGCCGCCAGCCGCGCTGACGGTCGCAACCATGCAGACCGCGACCAGCCGGGGGGCGGCGTTTGCATCGAAGAGTGCCCGGACGAGCGGCATGCGCATCAAGCCCTCGCGCACTTCATCAAACCTGCCCTTGGCGCAGGTGATGGTGACGAACACCATGATCTGCCCGGCATCATCCGGCCCGGCGCCATCCGGTATAGCGGCCGACAGGTCGACGATCGGCGTCAGCTTGAGCAGGCCGCCGGCCTGCAGGCGCTTCACTCGTGCCCGCACGGTGCCTTCGGTCACGCCCAGATCCGCAGCAATCTTGCGGAAGCTCAACCGCGCGTCATGGGCCAGCATCGTCGCGATCTCGCGGTCAAGCAGATCGGGCGCCGAAGGCTGGGAGGGGTTCGTCGGGCATCAGGCCCCCAGCGGCCCGACGGACGGACTGTAGCGGTAAACGGTATTGATCAGTTCAACGTCAACGTCTTCCACGCCCGCAATGCCCGCGGAAACAAGGCGCGCCGCCTCGACCATCTCGCGCGCAGTCCTGAAGGCATGGAGGCAGCTTACGGAAAAACGCCCGGAAGTGAGATGGACGGAGAGCACTTCCTCGCGCACGGCAAGTTCCTCGGCCACTTCAACCGGCGGGCGTCCCGATACCTTCAGCCGGATGCGGGCCAGCAGCTTGTAGCCGTGGAGCCGGTAATCGGCCACCGCGACCACGCGCATGAGGCCCGCCGCATCCATCGCCCGGATGCGGTTGGCGACAAGGTTGCCGGACAGGCCCAGTTCTTCGCCGATGGTCGTGCTCTGGGCGCGGCCATCACGGGCGAGAACGCCAATGATCCGCCTGTCGACTTCGTCCAGCGCACTGCCGCGCTGCCGCCGGGCGGCGCGTTCACCGAGGCCGTCTGCCAGATTGCCCAGTTCGTCCTCCCCTACCCTGCGACCATACCCGCGCCAGCCCCAGCCCCAGCCCAACCTCAGCCGCGCGGCTCGCGCGGCAGGCCCAATCCGCGCTCGGCGATCAGGTTGCGCTGGATCTGGTTGGTCCCGCCATAGATCGTGTCGGAGCGGCTGAACAGGAACAGATTGGGCAGCGTGTCCCATTCGTATTCCGCCGCGTCGGTGACCTCGCCAGCCTGGCCAAGGACATCCATGGCAAGCTCGCCAAGGTCGCGCCGCCATGTCGCCCACTGGATCTTGTAGGTGAGCGCCGCCCCGTCGATCTTCGAAAGGTCGCTGTTCGACAACATGCGCAGCGCGCCGTAGCGCATCAGCCTGAGGCCGATCTCGGCCTTGGCGAGGCGCTGGCGGATCAGCAGATCGTTTGCCGCGCCATTGACCTTGGCCGCGGCAATGATCTCGTCCAGCTCATTGCGGAAACCCATCTGCTGGCCCAGCGTGGAAACGCCGCGTTCGAAGGCAAGCAGGCCCATCGCGATCTTCCAGCCATCGCCGGGCGCGCCGATCAGGCTGTCGGCCGGGCATTGCGCGTCGGTGAAGAAAGTCTCGTTGAATTCGGCGTCACCGTTGATCTGCTTGATGCCGCGCACTTCAATGCCGGGTTGGTCGAGCGACATCATCAGGAACGACAGGCCCTTGGGGCCCTGTGAGCCTTCCTCGGTCCGGGTCACGACGAAAATCCAGTCGGAGATGTGCGCCAGACTGGTCCAGATCTTCTGGCCGTTGACGACCCATTCGTCCTGACCGTTCACCTGCTCGATACGGCCCTTGGTCCGCACACTGGCAAGGTCGCTCCCCGCGCCCGGTTCCGAGAAGCCCTGACAGAAGATGGTCTTGCCCGCCGCAATGTCGGGCAGGAAGCGGCTCTTCTGTTCGTCGGTGCCGAAGGTCAGGATGGTCGGCCCGGCCAGTTCGATGCCGATGTGATTGATCCGCCCGGGAATCCCGGCGCGGGCATATTCTTCGGCAAAGATCACCTGCTGGGCAAGGGTAGCGTTCCGGCCGCCCCACTGCTCGGGCCAGCCGATGCAGCTCCAGCGATGGGCGGCAAGCTGCTGCTCCCATTCCTTGCGCCGCTCGGGCATGGCGGTGAGCTTGGTGATGCCCTTGATGTCCTTGAACTCACCGGCCATCTGGCCTTTCAGCCAGTCGGCACATTCGGCGCGGAACTGTTCTTCGGCGGGCGAAAAGCCGAGCTTCATGCGGCGTCTCCGAGAATGAGGGCGGCAACCTGTTCACGGTGCCACGAACCATTGCCCAGCGCGGTCTGGATCGCACGGGCGCGCTTGAAATAAAGGTGGGTGTCGTGTTCCCAGGTAAACCCGATCCCGCCGTGCAACTGGATCATGTTGCCCGCGCAAAGAAAGAAAGTGTCGGCCGCGAACGACTTGGCGGCGTGGATGGCCAGTTGTGCGTCGTCGGATCCCTCGTCGGCGGCGCAGGCAGCCCACCACACGGCGGACCGCGCCTGCTCGATCTCGACAACAAGGTCGGCGAGGCGGTGTTTGTATGCCTGAAAGCTGCCGATCGCCCGACCGAACTGTACGCGCTCATTGGAATAGGCGACGGTCCGGTCAAGCGCGGCCTGCGCCCCGCCCAGCGCCTCGGCGGCCACAACGATGAAGCCGCAGGCGTGCGCACGGGCAATGGCGGCCGCAGCTTCGGCCAGCGGCTCGCCGTTGACCCCGTCCAGCGCCACGCGGGCGAGCGGACGGGTCTGGTCCATCGTGGTCTGCGCGGTAACCGTAAGGCCGGGCGCGCCGGCGCGAACCAGCCAGGCCCCGGTATTGCTGGTGACGACGAAGGCCTGCGCCGCCGCGCCATGCGCAACGAAGCCGTCGCCGCCGGTCAGCACATTTCCATCGGCCGTGATGGCCGCGTCATGCACATAGGCCGCGATCATCTCACCCGAAAGAAGCGCGGGGACCAGTTCGGCCTTCTGAGCGTCGGTTCCGCCTGCGGCAATCGCCTGAGCGCATAGCGCCAGGCTGCCCAGCATCGGCAAGGCCGCGACTTGTGCGCCCGCGGCTTCGGCGACCAGCGCCAGTTCGATCAGGCCCAGGCCAGCGCCGCCGGCATGCTCGGGAATGGCGATACCCGAAAGGCCAAGCTCGGTGCAGAAGGCCTGCCACAGATCGGCGTCGAACCCGGTGGCCGATGCCATCGCCTTGCGGGTCCGCTCGCTTGTCGCATTCTCGGAGAAGAATGCGCGGGCGGTTTCCGCGATCATCTGCTGTTCGTCTGTAAGGGCGAATTCCATTGCCGATCAGTCCTCGACGCAAAGGGAAGAATGGGGGCCTGCGCGCTTAGCCAGGAATGTAAAGCTGCGAACTCTTGCCGCCGTCAACCGGGAGAGCCACGCCCGTGATGTAGCCCGCCTTGTCTGACAACAGGAAGACGATCGCCTCGGCCAGTTCTTCCGGCTTGCCGCCGCGGCCCATCGGGATCGCATCGGCCGTCTTCGAGGCCAGTTCGGGTGCCGCGCGGGCAAAATCGAGCGTCGCGGCGGTATCAACCTGGCCGGGAACAACGACGTTCACACGGATGCCCTGCCGCGCGCCTTCCATCGCGGCGACCGCGGAAAACTGGATCAGCGCCGCCTTCGAGGCGGAATAGCTGGCATAGTTGGCCATGGCGCGGATGCCGGTGGTAGAGGCGATGTTGACGATCGAGCCACCGCCATGCCCGGCCATGACCTTCATGGCCGCCTTGGTGCCGATGAACACGGCCTCGGCATTGACGGCGAAATCCTTGCGCCAGTGATCCAGGGTTAAGCGGCCGATCGGGGCGTAGTGGACCGACATCGCGTTGTTCACCAGCATGTCGAGCCGACCATGCCGGGCTGCGACATCCGCCACCACGGCGCCGTAAGCTTCGGCATCGGACACGTCGAGCTGGATCGCCTCGCACTGGCCGCCTTCAGATTCGATCAGGGCCCTGGCCTTGTCGAGCATTTCCTGACGGCGCCCGCAGATGACCACGCTGGCGCCCCCCCGCGCAAGTAGCTGCGCTGTGGCGAGGCCAATGCCATCGCTGCCTCCGGTGACGAGTGCTACCTTGCCGGCAAATTCCTGAGCCATGTGGACCTCTTCCAAATGCGGTGTATTCACGCACTTGCGCCCAATAAGTCGATCATGTCAACCGTATGCGTAAATAAGGGCATCATTTTATACGTATAAGAAAGTCTGCGCCCCGGTCCCGGCAACCGGGGCGCAGTTTCGTCGCGAATCAGGCCCCGGCGGCCGCCTCGGAATTGGCGTAGTACCGGCTGTACCACTTGCGGAACTCCGGAATCGGACCGTCGCCATCGCAGATGACCGGGTTCGGCTCAAAGCGCATGCGGTCCCAGATCACCTTGTCCTGGTCAAGCTGCTTGCCAATGTCACGGATCAGCGCACGGGCAAGGCCGGCACCCGGGCCTTCCGCCTGGGTCTTGGGCTGGGTGAAGCAATAGCGCACCCGCAGCACGTCCTCCTCCACCGGGGTCAGCGAGGCGACCAGCAGTGTTTCGGAAATGCCGCTGAAGCGCGTCCAGCACTGGCCAGGGCCCATCGTGTCATAGCTGATCAGGCCCTCGACCATGCCCGAGGGCGTGCCCATTTGCGCCTTGACGTCGGCCCCCCGGCCCCACTCGCCCCAACGCAGTTCCGCGGCCGGAACATTGGCGGTGCCGTGGATGTACTTGAAGTGAGCAATGTCGACGCCGTTTTCCGCCATGTTCTGGATCGAGCCGTAGATCACCCATTCCAGCGTTTCGTAATCGGTCCAGGCAGCATCGCCGAATTCGGGGTGGACGAACACGTCCCACATCGGCGCGACCGAAGCGTCGGGGTGGTACCACACCCAGAGCCAGCCATTGGCCTCGGTCACCGGCCAGGTCCGCAGGCACTTGCGCTTGACCTGCGGCGGGATCGCCTTGGCATAGGGAATGTCCTTCACCACGCCTTCCTCACCATCATAGCGCCAGGCGTGGAACGGGCATTCCAGCAGGTTGCCGTGGACCTTGCCGCCGTGCCCCATGTGGGCGCCGAGATGCTTGCACCACGCGTCGGTGACGCGGACCGCGCCATCCTCTCCGCGCCAGATCGCAAGATCCTTTGAGAAATAACGCAGCGGCTTGACCTCGCCCACGGCGATGAAGCCCGAAGGCTCGATCGCGTACCAGCCGAATGGGAAACCGACGTCGAGCCCGCGCTCAGCCGGCGTCGGACGGTTTTCGAGCGGGGCGACGCGCCAATCAACCAGGGCCTGGCCCTTGAGTTTCTCGAGGATTTGCCAGACCGCAACGGGCGCTGTGCGGGCATCGGTTACTGGTGGCAGGGCGTTCATGACAAGGCCTTTCATGCTATATTGTTCATTATGCCCTATATTGGGCGGCGTTTGCGTAAATTGACTAAAGTCAAAATACGCAAACGCTCAACCAACCTGATCTTGTCGGCGCGGCGCACGAGGCTCACCGCGGGCGATGCTGTCATGGAACGCGCGGCCGGTCGAAGTTCGATCCGGCGGCAGTGCAGCCGCGGCAGCGGCGCCCCGTTCTCATGCATTTGCACGATGTGTCGCATGTGGAACGCAGGCATAGCATGAGCCGCAATGTAAACAGCAGAGAGGAACTGACGATGGGCTTCGAAGTCCGCGAACTGGATGGCACTTTTGGCAGAGAGATTGTCGGCTTGGATGTTTCGGCCGGGATCGCACCGGATGTCAGCGCCGCGTTGAAGCAGGTCTGGCTGCAACACGGCGTCCTGGTATTTCGCGGCATCGGCACCTCGCCCGAAGTGCAGCTGGAACTGAGCCGGTGCTTTGGCGAACTCGAGCCGCACCCGATCGACAAATTCCGCCTGCC
>JAGWTB010000048.1 GCA_028869175.1 Sphingomonadales bacterium
AAACACTTCAGACGCATCGCAACCCGATACGACAAACTCGCCAGAAACTACGCCGGCTTCCTCAATCTCGTGGCGGCACTCAAATGTTGCCTATGAATGTAAACACCGCCTAGGGTTCTCGGCCATATTTCAAACACATGCCAGCAGCAGCCAATGTCCGCAATGTTGTCGTGCCCGGACAGTCCGATTTCCGAAATTGCAACGCGCTCGTTCTGCCCGGACAAGGCCAGCTTGCCATCACACGAAACCTCTTCGTGTCTTCGTGTGAACCCTACTGCACCAACCGCCCGGCAATCGAATTCGGCCCGGCCTCCACCAGTTCCACCCGCACCAGATCGCCCACCGCCGCTTCGCCGGTGAAATGGACCGATTGCAGCCAGGGTGACTTGCCGAGCCACTGGCCGGGCAGTTTGCCCTTGCGCTCCACCAGCACCTCGCAGGTCTTGCCCAGCGAGGCGCGGTTGAAGGCGAGCTGGCTGCGGCCGAGCGTGGCCTGCAGGCGCCGGAGCCGTTCGTCCATCACTTCGGGCGCGACGTGGCCGTCCATGGTGGCGGCCGGCGTGCCCGGGCGGGCGCTGTACTTGAAACTGAAGCACTGCGCGTAACCAACGGATTCGACGAGCGAAAGTGTCTCCTCGAACTCCGCGTCGCTCTCTCCGGGGAAGCCGACGATGAAATCGCCCGACAGCGCGATGTCGGGCCGCGCGGTGCGCGCGCGGTCGAGCACCGCAAGGTAGCTCGCCACCGAATGGCTGCGGTTCATCGCCTTGAGCACGCGGTCGCTGCCGGACTGGACTGGCAGGTGCAGGAACGGCATCAGCTTGGCCACCTCCCCATGGGCGGCGATCAGGCCCTCGGTCATGTCGTTGGGGTGGCTGGTGGTGTAGCGGATGCGGGCAAGATCGGGCAGCGCGGCAAGATCGCGGATCAGGCCGTCGAGGCCTACCGGGCGGCCCTTGCCATCCTCGCCGCTCCAGGCATTGACGTTCTGGCCCAGCAGGGTGATTTCCTTCGCCCCGGCTTCGAGCAGTCTCTGCGCTTCGTCGATCAAGTCCGCATAGGCGCGCGATATTTCCGCGCCGCGCGTATAAGGCACGACGCAATAGGTGCAGAACTTGTCGCAGCCTTCCTGCACGGTGAGGAAGGCCGTCGGACCGGACCGGCGGCGGCGTGGCAGCACGTCGAACTTGGTTTCGGCGGGCATGTCGGTATCGGTCACCCGCCTGCCGGCCTGTGCCTCGACCAGCATTTCGGGCAGCCGGTGGTACGCCTGCGGTCCGACAACCATGCGCACCGTGGGCGCGCGCGCCATGATTTCCTCACCCTCGGCCTGGGCGACGCAGCCGGCGACGGCGATCAGCGGCACCGTGCCGTCATCGCGTTTCAGCCGGCCGATGTCCGAATAGACCTTTTCCGCCGCCTTTTCGCGGATGTGGCAGGTGTTGAGTACCACCAGATCGGCGTCCTCCCCCTCGGTGGCGGGGCGGATGCCTTGCTCGCCCAGCAATTCGGCCATGCGTTCGCCGTCATAGACGTTCATCTGGCAGCCGAAGCTCTTGACCCGGTAGGTCTGCGGGGGCGGGGTGGTGGCCATGGGCTGGCCGATAGGCGATTTGGCGCGGGAGGTGAAGGGGCGATGGGGCTGGGCCGTTGCGAGGGCCACGCGCCGCGCTTACCGCTGCAGCGCCGCCAGTATCGCCTCACGCGCCGCCGAGGCCATGGTCTTGCGGTTGACCAGCGCCGCACCGTGCAGTGGCGGCAGGAAGCGGACGGTAACTGCCAGCGGGCGTCCGCGCGCCAGAATGCGCAGGAAGTTATCGACGCCGTGCTCGGTGCCGACCCAGGCGATCGCGGCGGTTTCCGCGCCGTAGTCCAGCAGCACCGGCTGCACCGCGACGCCCGGTGGCACCGGATCCAGTGCGGAGAGCAGCGACGATTTGAACGGCAGCAGCCCGGTGCCGTCGCTGGTGGTGCCTTCGGGAAAGATCGCCAGTGCCCCGGTGTCACGGATCGCCGCGCGGACTTGCTGGACCTGTTCCTGTACGCTGGCGCGGTCATGCCGGGCGACAAACACGGTGTCGTTCATCCGGCACAGCCAGCGCAGCAGCGGCATCGAGGCGAGCCCGTCATGGCCGACGAACGCCGCGCCATTAGCCAGCGAAATGGCGGGAATGTCGATCCAGCTGACATGATTGGCGAGCAGGAAGGCACCGCGCCGGACGCATTCCCCTTCGATCCGCACGTCGATGCCGCCGATCCAGCAGATGGAAAACAGGAACAACCGGGCCGCCGGCCTGCGGTGCGTGAAGGGGCGGCAAGCATAGTGCAGCACGATGCAGACAAGCAACGCGGCGGCCATCAGCCCGACGCGCAGCAGAATTCGCAGCCAGCCCAGCGCCGATACCGGCTTTTCCAGGGCCAGTGCGGCCATGTCAGCTATCCCGTTCCAGCCTCACGCCGAACAGTTCCATGCGGTGATCGACCAGCCGGTAGCCCAGCCGCTCGGCGATCTGGCGTTGCAGAACTTCCAGTTCGGGATCGACGAATTCGATCACCTTGCCGGTTTCCACGTCGATCATGTGATCGTGATGGGCTTCGGGGGCGGCTTCATAGCGCGCGCGGCCATCGCCGAAATCGTGCCGGTCAAGGATGCCGGCTTCCTCGAACAGGCGGACGGTGCGGTAGACCGTGGCGATCGAGATGCCCGAATCGATGGCCGCCGCGCGTTCATAAAGCTTGTCGACATCGGGGTGGTCCACGCTGTCCGACAGCACGCGGGCGATCACCCGGCGTTGCTCGGTAATGCGCAGGCCACGCTCGGCGCAGAGGGCTTCGATGTCGATCCGATTGGGCACAGGTGTTCCGAACATAAAGAAATTGCCGCACCGATATTAAACCGGTGCGGCAATCATGCAACCTTGCGGGAAATCAAGTTCCCGCAAATTTATGAATCAGGCAGCAACCTTGGGCTTGCGACCGCGCTTGACGCCCGGCTTGCGGCCAAGGCCGATCTTCTTTGCCAGTTCGCGGCGCTTTTCGGCATAGTTGGGGGCAACCATCGGATAGTCAGCCGGCAGGCTCCAGCGAGCGCGGTACTGTTCCGGAGTCAGGTTGTAATGCGTCATCAGGTGGCGCTTCAGCATCTTGAGCTTCTTGCCGTCTTCCAGGCAGACGATGTGATCGGGCTTCACCGATGAACGGATCGAAACGGCCGGTTCGGGCATCACTTCGGCTGCGGGAGCGGCCTGGCCAAGTCCGGCGAGCGCGCCGTAGACGTTGCTGATCAGCGCGGCGAGGTCACCCACCGAAACGCTGTTGTTGCTGACATGGGCGGCGACGATGTCCGAAGTAAGCGTGATCAGCGTTTCGTTCGCGTCGCTCAGGGTGTTTTCCATTGTTCTTTCCTCGTGTTCTTGTGCGACCCATCGGAATGGGTTTGTCGCGCCCGCCTGCTTCGACCGCGATCAATCCGAATTGGACGAATCGCCCCCAAAAAACAAGCGCAAATATGGCGTTCCCAATTGGGCACGTGCTATTAACCGAAATTTCAGGGAAATTCAATTTATCAGACTAATCGATGTCACACTGGAAGGTGATGGCGTCGATCTGTCCGCCGGCAGCGTTGCGGTAATAGTTGGGGCGTCTGCCGATAGGGGTAAATCCGAAGCTGCGATACAATTGCTCGGCGGGATTGCCGTCGCGCATTTCGAGCAACAGGCGATTTCCGTTACGGAATCTAGCATTTTTTGCAAGCTGCTGCAACATCGCGCGGCCAAGTCCCATGCCGCGATACTCGGGCGCGACCGCGAAAAGCAGCAGTTCCTCTTCTTCATACCCGCCGCGCGAGAGGGAAAAGCCGGCAGCAGGTGCGTCATCCGCCGGAGGCATGTGCCCGGCGGCGTCGATCAGGATATAATGGCAATTGCCGATCAGCAGCGCATCTTCGACCTGCCGCCGCGTCCATGCCTCGCCGAAGGCGGGATCGAAGGCGCAGTCCATCACGGCCATCAGGCGGTCGATATCGTCCGATGGCGCGCGCATCAGCCAGCCTCGCCGGGGAGCTTGCCTCCCGGCAGCCGTGCATCGGGCGCGCGGCCATAGAGCGGGCGAACATCGGCGGAAATCGCGGCTATCGGCAGCAACGCGAAGGCGCGAGCATCGGGCAGCACGGCCAGCGCCTCGCCCCAGCCGCGCAGGTCAACCAGGGCCTGTGCCTGACTGCCGGCCACTACCGCTTCTTCGGCTGCCACAGCCTGAGCCGGGCTGAGCGAGGCGAGCGGGCGCAGGCTGGTGCCGTCAGGCGCGAAGGCTGCGCAGAACCATTCACCGTGCCCGCCGGTCATTGCGGTGCAGACCGGCACGCCCGGTCGTTCGGCGCGGGCCATGGCGGCGACCAGCGCGGGGGTGGCATAGCCCACCAGCTCGGCCTGCCAGGCAAAGGCCAGTGCGCGCGCACCGGCAAGGCCGACGCGGACGCCGGTGAAGCTGCCGGGACCGAGCGCCACGGCAATGCGGCTGGCACGTCCCTTGCCGGGCAGCGCCGCGATCATCGGCACCAGCTGTTCGGCATGGCCGCGCCCTAGCGTGCGGTAATCACTGGCCAGCAGCACCGAACCCTCGAACAGCGCGACCGAGCAGGCCTCGGTCGCGCTATCGATGACCAGTGTCGTCACGGGGCGCAGCGCCGGCGAGGCGATCAGGCGACGGTGTTGAAGGTTTCAAAATCCGGGCGCGGGCTGCGTTCGAAGATCGTTGCCGGATCGCCATAGCCCAGGGTGGAGATGAAGTTCGACTTCACCCGGGGGCTGTCGGCGAAGAACGCCGCATCGACCGCGGCATTGTCAAAGCCCGACATCGGTCCGGTATCCAGCCCCAGCGCGCGCGCGGCAAGGATCAGGTAGGCACCTTGAAGGGTCGAATTGCGCATGGCCGAAATTTCGCGCAGCGGCTCGTTATCGGCGAACCAGGACCGCGCGTCGGTGTGCGGGAACAGCCAGGGAAGCTGCTCGTGGAAATCGATGTCCATGCCGATGATCACGCTGACAGGCGCGGTCAGCACCTTGGCCTTGTTGCCCTCGCCAACGCAGTCCGCCAGCTTTGCCTTGGCTTCCGGGGTGGTGCACCAGACCATGCGCGCGGGCAGCATGTTGGCCGAGGTCGGGCCGTACTTCATCAGATCCCACACGGCGTGAAGCTGTTCGGTGCTCACCGGCTGGTCGAGATAGCCGTTATAGGTGCGGGCGGTGCGGAAAAGCTGATCGAGCGCGGCATCGTTGAGCGGCTGGGACATGGAGACTCCGGAGATGGGGTGTTGGCAGGTCAGGTAGGGTCAGGCGGCGCGCACTTCGGTCACTTCGGGGACATAGTGCTTGAGCAGCCCTTCGATCCCGTTCTTGAGCGTGGCGGTGGAAGAAGGGCAGCCCGAGCAGGCACCCTGCATGGCCAGATAGACCACACCTTCGCGGAAGCCCCGGTAGATGATGTCACCACCGTCGTTGGCGACGGCAGGGCGAACCCGCGTTTCGATCAGTTCCTTGATCTGTTCGATGATGTCCGCATCGGCGGGATCATCGTTGAAGCTGTCATCCCCCTCGGCCGGGACGGCGATGCCGCTGGCGTCGGGGCCGGAAAACAAAGGCGCTCCCGAAACGAAATGATCGAGCAGCACCGCGACGACCTGCGGCTTGAGCGCGGACCAGTCGCTGCCGGGACCGGCGGTGACCGAGACGAAATCGCGCCCGAAGAACACACCGGTCACATCGCCCAGCGAGAACAGCACGTCTGCCAGCGGCGAAGCGGCGGCATCCTCTTCCGAGGTGAACTCGCGCGTGCCGGCGGCCATGACCTGCTGGCCGGGGAGGAACTTCAGCGTCGCCGGGTTCGGCGTGGTTTCGGTTTCGATGAACATGACAAGGGGCATGTAGGCAAGGTGCAGGGCGGGTCAAGGGGGAGCCGCAGGGCATCGCAACCGGGTCCGGGTCGGCAATCTGCACGACGCGATGAAAAGACGCGACACTTTGCCAATAGACAAGTAGTATCGATACGGTATTATTTTGCGCAACTTGATACTGCGCAGTTGGGGGAGCGATTACAGCGATGAATCGATTTATCGTTCCACTTGCGCTCTTTGGCCTCTCGCTCGGCGGCTGCCGGGAAGAAGCGCAGGCCCCGCAAGCGCCCGCAAGCGAATCGGCCATGCCGACAGCGCCCGCCTCCGCTCCGCCGTCGCCGGCCATGGTGGTGCCAGTATCGCCGGCGGCATCGCAGGCCATTCCCGCCGATGTTGCCGCTTTCGTCGCCCGGCGCGATCAGTGCGATCATTTCCGCGGCGAAGAAGCCACCGACGACGAACGCGGCCACTTCCTGGCCGAGCAGCTCGACAAGTACTGCACCGGCACGGATGCCGTTCTGGCCCGGTTGCGGCGTGAACACGCGGCGCAGCCGGCAGCGATCGCCGCATTGAAGGACTACGAAGACAAGATCGAATAGACCGGGAGACGGGGCATGACGACAATCGGAGCATCGGTGGGGCAGGGCGGCGTCAATCAGGACGCGGATGTGCGGATCGTCCAGGAGCTGCTTAACAATTTCGTCACCCGGCTGGGGCTCAAGCAGATCGGCATCGATGGGGACTGCGGCAAGAATACCAAAACCGCGATCCGCGCCTTCCAGAAGCAGATCGTCGGTATTGCCAACCCCGATGGCCGGATTGATCCCGGCGGGCGCACGTTCCAGCGGCTCAGCCTGTCGCAGGCGGTGCTCGCGGCGCAGCCGGAGCCGGATCCGGGCGAACTCAGCGGCGCGACGTGGTGGCAGGCGCATCAGGGCAATTACGCCAACAGCCATTCGCTGCTCGATCTGGCATCGCCGTTTCGCGAAAACGTTACGGCATTCATCCAGGCGATGCGCGATGCCGGGGCAACGGTGGGGATCAGCGCTACCCGGCGCAACCGGATCAGGGCCTATCTGATGCATTACAGCTTCCGCCTGGGGCGCGGCGAGCTCAAGGCGAAGGATGTCCCGGCCCAGCCGGGCTGCCCGATCCGCTGGGACCACGGCGATGAAGCGAAATCCTGCGCGGCGGCCAAGGCCATGTCCGACCTGTTCGCCATCGCCTTCAAGCCCTCGCTGACCTCGCTCCATATCGAAGGGCGGGCGATCGACATGACGATCGGCTGGTCGGGCACGCTGGCGATCAAGGACAAGCAGGGCCATGTCAAGCAGGTGGGCGCACCGCGCGATGGCGGCAATGCAGCGCTTCAGGCGGTGGGGGCCAGCTATGGCGTGATCAAGCTGGCCAGCGATCCGCCGCACTGGTCTGACAACGGCCATTGACCCCAGCGGCGCAAATCGCTGGCCCCGGCCTTTGTCCGCCGCTATGGCCCGCCGCCATGATCAAGACCATCTCGCGCATTGCCGCTGTCGCCCTCGTCCTTTCCGCTTCGCAGACCGTGCTTGCCGCTCCGGCGGTCTCCGGCCCGGCAGCACCGGCAGACGGCGGCATCATTCCGCTCCCGCTCAATCCGGTGGTGCCCGCCAGCCAGCGCGGCTGCACGCTGAAGACGGCGAGCGGCCTGGGCTATACCGTGCTGCGCGCCGCCGCCGGACCGAAGCCGGCAGCAGACGGCTATGTGCTGGTCAACTACATTGGCTACCTCGCTGCAAATGGCCAGACCTTCGATCAGTCGACCGGGGCGGCGTTCCCGGTGGGCGGGGTTATTCCGGGCTTTTCCGAAGGCTTGCAACTGGCGTCCAAGGGTACGATCCTGCGGCTCTGCATCCCCGCTGTGATGGGCTATGGCGCGCAGGCGCAGGGGCCGATCCCCGCCAATTCCGACCTCGTTTTCCAGGTCGAACTGGTCGATTTCCGCACCAAGGCGGAAGTCGATGCGATGCAGGCAGCGCAGCAGGCCGCTCCGCAGGCTGCGGGGACTGTCACGCCGCCGAAGTGATTGCCCGGCCCGCGCGCGCAGCGCACCGACGATAATGCGCGCTTGCCGGTCTGGCATATTGCACTCGCGGGGAGAGCCCTTAATGCGGCAGGCAAAGCCATTTGCCACTCATTGGGAGCATCCCGCATGAAGATCGACAACACCCTTGCCGCCGTGGTTACCGGCGGTGCTTCCGGCCTCGGCCGCGCCAGCGCGCAGGCGCTCGCCGCCGCCGGCGTCAAGGTCGCCATTTTCGACATTTCGGAAGAAGCCGGGGAAGCGCTCGCCAAGGAAATCGGCGGCGTGTTCTGCAACGTCAATATCATGGACGAAGCCAGCGTCGAAGCCGGCTTCGCCAAGGCCCGCGCTGCCCATGGCCAGGAACGGATCGTCGTCCACTGCGCCGTGGTCGCCGGCGGCGGCAAGACGATTTCGTGGGACAAGGCCAACAATTGCTACAAGCGCACCGCGACCGAACAGATTGCCCGCACCTCCGAAGGCACCTTCGTCGCCTCCTATCGCATCGCCGCGATCGCCGCGCTGGGCATGGCCAATGCCGAACCGCTGAACGAGGATGGGGAACGCGGGACGATCATCTTCACCTCCTCCTGCGCCTCGCAGGATGGTCAGATCGGCCAGGTCGCCTATGGCGGCGGCAAGGGCGCGGTCAATTCGATGGTCCTGCCGATGGCGCGCGATCTGATGGACCTGGGCATCCGGGTCAACGCAATCCTGCCGGGCACTTTCGCCACTCCGCCGATGCTGCGCGTCAAGGAAAACGCACCGGCCATTTTTGACGGCCTCGGCGCCGCCGTGCCGTTCCCCCGCCGCCTGGGCAATCCGGAAGAATTTGGCAGTCTGGTGATGGAACTGGTGCGCAACACCTATTTCAACGGCCAGTGCATCCGGCTCGACGGCGCGATCCGCATGCCGCCGAAGTAACGTTCGCACCTGCCAGAGCGCGCATAAAAAGGGCCGCTTCCCGGAAGGGGAGCGGCCCTTTTTCAAGTGATGCACAATGATCCGTTTGTGCCGAGCGGCGCATTGGCTGAATTGCAGCCTAGAAGTCCGCCGCCACAGTCAGGCTGAACCGGCGTCGGTCGTCGGGTTGCAGAACGTTGCTGGCCAACACTTTCCATGCCTTGTGATCGAGTACGTTGTTGAGCACGTAGCGGAAGCTCGCCGGGATCTTGCCGATGTGGAATTGCTGGCGCAGCCCCAGATCAAGCAGGCCGTAGCCGGGCAGGGTCTGCTGTGCGCCGCCCAGTGCCACCACCGGGCGCGAGCCGACGGCGCGGTTGCCTTGCCAGATGAAGCTGGCAGTCGGCGTCAGGCCGCCGAGCAGGTCGGTGCGGTAGTTGAGATCCAGCCGCGCATAGAGCGAAGGCGTGCCGGCCGGGCGCGGGCCGACCAGACCCAGATCCCGCGCCGGGCCGCTGACGCGCGGCTGCATGGCGACCGCGCCCGCCAACACGCTCAGCCGCTTGAAATAGGTCCCGTGGAACGAAGCCTCCACCCCGCGATGGCGCACAGTACCCAGTTCGGTGAAGCGCCCGGTGGCATCGAACGAGAAATAGGGCTTCTCGATCTGGAACATGCTGAGTTTGAGCTGGCTTTGCCCCTGTTTCCAGCGCAACCCGCCTTCGTACTGGGTGGAGCGGGTGGCGGGGAGCTGTTCGTTGCGGTTGGCGGCGTTTTCCGGCGCGGTGCCGCTGTCCTCCAGCCCACGCTGGGTGCCGGCGAACAAGGCCAGCGCCTTGCTCAGTTCGATCACGGCGCTGGCGTTGTAGAGCCAGGCCTGGCTGCGCGAATGCGTCGTCGCGCCGCTGCGGGCATCAAGGAAATCGGCGCGATAGGTCGCGCGTTGCAGGCCGAGGTTGATCTGGCCCACACCGGCCAGCGTCCCCATGTAGCCCAGCATCACCGCCGACTGGCGTACTCGCCCGACGTTGACCGCGCCGAAGGTGAAGGCCGGCATCACCTCGGCATCGAGTTCACCCAGCGTGACCGTGCCAAAATCGCGGACATCCGAGCCGCCGGTTTCGGTATGCCGGTCGCGCGCGCGGTAGCCGGCGATCAGGCGGTGCTGCACGCGAGCATCGCCAAGCCGCCAGGCGATCTGCGCCTCGCCGCTCCACGAATGCAGGTCCTGCTTCGGATCGGCAATGAAGCGGTGGCGGCTAAGGCCGCTGGGCGCGGTCACCGCGAAGATCTCCGAATAGTTGCGGTCGCGCACCGAGGAAGAGCGAAACAGTCCGGCACGCAGTGAAAACCCGCCGCCCAGCGTCGTGCGCAGCGTCGCGCCGGTGTTGATCGATGTGGACAGGCCTCTGGCCCAGGTCTGGCCGAGGTAGCGCAAGTGATCGGGGAGGGGTGGCAGCACGCCGTCCGGCACCTGGATCAGCGGGCGCGGGTTGTTGTCATAGATGCGGCTGATCGCGAAAAACGGACTGAACTCGCCGCCATTCCAGCGCAACACCGGCTTGAACAGACCCGACCATGACCGGGTTGGAGTGCGGTCTGACGGCATCGAATAGGAATGCCCCACCCCCAGGGCCAGGCTCAACCGGTCGCGAACCACCGGGACGCGGAAGTCCAGTTCCTCGATGTCACCGCCGAATTGGGAACGGGTGAGCGCCAGACTGGCGGTGAAGTCGTCGCCCGCCGAACGCAGTTTTGCATCGACGATGCCGGTGGGGGCGGGAAAGGGAAAATCGTTGGCGGCATGGCCCACCCGGATCGCCGCGCCCGTCTTGGTGCGACCGGAAACGGTTGCCACCGGATCGAAATAGATGCCGTCCAGCCGGTAGTTGCCCGCCTTGAGCGGGCTGAACCCGCGCGTGTCGTTTTCGCTGTAGATGCCGGTAACTTCCAGCCCGACGGTGGTGCCGAAGGCGTCATCCGCCGCCAGCACCGCGTTCTCCGCCGCGCGCTGCGCCCAAGCGTGGCCTGGCGCGAGGCTCAGCGCCATTGCGGCAATCTGACTGTACCCGCGTATCGTTCGCTTCATGAACTTCTCCCGGCCGCCTCCAAAGCAAGCCGCAAGAGCAAGCGCAACGGAAAAAACTGACCTGGGTTAGTAATTCGCCGGGGCGAGGTTGAGGCCGCCGTCCACGGTCAGCACTTCGCCGGTGACATAGCGCGCGCCGGCAAGCCAGATGATGGCATCGACCATGTCTGCCACGCTGCCGATACGGCCAAGCGGCACCCCGGCAGCGAGGCTGCGGTATTCGGCGCGCAGCGCGGGGGTATCGGTCAATCCGGGCGAAACGGCATTCACCCGGATGCCCTGCGCCGCCCATTCAAGCGCCAGCGTGCGAGTGAGGCTGACCACTCCGGCGCGCGCAGCGGCGGAATGGGCAAGGCCGGGGGCGGGCCGTCGCCAGATATCGGCCACGACGTTGACGATCGCCCCGCGCCGCTGGGCCAATGCTGCATGAAAGTGCCGGGCGAGGAAAAAGGCGGCATCCAGGTTGGTGCCGGTGACCGCGCGCCAGCCGTTGTGCGAAAGCTGCGCCGAAGGCGCGGCGAACTGGCCGCCGACCGAATTGATCAGCAGGTCGATGCCGGTTGCCGCAAAGCGCATGGCAACTTCGGCGACCCGGTCCCAATCGCGCGCGTCAGCGGTGATGCAGGTGACGTTGTCACCCGCCTCGGCGGCGACGGCTTCGAGCTTCGCTGCGTCGCGCCCCAGCACGGTGACGTGCCAGCCTTCCGCCGCCAGCTGCAGCGCGCAGCCCCGGCCAATACCCGAGCCGCCACCGGCGACCAGCGCAAAGCGCGGGCTCAAGCGTTCACTCTCCCGCCACCGGCAGCCACACCGCGCTGGCCTGATCGCCGCCCCGGTAGATCGTCTGGCGCGCGGCGACATAGGCGCTGGGCGGTGCCTCCATGATCGAGGGGACCCAGGTTTGCGGATTGCGGTCGTAGAGCGGGAACAGGCTCGACTGGACCTGCACCATGATCCGGTGGCCCGGCAGGAACACGTGGTTCACGTTGGGCAGCGACCAGCGGAAGGTATAGGGCTTGCCCGGCTCCAGCGCCGCCGGTTCGGCAAAGCCGTTCACGTAACGGCCGCGGAATATCTCGATCCCCAGTGCCAGTTGATAGCCAGCCATCTGCGGGTTGACCGAGTTCTCGCGCGGATAGACGTCGATCAGCTTGACCACCCAGTCGCTGTCCTGCCCGCTGGTCGCCGCGTGCAGTTCAACCCGCGGCGCGCCCTTGATGTGCAGCGGCTTGTCGAGCACCGGGCCGGTATAGCTCAGCACGTCGGGGCGCCCGTCGGCAAAGCGCTGGTCCTGCACCAGCCAGGTCCGCCAGGCATCGCCATCGAGATGGACCGGGCGCTCCATCAGCGGCACCGGCTTGGCCGGGTCCGAGATGTAGCTATCATTCCCGGCGGCAGGCTTGGCCGTCGCCAGGCCGAATTTCGCATCAAGGTAAAGTGGCTGCTCCCCGCCATCGGGCCATTTCTGCGATACTTCCCAGCGGTTCACGCCGGTGGCGTAGGTCAGCACCGGCGGCGTGGCACATGGCGGCGGGTTCGACTTGAGATGGCAATCGAGGAACGGCTTCATGGTGCGGGTGCGGAATTGCAGGCCGGTATCGCCCTCGAACTTCAGCGGCCCGAGGCTGGAGCCGTCATAGTTGACCCCGGAATGCCGCCATGGCCCGATCACCAGGCTGAGCAGGGTGTTGTCCTTGTCCTGCGGTTCCAGCGCGCGGTAGACGGCGGGGGTGCCGTAGCTGTCTTCCTGATCCCATTGGCCCACCACCAGCATGGTCGGCACGGTGAGCCTGCGCTGGGCGAGCAGCTTGTCGAGCGCCTGCTGCTGCCAGTAATCGTCATAGGCGGGGTGGGCGATCATCTTGCGCACCGCCGGCAGGTCTTCCAGCCCATAGCGCTGCGCCAGCCCTGCCGCTGATCCGGCCTCCAGATAGCCTTCGTATTCGTCCTCCTGCCCCATCGGCATCGGCCCGCTGCCGCGATCGACCGTCTGGGCGAGCACGTAGTCGAAGCCGAAGGGGCGGAACGCACCGTTGTGGAACCAGTCGTCGCCCATCCAGCCATCGACCATCGGGCTTTGCGGCACCGCGGCCTTCAGCGCCGGGTGCGGATTGATCAGGGCCATCAGCGAGGTGAAGCCGAGATAGGACGATCCAGTGATGCCAACCTTGCCGTTGGCTTCGGGCACGTTCTTCACCAGCCAGTCGATCGTGTCCCAGGCATCGGTCGAGTGATCGACCCGGGTGGCATTGAGCGGCCCGCGCAGGGGGCGGGTCATCACATAGTCGCCTTCCGATCCGTGCAGCCCGCGCACGTCCTGGTAGACCCGGATATAACCATCGTTGACGAACTCCGCGTCCATCACCGGCAGCACTTCCTCGATCTTCTGGCTGCGGTTGCGACTGGTGGCCCCGGCGGCATTGTAGGGCGTGCGGCTCAGCAGGATCGGCGCGTCGCGGGTGCCCTTGCGAAAGACGATGAAGGTGTGGAGCTTGATCCCGTCGCGCATCGGCACCATGACCTCGCGGCGGACGAAGTTAGCCTGCGGGCGGACCCATTCATAGGAGCCGACCTTGTCGTTGAGCATCGGATCGGGTGGCGGCGCGGCAGCGGTACCGCCATGGGCCAGCAGGGGCGCCGCGATCAAGGCCAGCAATCCCAGCGCCAGTTTCCGCATTGCTTCGCTCCCCCCGAACGGCTTGTTGTTGCGGGCAGGCTAGCAGGTTTGTGGGCTTAGGGAAGGGCGGGGGAGAGTTTGGCTGGCAACCAGGGCGGCCGGTTCAGTCGAATTCCAGATCGTTCCAGACTTGCCCGCGATGGATCAGGCGCAAAATGAAAACGGCGTCGTCCGCAACGCGATAGGCGATCACGGTTTTGCGGCGGTAGGCCAAAGTTCTGGTATCGAGTGCCAGATCATCGCGCGGGGTTCCCCGGCGCGGAAATTGAGACAGACTTTCCGCAAACTGGCGGATACCGGCAGTGTATTCATAGGCCGTGCGAGCGTCCGAACGCGCATCTATCCAATCATAGAGTGCCAGCAAGTCGTCGCGCGCCTTTGGCCGCCATTTCACTGGCAAGCATATCACGCCTTGCTGCGCGCCTCATGATGAGCGCGGAGTTGCTCGAAAACTTCGGACTGCTCGATTGCAGGCGAAGTATCAGCAATGGCCTCTGCAATCCGCGCCTTGAGAACGGCATCAAGCGCGGCCTCTTCGCGTTCCAACGCCCGAAGACCGGCACGGACGACCTCACTGACAGAGGCATAGTGGCCGGATGTCACGCGGGCGTGCGCCGCTTCGGCGAGCGGGCCGAGTGTAACCGATACAGGCTTGATCGCGCGAGTTGCCATGCTGCGAATATACGACACTGTCATACAGTCCGCAACGGCAATCACCCCCGCTCGGCTACTTCCTTGTTCAGCATTTCGGCGATCTCGAAGGCGATCTCGATCGACTGGGCGGCGTTGAGGCGCGGGTCGCAGTGGGTGTCATAGCACTCGGCAAGGCCTTCGGCGGTGATGTCCACCGCGCCGCCGGTGCATTCGGTTACATCGCGTCCGGTCATCTCGAGATGGATGCCGCCGGCATGGGTGCCCTCTGCCCGGTGGACGGCAAAGAAGCCTTCCACTTCGGCGCGAATACGTTCGAACGGGCGAGTCTTGATGCCGCTGTCGGTCTTGATCACATTGCCATGCATCGGGTCGCACGACCACAGCACCGGATGACCCGATGCCTGCACGGCGCGGACCAGCGGCGGCAGGCCGGTTTCCACCTTGTCGAAGCCGAAGCGCGCGATCAGGGTCATGCGTCCCGGCTCGAACGTGGGGTTGAGCCGGTCAAGCATGGCCAGCAGGGCGTCCGGGGTCAGGCTGGGGCCGCACTTGATGCCGATGGGGTTGCCGATGCCGCGCAGGAATTCGACATGGGCCGAATTCTCGAAGCGGGTGCGGTCTCCGATCCACAACATGTGGGCCGAGCAATCGTACCAGTCACCGGTCAGCGAATCCTGCCGGGTCAGCGCCTGTTCCCACGGCAGCAACAGCGCCTCGTGGCTGGTGTAGAAGCTGGTGCCCTGAAGCTGCGGCACACTGTTCGGCTCCACGCCGCAGGCGGCCATGAAGTCCAGCGCTTCGCCGATGCGGTCCGCCGTTTCGGCAAACTTCTGCGCCCAGGGGCTCGATCCGATGTGGTCGAGCGTCCACTTGTGGACCTGCCGCAGGTTGGCATAGCCGCCGCTGGCGAAGGCGCGCAGCAGGTTGAGCGTGGCGGCCGACTGGCTGTAAGCCTGCAACATGCGCTGCGGATCGTTATAGCGCTGCTCGGGGCTGAACTCGATGCCGTTGACAATGTCGCCGAAGTAGCTGGGCAGGGTAACGCCATCGATGGTTTCGGTATCGGCCGAGCGCGGCTTGGCGAACTGGCCGGCCATGCGGCCCACCTTCACCACCGGCTGCTTCGAACCGAAGGTCATCACCACCGCCATCTGCAACAGCACGCGGAAGGTATCGCGGATGTTGTCCGGATGGAATTCGGCGAAGCTTTCGGCGCAGTCGCCGCCCTGCAGCAGGAAGCCCCGGCCAGCGGAAACCTTGGCCAGTTCCGCCTTCAGCGCGCGCGCTTCACCGGCGAAGACCAGCGGGGGAAAGGTGCTGAGCGTCTGCTCCACCCGGTCGAGCGCGGCGGCATCTTCATAGCGCGGCAAGTGCCTGGCTTCGTGTGCCTTCCAGCTTTGGGGGGTCCAGTCATTCGCCACAGCTACAAGCTCCTTTGCAAGGGGCGGCCCATAGCCGGGGGTGGCGACCTTTGCAAAGCCCGGATTTCCGCGATTTTCATGCCGACGGGGTGGTTCCCGGGATGTCTGGCATATGTAACCGGTTGGTACACCTTCGGCTGGCGGAAAAGAGGGGTGTTATCCTGCGAGTGAACCAGACCGTTACCACTGGATGGGACTCATGTTCGGACTCCGCTCCAACCCCTGTTCTTGTCTCGACCGCGCTCGACACGAACAGGGGTTGGATATTGGTTCTTGATCGAACGGAAGCCCGAACGATCAGCGTCCCTCCGCCTTGCCGGGTGCGACTTCGACCCGGGTGGCGAGCGGCTGGCCTTCCGGAATCACTGCCAGCTTCCACGCGGTGCCCTTGGCGAAATAGCGCTGGGCCAGCGCCTGCATCTTCTCGGGCGTGGTCTGGGTATAGTCGCCCAACAAGGTGCGGATCGCGGCGATGCGCGAAGGGTCCTGCGTCGCGTTTTCCAGCTGGAACATGAAGAACGCGGAACTGGTCGAAGCGCGGGTTACCTGCTGGCGCAGCGGTTCGGTCACGCGGGCGAGTTCGTCAGCGCTGGCGGGCTTGGCAACCAGTTCGGCGGCGATTTCCTGCGCGGTCTGGAAGAACAGCGGCACGGCTTCCGGCTTGAGCTGCGCCATCGCCGAGATCGACCCGCCGTCCTGCAGGTCAAGCGGCCAGTCGGTCATCACCTGCGGCGCATAGCTCGCCCCGGTCTTCTCGCGCATCGCGTCCATCAGGCGGTTGGTGAACAGGTCGGCGAGGATCTGGAGTTGACGCGATTCGCGGATGCCGGCCATGCCGCCGCCGGTCGGCCAGGCGACAATGGCGGCTGCCTGGTTGGCATCGCCGTGGTGGCGCAGCACCACCGCCTGATCGGAGCCTACCGGGAACTGTGCGGTCGCCGGCTGGGTGCTGGCAGGCAGCGGCGGACGGGCAGGCAGCGCACCAAAGGTGCGGCCGAGCTGGGCGAGCACCTTGGCGCGATCAAAATCGCCGAACACCTGCACCTCGATCGGCCCCTGCGCGAGCAGTGGCTGCCAGACCTGGCGGAAGCCCTCGGGCGTTGCGGCCTGGATTTCCACTGGCGTGGGCGTGTGGAAGCGCGGATCGCGGTTGCGCTCCAGATACTTGAGATCGCGTTCGAGCACGCCCTGCGGCGAAGTGGCATAGCTTTCGTACTGCAGCGCCAGTGCCGCCTTGGCGCGGATCACCGGGCTGGCATCCCAGCGCGGCGTGGCGAACTTGGCGGCAAACAGATAGATCTGGTCTTCGATGTCCGAAGGCCGGGTATCGGCGGAAAATTCGAAGGCCGTGTCCTCGATCTTGAAATCGAAGCCCATCTTGCGTCCGGTCGAGATGCGATCAAGCTCCTCCTGCCCGAGCGAACCTTCACCCGAACCGACCAGCGCCATCTGGCCAAGTGCGACATAGGGCGCATCGCCCGAGGCGAACGACCGATAGCCGCCGCCGAAGCGCACCTTCACCGTGGCGCGGCCCGGATCGTCCGGCGTCGGCCACATCAGCACCTTGACGCCGTTGGCGAAGTCCACCTGCTCGATGCCCAGCAGCCCGGTCGGGGTGACCGCCGTGGGCTGGGCCGCAGTGCCGAGCGCGGGCATTTCGGCGAACGAGATCGGCTTGGTGGAAAGCCGCGCGCTGCCGTCTGCCACGACCGGTGCCGCCATAGCCGTCTTCAGCGCGGCGGCGTCACCTTCGCCCGCCTTGGGGGTGAGATAGACACTGCGCGTGACGGTGCCGGAAAACAGCGTGCGGGTATGCGCCAGCACTGCCTGCGGGGTGAACAGCGGGATCGAATCGTGAAAGATCTTGTGCACCGTCTCGGGCGAGGCGACCGTCTCGCGGATGTCGAGCGCCTGGACCAGATCGTCAGCCACCTTGGCGCCGGGGATCAGGCTGCGCTGTTCGACCGAGCTTTCGAAGGCGACATTCATTTCCGCCACTTCGCGGTCGATTTCTTCCTTGGTGGGCGGGGTGGCGAGGGCGTCGGCGATCACCGCGCGCACATCGCGCAGCGCGGCCTGCCAGTCCGGGGTGAGCGGGGTGACCGAAACGAAGGTGCCATCTACCGAACGGCTGACATCCTCCTGGTTCACCTGCGCCGCCAAATAGGAACCACCGGCGCGCGCCCGGGCTTCCAGCCGGCGGTTGATCAGCGCCTGCGCCAGCGCATCGACCATCAGCCCCTGATTGTAGACGATGGTATCGTTCACCTTGCGCCACGGCCGCAGGATCGCCCAGGTCATGCCGCGCGCCAGATCGGGCTCGACGATGACACGGGTTTCGCCCACCGGATTCTTCGGATCGGCCCCTGCGGGGGCGACCGGATCGCCGAACGATGGGGCGGGGGTGGGCTTGCCGGCAGAACGCCAGTCGCCAAACCACTTCTGCACCAGCGCTTCCAGCTGCGCCGGATCGATGTCGCCAGAGGCGATGACCACGGCGTTCTCCGGGCGATACCAGCGCGCGTGGAAAGCCCGCACCGCGTCCTGGTGCGCGCCTTCCAGCGTGGCGACGGTGCCGATGGGGGCGTGGTCGGCCAGCGGCTGGCCCTTGTACAACGTCTCCCGCGTGGCGTCGGCAACCCGCTGGGCGGTGCCGCCGCGTTCGCGCATTTCGGCCATCACGATCGGCACTTCGGTGCGGATATTGGCTTCGGACAGCGTCGGTGCCGCCATCATGCCCGAGAGCAGCTTGAACGATTCGTCGAGCGAAGCCGGGCTGACATTGGGCAGGTCCAGCTTGAATACGGTTTGCGTCGGGGTGGTTTCGGCATTGGTATCGCTGCCGAAGGTTGCACCCAGCCGCTGCCAGATCGGAATCGCTTCGCCTTCGGCCAGGTACTTCGACTGGCGGAAGACAAGATGTTCCAGCAAGTGGGCGAAGCCCGATTCCGGCGGGGTTTCGTAAAGCGAACCGACGTCCATGCGGATGCGGATCGAAACCTGCCCCGGCGGCACCCCATTGCGCCGCACGGCATAGCGCATGCCGTTGGCGAGCTGGCCGAACACCCATTCCCGGTCGGGCGGCACGTCGCTGCCCTTGTAGAGCCACGGCACCGGCTGCGCCGCGGTAACCGCGCGGCCCGCCCCGGCCCGGCCCGCCTTCACCGGCTTCGCCTCCGCCGGCGGCGCGGCGAGGGCCAGCAAGGGCAGCGAGAGGATGAAGGTTCGGGCGGCGCGGGAAATGGGGCTCATAGGGCAACGGGTATAAGGAGGCAGCGCCTTAAGGACCAGTGAATAGCGAAGGCGGGCGATGGCATCGCGCATACCTGGCCCGATCAAGCACGCGCCGGCAGGTCCGCACGGTGGGTTTTCTTTGTATTTGCCGTACAGCTACTTGGCGGAGATCGTGGCGCTTGCGTGCGGCGCGGTTCTTCAGCAAAGACTTCCAACCCAGCCGCCGGATCAGACGCGTGTGCTGGCAAGCTGTTGTGGAAGGTGCGAGCAGGATGAGCAGATCACGGCAGTGGCGTCGCCGCGCGAAGGGCTTTTTCAAAGCCAAGGGCCATGTCGATGCGATTGCCGGAAACCGGATTGTCGGCTGGGCTTTCGCCGACGGTGCGTCGGTTCATGTTGAAGCAGTGATCGGCAAGAAGGTCATCGCCTCGGTCGAGCCGACCATCTACCGCCCCGAAATCGCCAGCGCATTTCCAGGCTGGGGGCGGGCGGGAATGAGCGGATTCGTGCTCGATCTGCCGGAGACGGGCTTGCCGTTCGGGCAAGTTGCGGATGTTGCCATTGTTGTTCGGCCGCATTCGCCAATTCATCGCAGCCGGAAGCTGACTGACGTCAGCATGGTTGGTCCCTCGACGATTGCCCATGTGGCTTCACCGGCCGATTCAGGGATCGTCGGTCCTTTCCCGAAGCCGGTGATTGACCTGGTTGCAGCGCTGTGGCCCGAGGTGTGCCGCGATCTTGACAGTGCCGCAGGACAAGCCGTCTTTGTTGCCAAGCTCCGGACGATCGTGCGTACGCCTGCCCTGCGATCAAACCCTGCGATCTGCGACTACGTGCGCTATCTGCAGGCGATCCGGACGCATTTCCGCTTCGTCGAGACCTTCTTTCCGGCAGTGAATTTCACGGCAAAGGAGAATTCGACCGATTTCCATTGCAAGCCGAATTCGGTGTCCGAAATTCTGCCGATCGCGCATCAGTTATACGTGTTGAAATCATACGGCATTGTTGGTGATTTCGCCGAATTCGGATGCTTCAAGGGCTTCAGCTCGGCCATGCTCAGCTTTGCCTGCAGTCAACTGGGCGTGCACATGCATATCTTCGATTCGTTCGAAGGCCTGCCTCCGGCGGAAGGGTCGGGTTATCAGCCCGGCGAGTATGCGGGATCGCTTGAGGAAGTGCAGGCGAATGTAACCCGTTTTGGATCGATCAACGCTGTCGAATTCCACAAGGGGTTTTTCAGCGATACGTTCCGCACCTATCGGCCGCCGGAACTGATGTGTTTGTGGATGGACGTCGA
>JAGWTB010000141.1 GCA_028869175.1 Sphingomonadales bacterium
TCGGCCTCGCTCAGGTCCTGGTAGCCGGTGTGGCGGCTCATCGCCAGATCGGGGCAATCAAGCTGGAGGTAGAATCCTTCGGCAACGATGGTCTCGTACTCCTCGCGCATCGCATCGGCGAGATCGGCGAGATAGGCTTCGTGGCTGGGGTAATACTGGTTGACCTGGAAGGCCGTGATTAGACCGGGCGAGGCGGCGTTCATGAAGGCCTGGGTTTCGGGCTTTGCGCTCTTGGCCAGCGCCGCCTTGAAGCGGTTGATGTCTTCCCAAAGGGGGTCGAGCGTAACCTTGCGAATCTTGTCGACGCAGCTGGCACGCACGAAATCCTGGCTGCCCATGATCGCCGAGAGCTTCTTGGAGAGGCCCGGGTGTTCGGCAAGGTCTGCGGCAGGCTTGCGGTCGACATGGCCGCCAAACCCGGACAGTCGTTCGATCATGTAGGTCGAATAGCCGATCTTGCCGATCTCGCCGTCTGAAACCACGTCCACGCCGCATTCGACCTGCTTGGCGACGGCATGATCCACGGCCGCCGAAACCTTGGTGTCGAACTCCGCCGCGTCATAGGGCTCGCCGGCATCGCGGGCGCGCAGCAGCGGGGTCAGTTCCTCGCCGCGGGGCATCGAGCCGACGTGGGTGGTGCGGATATGGGCCATGGATTTAGCGTTCCTCTCAACCGGTCAGCCGCGCGCTGCCGGGTTCGAATTCGACACTATGAAATTTTCACGTCCATGAAAAGCAGGAAGGTGGCAAAAACGCTGCTGACGGTCATCCCCGTTGCCCCGTGTCAGGCAAGCGGTGAGGCTGGGTATTGTTCCCCCATCACACTTCGCGCTTGCCCCCGCCGCCCCGGCAATTTAATCGCCCGGCTAAATTGCCAGTTCAACCGGCATGACCCCTGGCCCAAGAGGCGCACGCAATGACCGATCTTTTCCATCTGAACGAAGACCAGCTCGCCATTCAGGAGATGGCGCGCAAGTTCACGGCTGACCGGATTACCCCCCACGCCGCGAAGTGGGACGAGGAGCATCATTACCCGGTCGACGTGTGGAAGGCGGCAGGAGAGCTGGGCTTTGGGGCGATCTACGTCTCCGAGGAAAGCGGCGGCATCGGCCTGGGCCGGATCGAGGCGGCGCTGATCATGGAGGCGATGGCCTATGGCTGCCCGGCGACCAGCGCCTATGTCTCGATCCACAACATGGCCGCCTGGATGCTCGATACCTTCGCCTCGGACGAGCTCAAGCACCGCTACCTGCCCAGCCTTGTTTCGATGGAAAAGATCGCCTCCTATTGCCTGACCGAGCCGGGTTCGGGCTCCGATGCCGCCGCGCTCAAGACGACGGCTCGGCTGGATGGCGATCATTACGTGCTGAACGGCACCAAGCAGTTCATCTCGGGCGGCGGAGTGAACGACGTCTACCTCGTCATGGTCCGCACCGGGGCGGAAGGGGCCAAGGGCGTCTCCTGCGTGGTGGTGGACAAAGACATGCCGGGCCTGTCGTTCGGTGCGCCGGAAAAGAAGCTGGGCTGGAACGCCTCGCCCACGGCGCAGGTGATCTTCGACAACGTGAAGGTGCCGGTGAGCAACCGCATCGGCGCGGAGGGTGACGGGTTCAAGTTCGCCATGGCCGGGCTCGACGGCGGGCGGATCAACATCGGTGCCTGCTCGCTGGGCGGCGCGCAGCGCTGCCTTGACGAGGCGGTGGCCTACGTCAAGGACCGCAGCCAGTTCGGCAAGGCAATCGCCGAATTCCAGAACACCCAGTTCACCCTGGCCGACATGGCGACCGATCTGGAAGCTGCCCGCGCGCTGCTCTATCTTGCCGCCGCCAAGGTGACCGCCGGCGCGCCGGACAAGACGCGCTTTGCCGCCATGGCCAAGAAGCTCGCCTCGGACAATGGCAGCGAAATCGTCGACAAGGCGCTGCAGATGTTCGGCGGCTACGGCTATCTCAAGGACTATCCCATCGAACGGTTCTGGCGCGACCTTCGGGTGCACCGCATCCTTGAAGGCACCAACGAAGTGATGCGCATGATCATCGGGCGGGACCTGCTGAAGTGACCACAGACGAACTGATCGTCCGCCGCGAAGGGTCGGCGGGTTTCCTTTCGCTCAATCGTCCCAAGGCGATCCATGCGCTGACCCAGGGCATGGTCCGGGCGATGACGGCGGCGCTGCTGGCATGGAAGGAAGACAGTGGCGTTGCCGCCGTGCTGCTCGACCACGCCGAGGGCAGGGGCTTCTGCTCGGGCGGAGACATCAACCTGCTGCGCGAATCGGTGCTGACCGACGGCGGGGCGCACGGGCGGGAATTCTTCTATGAGGAATACCAGCTCAACCACCTGCTGATGACCTATGCCAAGCCGGTCGTCGCCTTCATGGACGGCATCGTCATGGGCGGCGGCGTCGGCATCGCCCAGCCGGCGCGCTATCGCGTGGTGACCGAGAATACCCGCTTCGCCATGCCTGAGACCGGCATCGGCCTGTTCCCTGACGTCGGCGGTGGCTGGCACCTCTCGCGCCTGCCGGGCCGGGTGGGGCAGTTCCTTGCGCTGACGGGCGCGCGGTTCGACGGGGCGGAATGCCTCTGGGCGGGCCTTGCGACCCATTACCTGCCGGCCGCCGTGCTGCCCGAAGCCAAGGCGCGCATCGCCGCGGGCGAGGACATCGCGGCGGTGCTGGACGCGCTCTCGGAAGCACCGCCTTCGCCGCGCGCGGCGGGTAATGCCGAACTGATCGCGCGCCATTTCGCTTCCGACCGGCTGGAGGATGTGATCGCCGGCCTGGAGGGCGACGGTGGCGAATGGGCGGCGAGGGAACTCGCCACCCTGCGCGCCAAGAGTCCGCAGACCTGCAAGGTGGCGCTGCGCCAGCTTCGCGAAAGCCTGTCTTGCGCCGATTTTGCCGCCAACATGGCGATGGAATACCGCATCGCCAGCCGCGTGCTGACCCTGCCAGACTTCGCCGAGGGCGTCCGCGCGGTGATCGTCGACAAGGACAACGCGCCGCGATGGAACCCGGCCACGCCCGAGGGGGTGACCGAAGGACTGCTCGATTCGATTTTCGCTCCTTTGCCTGCGGGTGAAGAGTGGCGGCCACTGAACTGATTACAGGGGATAACTGAAATGGCCTACGAAACCATCCTGGTCGAACAGCGCGACGCCGTCACGCTGATCACGCTCAATCGCCCGCAGGCGCTCAACGCGCTCAACTCGCGGGTGCTCGACGAACTGATCGATGCCTTTGCCGCCTATGAGGCCGACGTCTCGCAGCGTTGCGCGGTGATCACCGGTTCGGGCGAAAAGGCCTTCGCCGCCGGGGCGGACATCAAGGAAATGGCCGACAAGACCACCGCCGAATTCTTTGGCGGGGACTTTTTCTCCAAGTGGACCAGCCACATCGTCCGCCTGACCCGCAAGCCGTGGATCGCCGCGGTCAACGGCTTCGCGCTGGGGGGCGGCTGCGAACTGGCGATGATGGCGGACTTCATCATCGCTTCGGACACCGCTCGCTTCGGCCAGCCCGAGATCAAGCTGGCGGTTGCCCCCGGCATGGGCGGCTCGCAGCGGCTGACCAGGGCCGTGGGCAAGGCCAAGGCCATGGACATGTGCCTGACCGGCCGGATGATGGACGCCGCCGAGGCCGAGCGATCGGGCCTTGTCAGCCGGGTCGTGCCGCTGGCCGACCTGCTCGAAACCGCGCTCAAGGTTGCGGCGGAGATCGCTGCCATGCCGCCGCTGGCCACGATGATGAACAAGGAAATGGTCAACGTGGCCTTCGAGACCACGCTCGATCAGGGCCTGCTGGCCGAACGCCGCATGTTCCAGGTGCTGACCGCCACCGAAGACAAGGCCGAAGGCATGGCTGCCTTCGTCGAGAAGCGCCCCGGAGTGTGGAAGGGGCGCTGAGCACGTTGCAGCGAATGTGAATCATCTCAAGGCCGCTCAGCCTGAGCCTGTCGAAGGCCACGTGCTTCGATTGCCTCGGGTGTTTCTGGGCGTGGTGCTGGGGCCGAGCGCGGCCTTCGACAGGCTCAGGCTAAGCGGGGTGGTGGTGATTAATCCACTGCGATCTAGAGCGACTTGCGATTAATCTGCAACATACCCGGATTCCTTGAGGTAGTTCGAGCATTCATCGGGCGAGTAGAGTTCGCAGATTGATCCGACGGCTTGCCAGAGGGCATCGATGGTCCGTGGTTTGGCCTT
>JAGWTB010000142.1 GCA_028869175.1 Sphingomonadales bacterium
GCCGCTGCATCCCGAGTACCGCACGCTGCCGATGGTGTGGTACGTGCCGCCGCTCTCGCCGATCAGCGCGGCGGCCAGCGCCGGCAAGATTTCCGCCAGCAACGGCATGCCCGATGTCCGCTCCCTGCGTATTCCGGTGAAGTACCTCGCCAATCTGCTCACCGCCGGCAAGGAAACGCCGGTAATCGACGCGCTCGAACGGATGCTGGCGATGCGCGCCTACATGCGCGGCAAGACGGTGCGCGGCGTGGTCGATGAGGCAGTGGCCGCCGGTGTCGGCCTGACCGGCGCGCAGATCGAGGAGATGTACCGGATCATGGCGATCGCCAATTACGAGGACCGCTTCGTCATCCCCGCCGGCCACCGCGAGGATGCCGAGGATATGTACGACGAGCGCGGCGGCTGCGGCTTCTCGTTCGGCAACGGCTGCTCGGGCGGCTCGTCGGACGCCAACCTGTTCGGCGCCCCTGCCCGCAAGAAGCTGCAAACGCCTGCGGAGGTATTCTGATGCGCCTCACCCTCCGCGTCCTCTCCGCGCTGCTGCGCTATCCCGACGAGGCGGTGCATGGCGGCATCGCCGAGCTTGCCGGGGCGCTTGCCGCCGATGGCGCGCTCACCCCGGCGCAGCGCCGTTCGCTCGATCCGCTGCTCGCCCGGCTGGCCGATGACGATCTGCTCGACAGCCAGGAACGCTATGTCGGCCTGTTCGACCGGGGCCGCGCGGTTTCGCTGCACCTGTTCGAGCATGTCCACGGTGAAAGCCGCGATCGCGGGCAGGCGATGGTCGACCTGCGCGACCGCTACGAGGCGGCAGGGCTGGAAATCACCGCCAGCGAACTGCCCGACTATTTGCCGCTGTTCCTCGAGTATCTCTCCTGCCTTCCCCGGGAACGGATGCTCGAGGAACTTGCGCAGCCCGGGGTGATCCTTTCCGCGCTGGCCGAACGGCTTGCCGAACGCGATCCGGCTTATGCGGCGCCGTTGCGGATTCTGTCCGATCTGGCCGGAGCCGGCGGCGAGGCATTCGCGATCGCGCCGGCCGACGATCCTGACGATCTCGCCGCGCTCGATGCCGCCTGGGAGGAGGAACAGGTGCGCTTCGACGCGCCGGCCGCCCCCGGCGCGGCATCCTGCCCGCATGCGGCGGCGGTGGTTGCCCGCATGCAATCCCCCGATCCTGCCAGGAGCCAGGCCCATGGCTAATTTCATCCACCATCTGATCTTCGGCGTATATCCATACGTCGCGCTGACCGTACTCGCCGTGGGATCGGTGATTCGTTATGATCGCGAACCCTATTCGTGGCGCGCCGGATCCAGCCAGTTGCTCCGGCGGCGCCAGTTGATCGCCGGTTCGGTGCTGTTCCATCTGGGCGTGTTGATGATCTTCGCCGGGCATCTGGTCGGCCTGCTCACCCCGATCGCGATCTGGGATGCGCTGGGCGTGCCGCATGGCGCCAAGCAGCTGCTGGCGATGGGGGCGGGCGGCGTGGCCGGAATCATGGCGATCGCCGGAGCCAGCCTGTTGATTCATCGCCGCTTCCTCGATCCCCGCGTGCGCGCCGCGTCGAGCTTCAGCGACAACCTGGTGATCCTGCTGCTGTGGGTCCAGCTGGCGCTGGGGCTATCGACCATCCTGGTATCGGCACGGCATCTCGACGGGCAGGAAATGGTCAAGTTCATGGAATGGGCGCAAGGCATCTTCACCTTCCGCGCCGGTGCGGCCGACCAGATCCGCGATGTCGCGCTGGTGTTCAAGCTGCACTTGTTCCTGGGATTGACGATCCTGCTGCTGTTCCCGTTCACCCGGCTGGTCCACATGCTTTCGGCCCCGGTGCGCTATATCTGGCGCCCGGGCTATCAGGTGGTCCGCTCGCGCAAGCTGGCCGCGCGCCATGGTTGAGGGGCTGGCAACGCCCCGCGTCGCGGTCGATGGCCGCGAAATCGCCGAAGCCGCGATCGCCGCCGAGATGCAGCATCACCCGGCCGGCGATGTGGCGGCGGCTCACGCGGCGGCGGCCGAGGCGCTGGCGGTACGCCAGTTGCTGCTGGACGAGGCCGAACGGCTGGGGATAGCGGCGGATTCGCTGCCTGACTCAGAGGGCCGCCCCCTGTCGGACGAGGATGCCCGGATCGAGGCGCTGCTCGCCGCCGAAGTGCGGCCCCCGCGTGCCGACGAAACCACGGCCCGGCGATATTACGAGACTCATCGCGCCCGCTTCCGATCGTCGCCGCTGGTCGAGGCCGAACATATCCTGTTCGCGGCTGATCCCGCCGACGAACTGGCCTTTGGCCTTGCCACCGGCGATGCGCGCACGGCGATCCGCACATTGCAAGCCGATCCCGATGCCTTCGCCGTACTCGCACGACGCCATTCGGGCTGCCCGTCGAAGGAACAGGGCGGGATGCTGGGCCAGATCGCCCCGGGCGCACTGGTGCCCGAATTCGAGGCGGTGCTGTTCGCGCTGGCCCCGGGCACGCTGCATCCCGCGCCGGTCAAGACCCGTTTCGGCGTGCACGTGATACGCGCCGGCCGCCGCGAGGAGGCGCGCGAGCTGCCGTTCGAGGCGGTCTCGCGCCGGATCGCCGACTACCTGGAAGAAGCAAGCTGGCGGCGAGCCGTATCGCAATACATCGGCCTGCTGGCGGCCAAGGCCCGGCTGGAGGGCGTTACGATCGCGCCCGCCACCGGACCGCTGGTGCAATGATCAGATGGGAACAGGCGGAGCACTCATGGTCGAACAAAAAAGAGGCATGGCAGGGTAGTCCGCCAGGCATTGCCCTCAACCGCCATCATCGTGCCCCTGCCTGCCTTGTTTGCCAGGAAGCGCGGTGGCGTCAGGCAGGAGGCGGTCGACAAGGAAGGCCTTTGCCAGCTTGGTCCGCTCGAACACGGCGTTCACTGACTGCGGTCAAGACGACTCGTCGAGTATCCTTGGCGCCCCCCGGCCTTCCATGAAGGCCGCCAGACAGCGGTGCAGGTTGATCACTTTCTGCTCCTGATGCGGATTGGGCAGCGCGCCGCGGAAGCCGCTGGACTTCATCCCCTTCTGCACGAACTCCATGTTGTTGAAGTCCTGCTCCAGCACCGGGCCCCAGTTATCCCGGGTCGGCTCAGCGAAGACCCATTTGGTTTCAGGTTCTTCGCCATCGGGGAAGCGCTCGAGGGCATAGGCTTCGAAGATGCACCTGTTCGGGTCGTCGCCATAAGGACGGACGCGATAGGCGGGGCTGGCGAAGGTCACGCCGTGGAGGATGTTCTGGTTGGGGAACAGGCCCCATGCCAGGCCCGATTCCGCCTGGATCTCGGGCGGGATGTCAGGCCAGATCACCCCGCGGGCGGCATCGTCGGCTTTCGCGCTCTTGAGCCAGTGATCGATGCATTCCGCCGGAGTCGTGTTCTCGGGCAATTCATCGACCAACCGGCTCGCGGCCTTGACCAGGGTTTCGGTCGAGGCGGTGTTCATCACCGTTTCGTAGTTTTCGCGGATCAGCTCGTAGGTCGAGATGCGCGCATCCTCACCCTTGCCGGCGCGGACCGTGCCCGAAGCCTGGGCCATCTTGAACTTGTCCTCGCGCGCGTCGTACTTCGACACCGAATGCAGGCCATACTGCTGCGACGCCGCGTAATAGTCGGCATAGGCCAGCAACTGGGTGTGTGTGGCGGCGACGTGATACGGCTCGAGGAACGCCTCGATCGCGACTTTCCAGTTGCACGGATAGATTGCCCATTGCCGCCACTTGTAGCGCATCCGGTCGAGCTGGAAGTGATCGAGAATCTCGCCGGCCCGGCCCGGCCCATCCATTCCTGCAGTGGGCCGCTTTCCGGGTCCATGTTGACGTAGATCCAGCCGCCCCAGGTATCGACCTTCACTTCCGACAGGCAGGTGCGTTCGCTGGTCAGCGCGCCATGCCAGTTCTGCTCGTCGAGGATGTAGGTGTTTTCGCCGTCCTGGTCGAAGGTCCAGCCATGGAAGCCGCAAATGAAGCTCTTTCGCGAATTGCCGCGCACCGAGTGGACGCCATCGGGAGAAAATTTTGTGCGCTCACGAGGCGAGCCTGGGCCTGCAAGGAGAAGCCGACTTGACGCTGGGACAGTTGCTCCACCCGTCGCTAAGCTACCTGTTCAGCGGCATGTTTGTCGGCCCCACCAGCCAGGCACC
>JAGWTB010000049.1 GCA_028869175.1 Sphingomonadales bacterium
AACTTCGCTCGACGCGCGCAGATGTGGAACTTGTCTCCATACAAATGATTGAATTTACTCGCTATCTCTTTGCCCACCTCGGCCTGACGATTTGCCCCCGCTTCACCGCAACCACCAGCAGCAGAACCCCGGTGAGCGTCGCCATCACCAGCGCCACGACCGAGGCCTCCAGCCCGAAGGGCCCGCCGGTCATCCACTCAGGCCCGGTCACGCGGGTGTTGAGCAGGCCGATGGGCGGCTTGCTGCCCGAAACCGGGATCGAATAGACCCAGCCCTGAGTGAAGTTCCACGCCGAATGGATGCCGATCGCCAGCCACAGCCGCCGCGTCAGCAGATAGGCCGCGCCGAGCAGGATGCCCGCTTCCATCGCAATTGCGAAACCGGCGAACACGGTGGCATTGGGGTTGGCTAGGTGGCCAAAGCCGAAGAAGGCGGAAGTCAGCGCCAGCGCGATCCAGGTGCCGCCCCAGCTCTCGATGTGGCGGAACAGCACGCCGCGAAACAGCACTTCCTCGAACGGGCCGGAATAGAGCGCCATGCCCAGCATCGGCCCGATCTGCCCCCAGCCCCGTACGCCGAGAAATTCGATCCCGCCCATCACAGCGACGATGCCGGTGATCGCCGAAAACAGCACGAAGCCGGTCAGCAGCCCCGCCCCCCATTCCCGCACCGCGCCCGGCAGGGCCAGCTCAGCATCGGGCCGCCTCTCGACCCAGCGTTGGCAGGCGTGATAGGCGGCCAGCGCTGCGATGCCGACAAGCAGGCCGAACAGCGCTTCGTTGAATCCGGAATGCAAGGCGTGTCGCACTGCGCCCGAGGCTAGGCTGACCAACATCGCCAGGGCCAGAACAGCGGCGAATTCGATGATGACGATCACCACCGGGAACATGACGATCCGTCGCGCCAGTCCCGGCTTGGCGGTTTCCGGCGGTGCTGCTTCTTCGGTCATGGCTGCTCCCCTGCTGTATTGTGGTAACAATACAGCCGCATCGGGCAAGGTCAATCGCCTGCCTGCCCCGCTTCGCGCGCCAGCAGCTTGCGTTTGATGGCAAGTCCGTAGGCATAGCCGCCGAGCGAGCCGTCCGAGCGGATCACCCGGTGGCAGGGGATCAGCACCGCGACGTTGTTCGCCCCGTTGGCGCTACCGGCGGCGCGCACCGCGCCCGGCTTGCCGACGGCGGCGGCAATCTGGGCGTAGGAGCGCGTCTCGCCCGCAGGGATCTGTTGCAAGGCGCGCCACACGGCTTCCTGAAACGCGGTGCCCTTTACGTCCAGCGGGATATGGCTGGCGTCGCCCGGCGTTTCGACCGAGGCCACCACCTGCGCCAGCAGATTGCCGAAGGCTTCTCCGCCCTCGATCAGCTCCGCCTGCGGAAAGCGCGCCGCCAGCGCCTCGCGCCCTTCGTTGAACGACAGGCGGCATACGCCCGTGTCCGTCGCCGCGACGAGCATCGCGCCAAGGCTGGTCGGCACCACCGCCCAGCGGACCCGCACCCCCCTGCCCCCGTCGCGCCATGCCGAAGGTGTCATGCCCAATCTTCCTTCCGTCGATTCATAGAAGCGCGATGGCGCGGCGAAGCCGGCATCGTAAACCGCGTCGGTCACCCGCCCGCCGCCGCTCAATGCATCGGCCGCGCGTTCAAGGCGCAGCGCGCGCGCATAGGCAGCGGGGGAAAGCCCGGTCGCCCGCTTGAACAGGCGCTGGAAATGGGCAGGCGAATAGCCGTTGTCCGCCGCCAGACCGCCAAGCGCCAGCGGCTGCCCCGCCGCCTTGATCGCGGCGATGGCGTCCAGCACCGCGCGCTCGTCGCGGCTGAAATCGTCGGGCGAGCAGCGCAGGCAGGCCCGCAGCCCCGCAGCCCGCGCTGCCGCGCCATCGGCAAAGAACCGCACGTTCGTCCGCCGCGGATGCCGCGCCGCGCAGGACGGGCGGCAGTAGATCCCGGTGGACAGCACCCCGGTAACGAAGCGCCCGTCATAGGCCCGATCGCGGGCGAGTACGGCGGTCCAGGCCTCGTCCTCCGCAATCATGCTGCAAGCTCCCCGTGCCGATCAACCCGCGCGGCAAAGCATCCGTGCGCCGCATTGTGGGCATGGATATAGGCGATGCCGGGATTGACGAACAGCGCAAGAACCGCAGGTTCGGCATCACCGGGCAAAGCCAGTCTGGCATCGAGCAGATTGCCGTCACCATCGAACCCGCGCAAACCCAATGGACGCCCCGTAAACACGGGCGGCATTTGATCAACGTATTCCGCCGCCCGCCCGGCAGCGGCGCGAACATAGATGGCATAGGCCGAACGATAGGGTGTCAGCACGTCGTGACTGACGTGCTGCAGCAGGATCAGTTCCTCCCCCGCCCGGGCATCCTCCAGCGAAACCCGGCACGGAAAGCCTCGATCCGCCAGTGCCGTGACCCGCCGTGCACCACGCGCTGCCAGCACTGTGTCGTCAAGATCGAACAAGGGAGCGAATGTCTCGGGTGCGAGACCGACTATGCGATAGGCCATTAACAACTCCTCTGGTGGCGTTGCTCCGGTGTTATCGCGACAATGCAGCACCCGCTTCCCGCGTCTTGCGCTCAAAGCAGATCCATCAACCGCAGCGCCAGCGTCCAGGCATCGCCCGGCCAGCGCGCCGAGACGTAGTTGCCGTCCTGCACGACGAAGCCCGCTTCGGGCCGGTCACGGTTGGCATATTTGGGCAGCAGCGGTCCGCGCAGAAACTGGCCTTTGCGGCCCAGCGCGCGGCGCACCTCGCGTTCGACGCTTTGCGGATAGGTGCGATAGTGGCCCGGCAAGGCCCAGCGGGTGAGCGCGACCGAGATTCCCTCCATCCGCGATGTCAGCGCCGTGGTGCGCCGGCCTTCCAGTACACCCGCGCGCGCGAGGGCCAGAACGCCATGGCAGATCGCGCTCACCGGCATCTGCGCCGCGAATGCCGCCCGGGCGATGTCTGCCACCACGGGGGATTCCAGGAACCCGCGCATCCCCGGCGCGTGCCCGCCCGGAAAGTGCAGCGCATCGAATTCGGCCACGTTCACCGCATCCCAGCGCAACGGCGCGCGGAACGATGGTGCCTCGCGCGCGATGGCATAGGTGCGCCGCCCTTCGTGCCGCGCTGCGAGCGAGCGGGCGTACCACGGCAGCCCCTCGCCCGAGAGCGTAATGACGTCGGCTTTCGCCGGTTCGCCGGTTTCGGTGGCGAACAGAACCTCGTGCCCGGCGCGGTCCCACACCCGCCATGGCACGGCCACTTCGGTGGGATCGAACCCCGCTTGAGGCAACAGAACAAGGATTCGCGCCATCAGTTCTCCCCGGCGGCGGATGACCCCGCATTCGCCCTTATGCACACCGCGCTATCCGATGGAATCGACAGGTTGTCACCCCCACCTTGCATCGCAGCACAATCGTTGCTAGGCGCGCCCCCGTCTCAAGGGGGCAGCGTGGATTGCACGGCCGCACCCTTGTCAGCCATTCCGGTAAGAGGGAACCGACGCGCGTGGAGAATTCCGGCGGCATTACGGCCAGCTTGCAAGGGCGTTACGCCTCTGCGCTATACGATCTCGCCAGCGAGAAAGGCTCGGTCCCTGCGGTCGAGGCCGATCTCGAAAAGCTGGGCGAAGCGATTCTCGGCTCGGGCGATCTCGCCGCGCTGATTCGCAACCCGCAGGTGAGCCGCGAAGCCGCCGCCAAGGCGATGGATGGCGTTGCCGGCGTGCTGGGCCTCGGTGACCTGACCAGGAACTTCCTCGGCGTGCTGGCGGGCAACCGCCGCCTCGCCGCCCTCCCCGATGTCGTTCGTGCCTTCGCCGCGATTGCCGCCGCAGCCCGCGGTGAAGCGACTGCCGAAGTGACCAGCGCCCACCCGCTGGACGAAGCACAGCTCGCTGCGCTCTCGGCCAAGCTGCAGGCGCGCGAAGGCAAGACCGTCAAGATCAAGGCGACTGTCGACCCCGAAATTCTCGGTGGTCTCGTCGTCCGCATCGGCTCCACCCAGATCGACAGCTCGATCCGCACCCGTCTCAATTCCCTCGCCCAGGCGATGAAGGCTTAAAGCCGCAAGGCTCTACGAAAGGCTGAACATGGAAATCCGCGCCGCAGAAATCTCGAAGGTCATCAAGGACCAGATCGCCAATTTCGGCACCGAAGCCCAGGTTTCGGAAGTCGGTTCGGTGCTGTCCGTCGGTGACGGCATCGCCCGCATCCACGGGCTGGACAAGGTCCAGGCCGGCGAGATGGTCGAATTCTCGAACGGGGCTAAGGGCATGGCGCTCAACCTCGAAGCTGACAACGTCGGCGTCGTGATCTTCGGCTCGGACGCCGAGATCAAGGAAGGTGACGTCGTCAAGCGCACCGGCACCATCGTTGACGTTCCCGTTGGCAAGGGCCTGCTTGGCCGCGTCGTGGACGGCCTCGGCAACCCGATCGACGGCAAGGGCCCGATCGTCGCCGACAAGCGCATGCGCGTGGAAGTGAAGGCCCCGGGCATCATCCCGCGCCAGTCGGTTTCGGAACCGGTGCAGACCGGCCTCAAGGCCATCGACGCCCTCGTCCCGGTCGGCCGCGGCCAGCGCGAACTGATCATCGGTGACCGCCAGACCGGCAAGACCGCCGTCGCCATCGACACCTTCATCAACCAGAAGGGCGTCAACGCCGGCACCGACGAATCAAAGAAGCTCTATTGCATCTACGTTGCAGTCGGCCAGAAGCGCTCGACCGTGGCGCAGATCGTCCGCCAGCTCGAGGAAAACGGCGCGATGGAATATTCCATCGTCGTCGCCGCCACCGCTTCGGAGCCGGCCCCGCTGCAGTACCTCGCGCCCTATACCGGCGTAACCATGGGCGAATTCTTCCGCGACAACGGCATGCACGCCGTGATCGTCTATGACGACCTTTCCAAGCAGGCGGTCGCCTATCGCCAGATGTCGCTGCTGCTGCGCCGCCCGCCGGGCCGCGAAGCCTATCCGGGCGACGTGTTCTACCTGCACAGCCGCCTGCTGGAACGCGCCGCGAAGATGAACGATTCGCTGGGCGGTGGTTCGCTCACCGCGCTGCCGATCATCGAAACCCAGGCGGGCGACGTTTCGGCCTACATCCCGACCAACGTGATCTCGATCACCGACGGCCAGATCTTCCTCGAAACCGGCCTGTTCTATCAGGGCGTGCGCCCGGCGATCAACGTCGGCCTCTCGGTCAGCCGCGTGGGCTCCGCCGCGCAGACCAAGGCGATGAAGTCGGTCTCGGGCTCGATCAAGCTGGAACTGGCGCAGTACCGCGAAATGGCGGCCTTCGCGCAGTTCGGTTCGGACCTCGACGCCTCGACCCAGAAGCTGCTCAACCGCGGCTCGCGGCTGACGGAACTGCTCAAGCAGGCCCAGTTCAGCCCGCTGCCGTTCGAAGAGCAGACCGTGTCGATCTTCGCCGGCACCAACGGCTATCTCGACAGCATCGAGACCAACCGCGTCACCGAATACGAAGCCGAAATGCTCAGCTGGATGCGCAAGGAGCACGCCGACGTGCTCGCCGCGATCCGTGACAGCAAGGCGCTGGGCGATGAACCCAAGGCCAAGCTGAAGGCCGCGCTCGACGCGTTCGGCAAGCAGTTCGCTTGAGATGTAACCCGTCATCCCGGCGCAGGCCGGGATCGCGGGGGGCCGGGTCTGCCCCGGTCACCAGCGGTCCCGGAACAAGTCCGGGACGACGAATGAGGGAGCCGTCATGGCCTCGCTGAAGGAACTCAAAGGGCGGATCAACTCGGTCAAGTCGACCCAGAAGATCACCAAGGCCAAGCAGATGGTCGCCGCCGCCAAGCTGCGCAAGGCGCAGTCTGCCGCCGAAGCCGCGCGCCCCTATGCGCTGCGGCTGGGCAAGGTGATGGGCAGCCTCGCCGGCAAGGTTGCGGGCCAGGACAATGCGCCCAAGCTGATGCGCGGCACCGGTTCGGACCAGCGCCACCTGCTGGTGGTGGTGAACACCGACAAGGGCCTGTGCGGCGGCCTCAACTCGAACCTCGTCAAGGAAGCCAAGCTCCAGGCCCGCGCGCTCGCCGCTGCGGGCAAGGACGTCAGCTTCTATCTCGTCGGCAAGAAGGGCCGCGCGCCGATCAAGCGCGATTTCCCCAGCCAGATCGCTGAAAACTTCGATACCAGTACCGTGCGCACGCCCGGTTTCGTCGAAGCCGAAGCCATTGCCAGCCAGCTGATCGCGATGTTCGAAGCTGGCAAGTTCGATGTCGCGCATCTGGTCTACCCGACCTTCAAGTCGGCGCTCGCGCAGGACCCGACCACGGTGCAGCTCATCCCGGTCCCCGCCCCCACCACTGCCGCCGATACCGGCGCGGTTGTGGAGTATGAGCCCGGCGAGGAGGAAATCCTCGACGAACTGCTGCCGCGTTACGTCAAGACGCAGCTGTTCGGTGCCCTGCTGGAGCGTGAAGCTTCGGAACAGGGTGCCTCGATGAACGCCATGGACAACGCCACGCGCAACGCCGGCGAACTGATCCAGAAGCTGACCATCCAGTACAACCGCAGCCGTCAGGCGGCGATCACGACTGAACTGATTGAAATCATTGCTGGCGCGGAAGCGCTGTAAGAAATCGAAGGCAAGGAAACCAACATGGCCACCGCAGCAACCGCCACCGGCAAGATCAGCCAGGTCATCGGCGCCGTCGTCGACGTCGCATTCGATGGCGAACTCCCCGCCATTCTCTCGGCGCTGGAAACCGACAACAACGGCAACCGTCTGGTTCTCGAAGTCGCCCAGCACCTCGGTGAGAACACCGTGCGCACCATCGCCATGGACTCGACCGACGGCCTCACCCGCGGCCAGCCGGTGCGCGATACCGGCGCGCAGATCTCGGTGCCGGTCGGCCCCAAGACGCTTGGCCGCATCCTCAACGTCATCGGTGAGCCGATCGACGAGCGCGGCCCGGTCGGCACCGACATGAAGGCCCCGATCCACGCCAAGGCCCCGGAATTCGTCGACCAGTCGACCGAAGCCGCCATTCTCGTCACCGGCATCAAGGTGATCGACCTGCTCGCGCCCTATGCGCGCGGCGGCAAGATCGGCCTGTTCGGCGGAGCGGGCGTGGGCAAGACCGTGCTGATCCAGGAACTGATCAACAACATCGCCAAGGGCCACGGCGGTGTGTCGGTTTTCGCGGGCGTCGGCGAACGCACCCGTGAAGGCAACGATCTCTACCACGAATTCCTCGACGCCGGGGTTATCGCCAAGGACGCCGATGGCAACGCCACTTCGGAAGGTTCCAAGGTTGCGCTCGTTTTCGGCCAGATGAACGAGCCCCCGGGCGCCCGCGCCCGCGTCGCGCTCTCGGGCCTGACCATGGCCGAATACTTCCGCGACCAGGAAGGCCAGGACGTGCTGTTCTTCGTCGATAACATCTTCCGCTTCACCCAGGCGGGTTCGGAAGTGTCGGCGCTGCTTGGCCGTATTCCTTCGGCGGTGGGCTACCAGCCGACCCTCGCGACCGACATGGGCGCTCTGCAGGAACGCATCACCTCGACCAACAAGGGCTCGATCACCTCGGTGCAGGCGATCTACGTGCCGGCGGATGACCTTACCGACCCTGCCCCGGCCACCTCGTTCGCCCACTTGGACGCGACGACCACGCTGAACCGCGCCATCTCGGAACTCGGCATCTATCCGGCGGTTGACCCGCTCGACTCGACCAGCCGCGTGCTGACCCCGGCCGTCGTCGGTCAGGAACACTACGACACGGCTCGCCGCGTTCAGGAAACGCTGCAGAAGTACAAGTCGCTGCAGGACATCATCGCCATTCTCGGCATGGACGAACTGAGCGAAGAAGATAAGCTGACCGTGGCCCGCGCCCGCAAGATCCAGCGCTTCCTCAGCCAGCCGTTCCACGTCGCCGAAGTGTTCACCGGCATCTCGGGCAAGTTCGTCCAGGTCGAAGACACCGTCCGCTCGTTCAAGGCGGTGGTCGACGGCGAATACGATCACCTGCCCGAAGCCGCGTTCTACATGGTCGGCGGCATCGACGAAGCGGTCGAGAAGGCCAAGAAGCTGGCTGAAGAGGCTTAATCAACCTGGCCCCCTCCTCTTCAGAGGAGGGGGTTGGGGGTGGTGGCGCGGCACGCAGTGTCGCGCTGGCGCAAGCCCACCACCCCGCTGCGACTAGGGCCTGCTGCGCAGTCCCTAGTCTCACTGCCCCTCCTCTGAAGAGGAGGGGGGAAGGAATTGGAATGGCACTGCATTTCGAACTCGTGACGCCCGCCCGCCTCGTCCGCTCGGATGACGTTCACATGGTCGTCGTCCCCGGCTCCGAGGGCGAATTCGGCGTGCTGGAAGGCCACGCGCCTTTCATGTCGACCATCCGCGACGGTGCGATCAAGATCTACAAGACCGAAAACGGCCAGCCCGAGGAAATCCAGGTCCAGGGCGGCTTCGCCGAAGTCAGTGCCGCAGGCCTGACCGTTCTGGCGGAGCACGTCGCCGAATAGGCCTTGCGTCCTTGCCTAACCGAGCGGGCTGGAGGGTGACCTCCGGCCCGTTTGCTTTGGAAATGGCAGACTCGCTACATCCGTTCAGGACTTCAGCACGCCCGGCTACTTCCCGTCGACCGCCGGCAGTTCCCGGTCGCCCTCGCTGCGGCTGGGCAAAGTCGGGCTGGCCGGTTCTTCCGCCGGATTCACCAGTGGACGGTATGACCAGCGCACCGCGCCGCTGCCGTCGATGTTGGACACCTCAGCCACCAGCAACTGTCCCTGCCGCCAATAGCGGATGCGCTGCGGAAACGGGTTGCTGGCATTGGTGAACTCGATCGAGTCCGGCCCTTGCAGCGCCATGGTGAACTCGGTCGGCGCAACGCCGCGCGGCTGGGCGAAATAGCTCAGCCGGCCATCGGGCAAGGCAACGATCCGGGTGGTCTCCCACATCTCCAGACGGCTGGCAAAGCCGGTCCGTGCAACGCCGATCATCACCCCGCCGCGTGGCAGGGTCCAGTATTCGTCCGACCAGGCCGCGCCGTCCTGCATCTCCCAGGCCCCGGCCAGCCAGGCCGGCAGTTCGGCAGGCTTGTCCTGCGCGGCTGCCGCCGGCGTGATCGCAAGCCCGGCGGCGGTGAACGTGGCCAACAAGACGGCGCGTACGAAATTCATGATTTTCCCTATAAATCCAATTGGATTCAGCCAGTGCCTAAGTGCGCTTCCAAACCCATGGACCGCATTTCAGCCCGCGTTCGTGTCTGGCGCATTGGCGATTGGCGGCTGAACCGCGCGTGAGCGCCCTGCCCACCACAGGTAGAGCCCCGCCGCGACGATCACCGCAGCGCCCAGCATGGCGACAGCATCGGGCACATCGCCGAACAGCAGCCAGCCGAGTACCAGCGCGACGACAAGCTGCACGTAAGTCATCGGTGCGATCGAGGCCGCGCCGGCGCGGGTGGTGCCCATGTAGATGAACCAGTGCGCGAAGCTGGCGCTGCACGCCACCAATGCGCAGCGCGCGACCACGCTCCACTGCGGCCAGTGCACCGCAAAGCGCGCGATACCGCTGAAATGGCCTGCCAGCGTCGCGACGATCAGCAACGGCGAGGCCATGGCGGCCACCAGGAACTGCATCGCCAGTGGCGTCGCCTTGCCGGCGGAGGCCCGGTTGCCGATCATCAGCAGACTCATCCCCACTGCCGAGAGCAGCGGCAGCAGCGCCGCCCATCCCAGCACCGCGAAATTGGGACGCAGCACCACCAGTACACCGGCAAAGGCTACCAGCGAGGCAATCCACGTTTCGCGCCGCGCCGGCTCGCCCAGGAACAGCGCGGCCAGCAGGGCGGTGATCATCGGACTGGTGAAGGTGATCGATGTCGCCTCGGACAGCGGCATGACGAAGATCGCGGAAAAGAACCCGACCGTGGCCATGGCCACTGCCGCGCCGCGCATCAGTTGCACCCTGGGCAGCGGCACAGTGAAGCCCGCCCTGCCCTGCCGCTGGGCCAGCAGCGCGGCCAGTCCGATGGCACCCAGTACATAGCGCGTGGTGGCAATCGCGGTAGGGGCCCACAGCCCGGTCATCGACTTCACCACCGCATCGCCGCACGACAGCAGGGCGAAACCGGCGAGGGCAAACAGCAAGCCGGATCGTTCGTTGTGTTTCACTCTGCGGCCCCGGTCAGCATGGACCGCACATAGCTGGCTGGATGCGCCGGTAAAGGGCTATCTGGCAGCGACGGTCCCCGGCGGAATGCAGGCAATCACCTTGAACAGCCAGGCACCGGCGGGGCGGCAGGTCCAGCCGGTAGGCGCGCCGGCAAAGGGATGCGCGATGCCGCGCGTGCCGGGCACGTTGCTATCGTAGAGCCACAGCACCGATGCGCGCTGCTTCGCGGCCCGATCAAACAGCGCGTGGTTGGGGTCGGCAGCGGCAGGCAGGTTGCCCGCCACCATGACCTGCGGCGCGACGACACCGGCACGGTGCAGGCCATAGGCAGCGATATGGCTGAGCAGTTCCGGCTCCTGCCCGATGTCGGCAGTGGGGTTGTCCCACAGGAACAGCACCCGATCGCCGCCGTGGTTGGCCGCCAGCCATTCGGACGCCAGCTCCAGCGAAAACGAGGCATCGGGATCGGGCTTCTGCAGCGCAAGCGACAGCGCCCCCATCATCATGCCGGCATAGATGCACAGCATGGCGACGCCAACGGACAGCACGGGATAGCGGCGGTTGACCCCTTCGAGCTGGCAGGCAAAGCCCAGCAGGGCAGCCGGCATGAACGGCAGCAGGTAGCGCGGCGTGAAGCTGGGGGTGATGCATCCCACCAGGAAAACCGCGAGGATGGCGGCGATTCCGGACGTAACCGTCAGCGCGACCGGCCAGTCGATTGCCCGGCCTGCCGACCGCCATTGATACAGCCGCACGCCGGCAAAGCCGAAGCCTTCCAGTGCCAGCAGCAGCGAGAGCTTGCCCAGCCACAGCACCGTGCCCGGCAGCCCGGCGACATCGCCGATCCGTTGCAGTTCGTACCAGTTGCTGCCCGGCTGGGCGAAGTCTGTCAGAAAGCGGTATTGCAGCAGGAATACACCGAACAGGGGCAGCAGCAGCAGTGCCGCCGGCCAGCACTGCAGCGCCTTGCGCGGCGCGAAGGCGAGCAGGATCATGCCCTGTATCAGGCTGACAACCCCGGCGTAGTAGTGAGTCATCGCTGCCAGTACCGACAGGCCTACCCACACCGCCGCGCGGTACCGGCGAGGATCGCGCAGCAAGGCAACGAAGCTGATCGCCTGCATCGTCGTCAGCAGGATCAGCAGGCCATAGGATCGCGCGAGAATACCGAACATCAGGCCCGGCAGCCACAGCGCCATCACCGATGCCCAGACCAGCCGCACACGCCAATCAAGGCATCGCGCGCGCAGGATCACCACCGGCACCGCCAGCAGCGCCGCCATGCTGGGCAGCCGCATCAGCACCGGGTCCGGCCCGGAAATGCCGTGCCACAGCCAGGCAAGGCCATAATAGAGCGGGCCGCCCAGTTCGTGGGTAACCCAGTAGTACCAGCCCGCGAAGCTCTGCTGGCCGGCGATGACCATGGTGTAGGTCTCATCAAATTCGAGCGGATGATGCAGCCCGACAATTCCGCGAATGACCAGCCCGGTGCCGGCAAACAGCGCAAAGATCAGCAACAGCGGCTCGGCCCGCACGGCTGCCAGCAGGCTGCCGAGCGCGGGATGTTGCCGGGGTTGGCCGAGAACCCTTGTCGCCATCACGGAATACTCGCTTCGGATTGCGGGAGGCAGGCGACCTGGATGGACACGCCGTTGCCGAAGGTGCGGCAGGTCCAGCCCGGCGGTGATCCGGCAAAGGGATGGGCGATGCCCAGCGTGCCGGGCACGGTCTTGTCGTAGGACCAGATGAGGGAAGCCCGCGCCTGCGCGGCCAGCTGGGGTATCACGCGATTGGGGTCTGCCCCGGGCACCAGCGCAGCGGGGATCGTTACCTGCGGATCATGCACCCCTGCCCGCTCCAAGCCATAGCGACCGATCGAAACCAGCTGACGCCGGACCGAGGCCATGCCCGCCGTGGGATTGTCACAGTACAGCACCAGGCGCTGGCCGCTGCCCATGGCGGCAAGCCAGTCGGACGGCGGCTGCAGCGTGAAACTTGCGGTGTCGCGCGTTTCGGACCGCGCGAACGGCACTCCCTGCCACGCAACGGCAAGCACGATCACCCACAGCATGAGCGTCGCCGAGCCGAAGCGCCAGCGCCGGTCGAAGCTCTCGATCTGGCAGGCGATGCCCAGCAGAATCGCCGGAACGTAGGGCAGCAGATAACGCGGCGCGAAGCTGGGCGTAAAGCACCCGGCCGCCACGACAGCCACCGCCGCTGAAACACCCGAAAGCACGGTGAGCGCCACGGGCCAGTCCAGCGGGCGTTCGCCTGCGACATGGTCCCGCAGGCGTCGTGCCGTCGCGGCCAGGCTGTCAAAGGCCAGCGGCAGGAACAGCACGCCCAGCCCCACAGCCGTCGCCGCGATAGCCACCAGATCGCCGGGCTGCACCAGTTGATACCAGTTGTTGCCCGGCTGGGCGTAGCGGGTGAGAAAGGCAACTTGCGCCGCGAAGCAGGCTATTAGCGGCACCAGCAGCAGTCCGGCGGGCCATGACCTCAGCGCGACACGCGGGGCACGGGCAACAAAGATCAGGCCCTGGATCAGGCTGATGACCCCGGCGTGGTAATGGGTCAGCACGGCCAGAACCGACACACCCAGCCACAGGGCGGCTCGCCTCGGTTCCGGGTCGCGCAGCAGTGCGACGAAGGCGATGGCCTGCGCGGTGCCCAGCAGCAGCAGCAGGGCATAGGACCGCGCAAGTGTGCCGATCGACAGGCCCGGCAGCCACAGGGCGAGCAAGGCAGCCCATACCAGCCGGGTCCGCCAGTCCAGCACATGACCGCGCAGGACCAGCACCGGGATGGCCGCCAGTGCCAGCAGGCTCGGCAGGCGCATCAGCGGGTGATCGAGCCCGACCAGCTTCTCCCACAACCATGCGAGCAGGTAATAGAGCGGCCCGCCCAGTTCCTGCGAAACCCAGTCAACAAAGCCGCCGAATGTCGGCTGCGATGCGATGACGAAGGTATAGGTCTCATCAAACGAATGAGTGCGCGAAAGCCCGACGATGCCATGCAGAAGTGCCGCCACGGCAAAGGCCAGCAGCGTCGCGGCGAGCAGCGGTTCGGCGCGCAGCGCGGCGAGGAAGCCGGCGGATCGCGCCGCTGCTTGCCGCTGTGGGCTGGCCAGGCTCGCCATCGTGCTCTCGTCCTCCTCGCGCGGTCAGGCCGCGTCCTGGATGCGCTGGAGCAGCGAATGGACCGGGTTGGACGGATCGACCGGTGCCGCCGCCATGTTCAGCCGCTCGCGCTCCACCACAAGCGGCCGCTTGCGCACCTGCGCATGGATCGCCGTGACATATTCGCCCAGGATACCAAGGAAGCTCATCTGCACGCCCGAAAGGAAGAACAGCGCCGCGATCATCGTCGTGGTGCCGCGCGGGGCCATGGTCGGTTCGATGAACCACAGGCCGACGGACACCATGGCATAGAGGAAGCACAGTCCGGCCATGGCCATGCCGGCAAAGGTGCACAACCGCATCGGCACATTGGTGAACGAGAAGATGCCGTTCAGCGCCTGATCGATCAGTCGGGGGATGTTGTTCTTCGACAGGCCGGAATGGCGCACCGCCCAGGTATAGGGCACGATCACCCGGCGGAAACCGACCGAAGCGATGATGCCGCGAATGTAGGGATAGTGGTCATCATGGCTGACCACCGCCTGCCAGACCTTGCGGTCGATCAGCTGGAACTCGCCAACGTCGACCGGGATGTCGATATCCGAAAGCCCGCGCACGATGCGGTAGAACACCGCGCGGCAGGTGCGCAGCGCCAGGCTTTCCTGCCGGTTGGTTCGCGCGCCGGCAACGACCTCGACGCCGGTTTCCCACAGGCGCACGAATTCGGCGATCATCTCGGGCGGGTCTTGCAGGTCTACCGCCAGGAACACCAGCACGGCATCGCCGGTAGCGGAGCGCAAGGCATTGAAATTGGAGCGGAAGGGGCCGTAGTTGCGGGCGTTGAGGATGACCTTGAGCGAGGGATCCTCTGCCGCCATTTCCCGCAGCACGTCCACCGTGCCGTCAGTGGAAGCGTTGTCCGAGAAGATGTGTTCGCACGCATAGCCCGCCAGCGGGCCATCCGCCGCAAACAGCGCCTTCACTGCATCACGGCAGGCCCGCACGTTGTCCACCTCGTTGTAGCATGGCGAGATGATCGAGATGGTCTTCATGCGGCAACTCTCCGAAATGCAGGCGAAGGACAAGCCTTGGCCTACCGTCCGGGCGAGGAAGTGAAGGAAAATGGCTAAAGGCCGGTTAACGCGGCGCGAGGGACTGGCGCTATTTCGCGGCCGGTATCGACGCTGCTGCCAGCGCCAATGCCAAAGCAGGCGTGACCAAACAGGGTTTACGGCCCGTTAACCCTCATCGCCCATAGACCGCTGCACAGACCCGACTTTCGAGGATTGCAGCCTTGACCATGCCGTTTACCGCCAGTTCCTTCGCCGATGCAGGCATTGCCGCCCCTTCCCGTGAAGACATCGTCGCCATGGCCCGCGCCTGGTACGAGGCGCAGCCGGTGCCGGAATTCATTCCCGGCCAGACCTACATCCCGCCATCGGGAAAGGTGATGGACGGCGGCGATTGCGCCGCGCTGATCGATGCCTCGCTCGACATGTGGCTGACCGCCGGGCGTTATGCCAGCCAGTTCGAGAGCGAACTTGCCGCGCGCTTCGGCCTGCGTGACGCCAAACTGACCGTTTCCGGCAGCGCCGCCAACCTGCTCGCGCTCGCCACCCTCACCAGCTGGAAACTCGGCAGCCGCGCGCTGAAGCCGGGCGACGAAGTGATCACTGTCGCCGCCGGGTTCCCGACCACGGTTACGCCCATCGTCCAGCACGGCTGCATACCGGTGTTCGTTGATGTCGACGTGGCGACCCACAACGTCGATGTCGCGGCGCTCGAAGCCGCCATCGGTCCCAAGACGCGCGCGGTGATGATCGCCCATTCTCTGGGCAATCCGTTCGACGTGATCCGTGTTGCCGAACTGTGCAAGCGCCACGGATTGCTGCTGGTCGAGGATTGTTGCGATGCCTTCGGGGCGACGGCGGGCGGCCAGCAGGTCGGCACCTTTGGCGAGATCGCCACGCTCAGCTTCTATCCCGCGCACCACATCACCATGGGTGAAGGCGGCGCGGTGCTTATGAACGACGCCAAGCTCGCCAAGATCTGCGAGAGCTTCCGCGACTGGGGCCGCGATTGCTATTGCGCGCCGGGCTGCGACAATTCGTGCAACAAGCGGTTCAACTGGCGGCTGGGCTCGCTGCCCAAGGGCTATGACCACAAGTACACCTACAGCCATGTCGGCTACAACCTGAAGGTCAGCGACATGCAGGCCGCGCTGGGGTGCAGCCAGCTGGGCAAGCTTGATCGCTTCATCGCTGCGCGGCGTGCCAATTTCGCCGGGCTGACCCGCCGGATCAAGGCTGCCGGACTGGAGCAGTTTTTCCACCTGCCCGAAGCGACTGCCGGCACCGAGCCGAGCTGGTTCGGCTATCTCCTCACCCTGCGCGACGATGCCCGGATCGACCGCAACGCGATGACCCGCATCCTGGAGGACCGCAAGGTAGGCACCCGGATGCTGTTCGCCGGCAACCTGCTGCGCCAGCCCGCCTTCGCCGACGTTTCCTACCGCATTTCGGGTAGCCTCGAAAATACCGACAAGGTGATGTGCGACAGCTTCTGGATGGGCGTCTGGCCGGGGCTTGATGAGCAACGGCTTGATTACATGGTCGATACCCTGGCTGCCGTCACCCGTGAACTCGCCGGCAAGGACATCGACGGAGCGGCCAAGCGCGCCGCTTTACCGGTCCTTAACCAAGAACGTTGATAGGTTGCCTCCCATGAAAGCAATCATCCTGGCTGGGGGCCTCGGCACCCGTCTCGCGGAGGAAACCACCCTCCGGCCCAAGCCCATGGTGGAGATCGGCGGCAAGCCGATCCTCTGGCACATCATGAAGATCTACGCCCAGCACGGGGTCACCGAATTCATCGTGTGCCTTGGCTACAAGGGCTACATGATCAAGGAGTATTTCCTGAACTATGCCATGCACATGTCCGACCTGACAGTCGATCTGCGCAGCGGCACCACCAAGATCCACCGCAATGCCTGCGAAGACTGGCAAGTCTCGCTGATCGATACCGGCGAACTGACCATGACCGGTGGCCGCCTGCGGCAGGCAATGCAGTACCTCGGTGAGGACGATCAGGATTTCTGCCTGACCTATGGTGACGGCGTGAGCGATTGCGACATCGGCGCGGCGATCCGCTACCACCGGCAACACGGCAAGCTGGCTACGGTCACCGCGGTTCGCCCGGCAAGCCGGTTCGGCATGCTCGATCTCGATGGCGATTCGGTGGCGACCTTCGCCGAAAAACCGATGGAGGAAGGCGGCTGGATCAACGGCGGCTTCTTCGTGCTGAACAAAGGCGTGCGCCCGCTGCTCGGCAACAGCGATGCCTGCGTCTGGGAACGCGAGCCGCTGGAACACCTCGCCCGGCAGGGTGAGCTCAAATCGTGGTTCCACGATGGCTTCTGGCAGCCGATGGATACGCTGCGCGACCGGCAGATGCTGGAAGCAATGTGGGAAAACCAGCAGGCTGCGTGGCGCACATGGCACTGAGCGCGAACCTCGATCCTGCCTTCTGGGCGGGCCGCCGGGTCTTGCTGACCGGGCATACCGGCTTCAAGGGTTCGTGGCTGCTGCTGATGCTGGAGAGGCTGGGCGCACAGGTGACCGGCCTGTCGCTGGCACCCGAAACCGAGCCCGCGCTGTTCGACCAGATCGAAGGCTGGCGGCGCTGCCACCACCATGTGGCCGACATCCGCGACCAGGAAACCGTCGCCGCCGTGATGCGCGAAGCGCGCCCCGAAGTGGTGCTGCACCTCGCCGCGCAGCCGCTGGTGCGCCGGTCCTATGCCGATCCGATCGAGACCTTTTCCACCAATGTCCTGGGCACCGCTCATGTCCTTGAGGCCGTCCGCGCGCTCGACTGCGTCCGCGCCGTGGTCTCGGTCACCACTGACAAGTGCTATGCCAATGACGGCCGCGTCGCAGGCTATCGCGAGGATGACCGGCTGGGTGGGCATGACCCCTATTCGAACAGCAAGGCCTGCGCCGAACTGGTCAGCCAGTCCTATCGCGACAGCTTCCTTGCCGCAGCGGGCATCGGCCTCGCCACCGCGCGGGCCGGCAACGTCATCGGCGGCGGAGACCACTCTGCCGATCGGCTGGTGGTGGACGTGGTCAAGGCTTTCCTCGCCAGCCAGACACCTGAAATCCGCAACCCGCAGGCAACCCGGCCCTGGCAACACGTGCTGGAGCCGCTGACCGGTTACTGCCTGCTGGCCGAGCGCCTGTTCGCCGTGCCGGACCGCTTCGCATCCGGCTGGAACTTCGGCCCGGAACAGGCTGAAACTGCGCCGGTTTCCCGCGTGGTCGAATTGCTCGCACGGCACTGGGGCGTAGCGGCAGACTTCGCCGCCCAACCCGGCAATCACCCGCATGAAGCCGCAACCCTCTCGCTCGATTCGGCCAAGGCGCACGATCAGCTTGGCTGGCAGCCGCGCCTGACACTGGAGCAAGCGGTGGACATGACGGCCGACTGGTATCGGCTGGTTGACGCCCATGCCGATCCTGCCGTGGTCGCGATCGAACAGATCGAGCGCTATGCGTCCCTCGGAGAAGCGCAGGCGCAACAGGCAGCAGCATGAACGGCCAGCGCTCGATCCTCGTCACCGGAGCTGGCGGCTTCGTCGGCGCGGCGACGGTTCGGGCTGCGCTGGCCGCCGGACACCGGGTCATGGCCCTGGTGCGCAAGCCGGGCGCGGCGCGGCTGGCCGGACTGTCGGGCGATCTCTCTGTCAACGCTGCCGACCTTGCCGACACCGCTGCGATAAGCGCGCTTCTGGCCGATCTGCGACCCGAGATAGTCATCCATTCCGCCTGGGAAGGCGTGAGCGGCGGCAAGCGGGCAGGCGATGTGCAGTTTGACAATATTCGCACGACCCTCTCGCTGGTCGACGCGGCCATCGCTTCCGGCCTGCAGAAGTTCGTCGGCATCGGCTCACAGGCCGAATATGGCCGGTTTGATCGCCGGATCAGCGAAGATGACCTGCCGCAGCCGACCATGCTCTATGGCGCGGCCAAGTTTGCCGCACTTCACCTGACCCGCCAACGCACCCGCGAGGCGGGGGTGGATTTTGCCTGGCTGCGGCTGTTCGCGGCCTATGGCCCCGGCGACAATCCCAACTGGCTGATCCCTTCAGTGACCGCCTCGCTGGTGCGCGGCGTGGCACCGAAGTGCTCGGCAGGCACGCAGAAGTGGGACTATTTGCACATCGACGATGCCGCTGCCGGCATCCTGGCGGCGGCTGTCACCCCTTCCGCCACCGGCGTGTTCAACCTCGCCAGCGGCGAGCCGGTGCAAGTGCGCGGGATTGTCGAACATTTGCGCGATCTCGCGGCACCGGGCCTGCCCCTGAGCTTCGGCGACATCGCCTTCGGCCCCGATCAGATCATGCATCTGGAAGGCGACAATAGCCGCCTTCGCGCCATGACCGGCTGGTCGCCGCAGATTGCCCTGATGGACGGGCTCGCCGCGATGGTCGCCGCCGCCCGGCACGCCGCATGAACCGGCGCGAACTGTTGCGTTTCGGCCTGTTCCTCGCTGCCGGAGCAGTCAATACCCTGTTCGGTTTCGCCGTGTTCGCCGCGCTGATCGCGCTGGGCACCGGCAACGATCTCGCGGTGGTGCTCAGCACCGTTGCGGGGGTGCTGTTCAACTTCCAGACCTATGGCAAAGTGTTCTCCGCGCAGGGTTTTTCCCGCCTTCCCCACTTTGTCGGAACCTATGCCGCGATACTGGCTGCCAACATCCTTACCCTGCGCGCGCTTACTGCCGCCGGGTGCAACGCCTATCTCGGACAGGCGCTGGTCGTCACGGTCATCGCGCCGCTGTCTTTCCTGGTCATGCGCCGGTGGGTCTTCGCGTTTTCCGCGCCCGGTGCCGGCGAAGTTTGCAAAAGCTGAGCCTTGCTGACCCGCTCATTAGGGATTCTTAAAAGTTTCCGACTTATTCACCAAGTCGATAAGCCAACAGGTAGCCATGTGTCATGCAGAGCGGCTGCCCGAAAACAGAGGTTCTGCGACGATGAGCGCATTTGGGCGACGTAATGGAATCGGCGGGATGGGCGCAGGCGCTCGCCCGCAGTTCGGCGTGGCCCGGCCCATGAAGGGCGGCGGCGAGGCACCCAAACCCGCTGGCGCGAGCAACTTCGGGGGTGACCAGTTCCCGCCGCTCCCCGGCGAGGATTCCAACGCGCAGCTGCCGCCGGCCAACGCCGCCGATGCGAGCAAGTCCGATGCGATGACCC
>JAGWTB010000050.1 GCA_028869175.1 Sphingomonadales bacterium
CCCATGTAGCCCATCGGCACCAGTGCCAGGGTGGCATCATAGTTGTCGGCGTTGTCTTCGGCGGCAACGCCCTGCATGTTGGTCAGGATCATGCCGGGGTGGACGGTGTTGACCCGGATCTTGTCCTTGGCGGTTTCCATGGCGATGGCCTTGGAGAAAATCCGCACCCCGCCCTTTGCTGCGGCATAGGCCCCGCAGGCCGGCACCCCGGCGATCCCCGCGACCGAGGAGATGTTGACGATCGAACCGCCTTGCCCGGCCTTGCGCATGGCCACGACCGCGCGCTTGGTGCCGTAGAACACCGAGTTGAGGTTGACGTTGTTCTGCAGGTTCCAGTCAGCGGTGGTGAAATCCTCGATCAGGCGCAGCACCGCGATGCCGGCGTTGTTGACCAGTACGTCGATCCGGCCATGGTCGGCGATGATGCGGTCGAACACGGCATCCCAGTCTGCCTCGCTAGTGACGTCATGCGCCATGGCCACGGCCTGGCCGCCGCTGGCGCGGATGTCCTCGGCAACCTTTTCTGCGCCCGCCGCGTCGCGGTCAGTCACATAGACCACCGCGCCTTCCTCGGCGAAGCGCACGGCGGTGCTGCTGCCCAGGCCTGGCACGGAGGCCCCGCCGGTTACCAGTGCGATCTTGCCTTCGAGACGTGCCATGTGGTCCTCCAAAAAAGAAAGGGGGCGCGAACCGATGCCGGCCGCGCCCCCGGTAGGGTGTGTTCAGGTACTGACGATCAGAACTTGATGCCCAGCGTCGCGCCGTAGGACGCGGGCTCCAGGCCCATGCCGAATGACCACAGCCCGGCCACGGTGAAGGCGTGGGTGGTGGTCCGCTCGTCCAGCAGGTTGCGGCCATAGACGCGGAAGTAGGCGTCGGCACCGCTGACCGCGAAGTTGAAGGTCATACTGGCGTCGAGCAGGTCCTGCGTCTGGGTGCGGACGCGCACGTCGTTGCCGTTGACGGTGACCCCGGCGACGCCGCCGATGTTCGCGGCGGTCAGCGAGTTGGCCGAGATCTGTTCGTCATAGGGCGCGATGTGGCGCAGACCAACTGTGGCGGCGACCGAACCGAAGCTGGTCGGCACCTTGTATTCCGCCTCGAACGAACCCGAGAATTCAGGCGCGTAGATCAGGTGATTGGCCGAATAGTTGTAGGGTCCGATGCCGCTGGCCGGCGCGGTAAGTCCGCCCGGATAGACCAGGCCCGCCGGCAGCACGCCGTTGGCGATAAAGTTGCGGAAGTGCGACTTCATGTAGGCGGCAGTGGCGGTGAACTTCAGCCCTTCGACCGGACGGAAGGTGCCGTCGAATTCAAGCCCGCGAATGATCGCGCCGCCCGGGACGTTGCCGGTGATCGTCTGGTTGCCGGTGGGGCCGCCGGGGACGGTCAGGTTCTGCTGCATGTTCTTGTAGTCGGACACGAAGCCGGCGAAGTTCAGCTGAAGCTTGCGGTCGAGGAAGGCCAGCTTGGTGCCGATTTCCCAGGCATCCACGGTTTCCGGCTGGAACGGGGTGCTGGCCGTGGCGGCGGTGGCGGCGCGCGGGCTGAAGCCGCCCGAACGATAGCCGCGCGACCACGAGCCGTAGAACATCACGTCGCTGTTGGGACGGAAGTCGATGCCCACCTTCGGGGTGAACTTGTTGAAGTTGGCGTTGCCCGAACCCACCGCAGCGAACTTGCTCTGCGAGACGGTGGCCGGATCGACCAGCACGCCGGGCGCGAAGCCGTTCCACAGCTTCTTGTTGTCGTGGCTCCAGCGGCCGCCGAACGACAGGCGCCAGCGGTCGGCGAAGGCCCAGTTGAAGTCACCGAAGAAGGCGTAGCTGTTGGTCTTGCCTTCGACGTGCTGGGCGTTCTTGTCGAACAGGGTGGGGACGACCGTCGGGTTGAAGCCGAACACGCGGCTCCACTGGGTCAGGTCATACTTCGAACCGAAGAAATAGCCGCCGACGACGTAGTCGAAGGTCGAGCCGACCTGGCCCGAGGCGCGCAGTTCCTGGCTCCACTGGGTGTAGTGCTGGCGGCGGTCGACGTAATAGAGATCGGTCGACGAACCGTCGAAGTCCTGGGTCTGCTCTTCGCGCGAATGGCGCCAGCCGGTGATCGAGGTCAGCTTGATCGCGCCGAGGTCCAGGTTCATTTCCAGCGTCGCCGAAGGCGCGTGGTAATGGCTTTCCGCCGGGGCCGAGAACACCGTGTAGATGTCCTTGGTGTTGTTGCGGTTGCATTCCACTGCCGGTTCGAAGGCGCAGAATACTTCGCTGCTGTTGGCGATGTTGGCCACCACCGGGTCGAACGACTGGATGGTGTTCTCGACCGTCAACTGCGCGTCGAACGTGTCCGACTTGTAGAGCATCGAGGCACCGAAGGTGTCACCCTTGCTCCAGCCGCCGCTGCGCTTCTGGATCACATTATTGTAGAAGCCGTCGGTCGCATTGTGGAAGTACCAGGCCTTGACGCCCCAGTTGGTGTCATTGCCGAAGTTGACGATCGCCTTGGTGTTCCAGGTGTTCCAGCGGCCATAGCTGGCTTCCAGCTTGGCACCGGTGTGCATGGTCGGCTTGGTGCGGCGGATGTTGAGCACGCCGCCGATGGTGTTCGCGCCGAACAGGGTGCCCTGCGGGCCGCGCAGCACTTCGACCTGTTCGATGTCGAACGAATCGACCAGCTGGCCGGTGTTGGTGCCGATGGTGATGCCGTCGATCACGACGCCCACGGTCGGGGTCTGCGACTTTTCGATGTCGGCGTAGGTCAGGCCGCGGATCGACAGGTTGGCCGCTTGCGCGCCCGAGTTCTGCTGGGTGATGAGCAGGTTCGGCGCAGCACCGGTGAGATCGCCGATATTGACCGATGCCTTGTTCTCGAGGCTGGCGGCGTTGACGGCGGTGATCGCCACCGGGGTCGACTGCAGGGTTTCATCACGGCGGCGGGCGGAGACGATGATTTCGCCGTTGTCGCTGCTGTCCGTGGCGCTGTCGCTCTGGGGTGCGGCGTCCTGCGCGTAGGCCGGGACGGCCAGGCCAAACAGGGCGGTGGTGGTGAGCGCGGCAAGCGCCACGCTGCGGCTGAACGCAGGTCGCATAATTGGTAAACTCCCTCCCGGACCAGCCATGGGCTGACCGTCAATTTTGACGAAGCTGGCTATGCAATGGATTTTGATCCGGCCTAACTGCCAAATGTCACAGGTGCGCGGCCCGGCGTCCCGCGCGAGCAAGGCGGGGTAACCGGAGAGTGATCGATGACCCAGAACCGCCGTTATCTGCTGGTGCGCCGTCCGCACGGAACCCCGGTGCCCAAGGATTTCAGCCTGGTCGAAAGCGCTGTTCCCGATGCACCCCCCGGCGGTTTCGTGGTGCGCAATCACTTCTGCTCGCTCGATCCGGCGCAGCGCGGGTGGATGGACGATGCCCCCAGCTACATGCCGCCGATCGCGCTGGGCGATCCGATCCGCGCGAGCACGGTGGGCGTGGTCCATTCGTCCGACACGCCAGAATTCCAGCCCGGTGACTGGGTGATGGGGCTGAACGCGCTGGAGGACTATTCGGTCAACCAGGCCGGCGGCTTCACCATGAAGATCGACGTGGCCCAGGTCGATTCCCCGTCGAAGTTCCTCTCGGCGCTCGGCGCGGTGGGCCTGACCGCCTATTTCGGCCTGCTCGAAGTGGCGCAGCCGCAGGCGGGCGAGGTACTGCTGGTTTCGGGCGCGGCGGGGGCGGTCGGCTCGGCGGTCGGCCAGATCGGCAGGATCGCCGGTTGCCGCACCATCGGCATCGCCGGCGGCGCGGAAAAGTGCCGCCGCCTGACCGAGGACTACGGCTACGACGTCGCCATCGACTATAAAGGCAAGACGGTTGAGCAGCTCGCCGCCGAAATCCGCGCCGCCGCACCCGAGGGGGTGAACATCGTGTTCGAAAATGTCGGCGGTGACGTGATGGACGCCGAACTGCTCAATCTGGCCAAGAAGGCGCGCATCGTGCTGTGCGGGCTGATCAGCGAATACAATTCGCCCGAGAAGATCGGCATTCGCAACCTGTGGCAGGTGCTCGCCCAGCAGGCGACGATCCACGGCTATCTGATCATGGACTATGCCCCCCGCTTCGGTGAGGCCGCGCCGGTGATGGCGCAGTGGATGGCCGAGGGGAAGTTGCGGATCGACGAAGACGTCCAGCAGGGGCTGGAGAATGCCTACGATGCCTTCATGCGGCTGTTCACCGGGGCCAACACCGGCAAGCTCGTGCTGCAGATCGCCTGATGGCTGGCCGGCTGGAGGGGCGCTCGGCGCTGGTCACCGGGGCGGGATCGGGCATCGGCCTGGCCACCGCGCGGCGGCTGGCGGCAGACGGCGCGCGCGTGTTCACCGTTGACCTCAAGGGCGAGGTTGACCGGCTGGCCGACGTTACCGCGCCGGGGATCAACGCCGAACTGGTGGCCGCAGCGGTGGCGCGCCATGGCGGGCTTGATATCCTCGTCCCCTGCGCCGGGGTCTCCGCGTTCCACCCGCTGGAGGGGCATGACGATGATTATTTCGATCATGTCATGGCGGTGAACCTCACCGCCGTGTTCCGCCTGATCCGCGATGCCGTGCCGGCGCTGAAGCAATCGCCGCAGGGGCGGATCGTCACCATCGGCTCGACCATGGCGCGCTTTGGCGATGCCGGGCTGGTCGCCTACGGGGCATCGAAGCACGCGGTGCTGGGCATGACCCGCTCGGTCGCCTGCGAACTTGGCCCCTTCGGCATCACCGCCAATTGCCTGCAGCCAGGTGCCATCGAGACCCCGATGACCGAACCGGCCTTCACCGCCATGCCGGAATTCAGGACCTATTTCGAAAAGAAGGCCGCGCTGGGCCGGCTGGGCCAGCCCGAGGATGTGGCCGACGTGATCGCCTTCCTGTGCAGCGACGACGCGCGGTTCATGACCGGACAGGGGTTCTTCGTCGACGGCGGAGCGATGACGCGGCAGTGATCCAATCCTCCCCGAGCTTGTCTCGGGGAGGTGGCTCGCGCGCAGCGCGAGACGGAGGGGTACTGCGTAGCGGCTCTGACAGAAGAGGACCCCTCCACCACCGCCTTTGGCGGCGGTCCCCCTCCCCGAGACAAGCTCGGGGAGGATCGTCGATCATGCCCGATCACGCCCCCCTCCTCAGAAGAGGAGGGGGTTAAAAACCTCACCCCTTCATCACCGGCTTGGGCGTCTGGCCGCTTTCGTCCAGATAGTACGCCAGCCACTTGTGGAAGAACTGGTTGCCCGGCTCATTGCGCCCGAACAGCTGGTGGGTCAGCGCGCCGCTTTCCAGGCCGTTCTGCACTTTGAGGCCAAGGAAATAGTCTTCCTCCAGCACCACGTTGTAGAAGAAGTCGCACATCTCATCGAGCGCCTTGAGGCCTTCCTCGGTCTCTGGCTTGCTGGGGAAAATGTAGTTGAGCACCGTGGTGTTCTGGTCAGGCTTTGGTCCGGGGAACAGCTGTGCGAACTGGCACATTTCGGGGGCGAGGAAGAAGCTGAAGTTGGGGAACAGCATCCGCACGAAGTCGAAGCCGTGGTTCTCCTGGCGGCCCCATTCCTCGCGCGGCAGGCCTTTCAGGTCGACGATCGAGTTCTGCGGGAAGCCCAGCCGGATGTGCGGGCCGAAACCTTCGTAGGTCGCGCGGTTGGACGGGGTGCGGGTGGCGACGGTGTTGGTGTGCGCGGCCTGGAAGTGGTAGCCTTCCAGATAGCCGTCATAGGCCACCTTCCAGTTGGCCCCGTCCATCGGGCGGGCCTTGTGGTAGTACCAGGTTTCCAGCTTCAGCGCGGCGAAATCCTCGTACATGCCGTCCATCCACTCGCGCGCGTTGATCGACAGGCCGGGGGTGAGGATGACGAAGATCATCCCCGCCGCCTCGTCGCAGGGCAGTTCGGTGAGGTTTAGCGTTGCGCGGTCCACCTCGCCGAAGGTGCTGGCCTCGGCGATGCCGATCAGCTTGCCGTCGTTGGCATAGGTCCAGCCGTGGTACTGGCAGGCGAAACGGGCGCAATTGCCCTTGCCTTCGGGGGCCATGTGCATGGCGCGGTGCTTGCACACGTTGAGGAAGGCGCGCGCCTTGCCGTCCTTGCCTCGGGCGATCAGCACCGGCTTGTTCAGCACGGTAGCCGCCTTGTAGTCGCCCGCCGCCGGCAGTTCGATGGTCAGCGCCAGCATCAGCGGCAGGCGCAGGAAGATGCGGTCCATCTCTTTCTGCCAGCGCTCCGCGCTGAGGTAGTCCGCCACCGGCACGCGCATCACGTCCGGGGCCTGATCGGTGGTGCGGGTCTCGACGAAGTGGAGCATCCGCTCGGCGGCGTCGCCGTACTTTTCGTAAAGGTCGGTCATCGGGGCGTCTCCCTTACTTCGCGAGGTACTTGTCGATGGTCTGGTGGATGTGGCGGATGCGTACTTCCTGGTAGTCGCCCAGTTCCACTGCCTGGTTCTTCGAGACCTTCAGGCCCTCGTGGCACAGTTCCATGTTCTCGGTGTCCTGATCGACCACGCCGCCCAGCACGCCCAGCTCAGGCGCGTCCGACCATGCCTCGTCCTCGCCCAGCAGGTGCATCGGCACCCCGGCGGGACGCGGCTGGCCTTCTGGCACGCGGGCGATCACGCGCACTTCCATCAGGCACTTGTCCTGATCGGGCCAGGGCCGCCAGCGATAGACGATGTTGGGCATGAAGCCGCCCCACGGCGCGAAGTTGGGGAACACGTTGTAGACCAGCGCATCAAGTAGTTCGCTTTCGGAAACGCCCGAATAGTCGCCGCCGAACATGGCTGCAGAGGTCTGCCGCATCGCAGCGCCCAGCGCCTGCCGGGCGGTCTGCCCATCGGGTACCTGGATGTTGTAATTGTCCTTTTCGGGATCGTAATTGTCCGCCGAGCGCCCGTTGTACTTGCGGAACTCGTCAACGATCCACTGCTGCGGCAGCCCCGCCTGCTCGATGTGCGGGCTGATCACGCCAAAGGGGGTGTAGTTGACGTTCACATGATCGCCGACCACGTGATAGGCGGCGTTGGCATCGCCGGTGAAGGGCATCAGCTGCGGGTGGGTGACATAGGCGTGGTAGCTTTCCATGAAGGCTTCCATGGTGATCTTCCAGTTGGCATTGACCACCTTGCCCACCCAGGCGACGGTAACGCACTCCTCGTGCTTCCAGCGCTTGAACCATTCGGGCAGCGGGCTGAGGTATTCCTCGATGCTGGGGCCTTCCGGATTATCGCGCACGAAGATGTAGCCGCCCCACTGCGCCAGCGTGGCTTCGGGGAGCTGCATCTTCTCGTCGGTCAGGTGCTTGAAGTCCCAGCGGCAGGGAATGGTGCGGAGTGAACCGTTGGTGTTCCAGGCGAAGCCGTGGAACGGGCAGACGAACTGCTCTGCGCTGCCGCTGTCGGTCTTCAGCTTGCGTCCGCGGTGGAGGCAGACGTTGTGGAAGGCACGGACCGAGCCATCTTCCTGCCGCACGATCAGGTAGGATCGGCCGGCATTGTCGTAGGTAACGTAGTCTCCGGCCTCGGGCAGGTCTTCCTCGCGTGCGGCGAACTGCCATACGTTGGGCCACATCTTCTCGACTTCCTGCCGGAAGAAGTCGGGCGAATAGTAGCGCGCCGCGTCGATCGGCTCGGAGCCGAGGTAGCGGGCGTGATCTTCGGCCATGAAGGCGGGCGGCTGGATATCGTCGCTGGCAAGGATGTCGTTCCAGCCCGGCCCGGGGCAGTGGGCAAGCTTGAAGTCGTCGCTCGAATCGTAGTCGGCCATGGCGCATCTCTCCGGTCTTGTTGACCGGATGCGTCTCACAATCGCGTTTCGCCTGCTTGATCCATGTCAAAAATTCCGCCCGCACCCCCTCTGACTTTGGATAGGAAACCGGCAGAACCTGCTGTTTTTGAGAGGGGTAGGAGGCGAAAGCCCTTCCTCTTCAGGGGAGGGGCGGCGAGACTTGGCAGCTTGCTGCCTAGTCGCAGCGGGGTGGGGCGTCGCCCCATCGCGGCACCTTCGCCCGGCGGCCCAACCCCACCCCACTGCGACTAGGCCTTGCTGCGCAAGCCCAAGTCTCGCTCCCTTCCCCTGAAGAGGAGGGGGAAGCGAAGCAGCCACCCCGCTCAGACCGGCTTGATCTCGTCGTTCGGGTGGATTTCCATGATCTCGAACACGTTGCCGAAGAAGTCGCGGCAATAGGTGGCGGCGTAGCCGGTCTTGCTGCCGTCGGGATGGACGGTGATCGCCTCCAGCATCGGCGGGGTGTGGACCCGAAGCCCGGCGGCGAGCACGCGCTCGTAGCAGGCGACGACGTCGTCCACCTGTATGGCGAAATGGGTGTAGCCGAACGTGTTCACCCCCCGGTCCGGGTCCTGCGGGGCCGAACGCGGGGCGTGGTATTCGAACACTTCGATATGGGTATTGCCCAGCCGGACGATGAACTGGTTGGCCGCGCTGCCTTCAAGTCCGACCACCGCGTCGATGAAAGGATTGTCGCTCCACGCCAGCGGCGCGACTTCCTCGACCCCGCCAAGGATGTCGATATAGAATTCGCGCGCCTTGGCGATGTCGGGAACCGACACGCCGATGTGGTGGACGCCCTGGACGCCAAGCCAGCCGCTGCCCATGGTCAGAACTGGACGCGCTTGGTCATGCCGCTGTCGACCACGATGTTCGCGCCGGTCATGGTCATGCAGGCGGGCGAGACGGCGAAGGCGATGGTGCGGGCCATATCCTCGCCCGAGGTCATCTTGCCGAGCGGCAGTTGGGCGACGATCGAATCGAAGAATTCGGGCGCACCGGCCTTGATCTGCGGCCAGGGGCCGTCCTCGGTCCAGACCGGGCCGGGGGTGATGCAGTTCACCCGCAAGCCATCCGCCGCCAGCGTCTGCGCCAGCGCCGACGAATAGTTCATCACCGCCGCCTTGAGCGCGTTGTAGGGCTGGACGCCCATGAATTCCTCGACCGCGCCGGTCGAGCTGATGATGGCGATCGCGCCCTTGCCTGATTGCTTGAGCGCGGGCAGCGCGGCGGCGATGCCGCGGCGCATCGGGTGGACATCGGTATCGAGCACAAGCTGCCATGCCTCGTCGGTGTCCTGCCCCGGATTGACCGAGGTGAAGCTGATGAAGATGTCGCAGCCGCCCAGTTCCTTGGCGGCACGCTCGACGAAGGCGGGGACGGCGGCGGCGTCGGTCACGTCAAGCGCCTGCGCCACGTGCTTCACGCCCTTGGCGGTCAGTTCGGCGGCAACGACGTCAACCTTGTCCTGGCTGCGTCCGCAAATGGCGACGTTGCAGCCCTCGGCAGCCAGCACATTGGCGACAGCGCGGCCGATGCCGCCGTTGGCGCCCACGAGAATGGCGTTAAGCCCCTTCAGTCCCAGATCCATGTCTTGCGCTCCTCAGCCCATGATGCCTTGATGGCTGCGGTTCTCGCCGCTCCCCTGCGTACCTGCCACTCGCCTTTTGGTCAGGACGGCGGCGGGCCGCGCCATGCTAGCCCATGGCCGGATAACACGGGAAGGGAAAGCGATGGGACGGTTGGAAGGCAAGACCGCATTGATCCTCGGGGCGTCGAGCCCGGACAACATGGGCCAGCACATCGCCCGCCGCCTGATCGCCGAGGGCGCGAAGGTGATGGTTTCGGGCCGCAAGGCAGAGGTGCTGGACAGCTTCGCCAAGGATGCGGGATGCCTGTGGGTGCCCTGCGATCTCACCAGCGAGACCAGCGTCAATGCCCTGGCCGATGCGGCGGCGCAGCAGCTTGGCGGGATCGACATCGCGGTCAACGCCACTGGCTGGGGGCTGCTCAAGCCGTTCCTTGAAACCACCCACCAGGAAGTGGTGGACATGACCGCGCTGCAATTCGTCGGCCCGTTCCACTTCTATCAGGCGATGGTGCGCAAGATGGCGCGCAGCACGGGCGGGCGTGGTGGTTCGATCATCCAGATCAGCTCGGCCACGGCCTCGATCATGTTCCACGATCACGCCGCCTACATGGGGACCAAGGCCGGGGCCGATCACGTCATCCGCTGCATCGCCAATGAATTCGGGGCGGAAGGCATCCGCGCCAATTCGATCTCGCCCGGGGTCACCGAAACCCCGATGACGGCGGATGCGCAGCAGGTGCCCGGCCTGATGGCCGCCTTCGTCAAGGGCTACCCGCTGGGCCGCTATGGCACTTCGGACGACATCGCCGCCGCCGTGGTGTTCCTGGCCGATGACGAATGCTTCATGACCGGCGAGAACCTGCAGGTGAACGGCGGCCTCACCCTGCGCCGCAACCCCCGGCCGGACGAGATCGAAGCCTCGATCGCCGCCGCCATGGCGGAGGGCTGAACCATGACACAGGGAATTTCGCTCAAGCTGGTGCTGATGGTCGGTTTCGTCATCGTCACCCAGATCATCGGCTCGTCGCTGCTGGTCAAGACCACGGGCTTCCGCGATCCGATGTGGACCGCGCTGTGCCTCGCCACCTATGCCGCCTCGCTGTTCGTGCTGGCGGAAACGATCCGGCAGGGCATGGCGCTGTCGCTGGTCATGCCCATCCTCGCCGCGCTGGTGCCGCTGGCGACGATTGCCGTGGCGGTGACGCTGTTCCGCGAACAGGCCAGCTGGCTGCGGTTGGGCCTGCTGTCAGGCGCCTGCCTGCTGATCGGGGTGGCGGCTACGGTGTGAAGGCTTGGCGTCGTCCCGGCGAATGCCGGGACCGCTGGCCTCATCGAAACAGCCTTGCATCGACGCGGCCAGCGGTCCCGGGTCAAGCCCGGGACGACGTTACCCCCCCAGCTTCGCCTTGATTTCCGCCCGCAACATGTCCTTGCGCACCTTGCCGGAGGCGGTGCGGGGGAAGTCTTCGACGATCTCGAAACGTTCGGGAATCTTCTGTTTCGCCAGCCCGCTGTCCTGCACGTGGCGGGCGAGCGCGGCGGCTTGCGGCGCGTCGCCGCGCGCGATGACGAAAGCGCAGACGCCTTCACCCAGTCGTTCGTGCGGCATGGCGACGACGGCGGCTTCGCGCACCGCCGGGTGGCTGTGCAGCACGTCCTCGATCTCCTTCGCCGAGATGTTCTCGCCGCCGCGAATGATCAGGTCCTTCTTGCGTCCGGTGATGGTCAGCGCCCCTTCGGTGCTGCGCACGCCCAGATCACCGGTGCGGAAATAGCCGTCGGCGGTGATCGCCTCGGCGGTCTGGGCTTCGTCGGCATAGCCCAGCAACATGCCCGGACCGCGCGCGAGGATTTCGCCCTCGCTGCCATCGGGCACGTCGCAGTCTTCGTCGTCGACGATGCGGACATCGTAGTCGACAATCTCGCCGTCGGTGGTGGCGGCAAGGTGTTCGTCTTTGGGCCAGCCGTAAGTCACCAGCGGCACTTCGGAGGCACCGAACACGCGGAAGGCGCGGCAATTCTCGAACGCGGCGTTGGCCGCCGGGATCAGCTCGCTCGGCACCGCCGCGCCGCCGCAGGCGAAGAAGCGGAAGCTGGGCAGCCGGTTGCCGCTTTTGCGCGCCGCTGCCGCCAGTTCGACGAGGAAGGGCGTTGCCGCCACCGTGCCGACGCAGCCGTGCCGATCGATCAGCGCCATCGCCTCGGCGGCGTTCCAGCTTTCCATCAGCACCGTCCGCGTGCCGCAGATTAGCGGGATTTCAAGGCCGTTGGCAAAGCCCGAGATATGCGTGACGGGGGAGGGCATCAGTGTCGCCTCGCCGCTCGCCATGCCCCAGTGCGCCGCGCTGGTAGCGACGATGCGCGCCAGGGTGACGTGGCTGTGCAGCACGCCCTTGGGCCGCCCGGTGGTGCCCGAGGTGTAGAGCACCATCTTCACCCCCAGCGGATCGACCCGTGGCCGGGCAAAGGCCTGACCGCGCCCCTCGCCAACCAGCGCGGCATAGTCGTCCGCCCCTTCGCCGCGCACGGTGAAGACATGGGCCAGGCCGGGCAGGCTGGCGCGGACTCGCTGCGCCATGGCGGCGTAATCGTATCCGCGGAAACTTGCCGCCACGAACAGCGCCTTCGCGCCGCAATCGCCGAGCATCAGCGTTACTTCATGATCGCGGTAGATCGGCACGATCGGGTTGACGATCAGGCCCGCCATCACAGCGGCCAGGTTGATCGCTGCCGCCTCGCGCCAGTTGGGCACCTGGAAGGCCACCACGTCCCCAGGCCGCAGCCCGCGCGCGTGGAGCGCGGCGGCGAGCGCGGTGGCCTCGGCCAGCAGCTCGGCGCGAGTCATGCGGCTTTCGCCCTCGACGAAGGCGACGAAGTCCGGATCGGCCTCGGCCTGCGCCTGCGCCATGTCGGCAAGGGTGCGCTCGTCCCACAGGCCCTGGCCGGCGAAGCGGCGCTGGTGCGGGGCGGGAATCGGAAGCCAGGCCCAGGGGGCCGCAACGGTATCGGTCATGGGGCCTTGACTGCCTTTCGCGCGCGCGCGGGCCAACTGGCGAAAAGGCAAGGCACCTGTCACCTCTCGCAGCTTGTCGGCCCTGCCGCACCTTGCTCTAGTCGCGCCAGATAACACACGGGAGAATGCAGTGGACCATGTCCAGCGCGTCGGCGATGTTGCCGAAATCATGCTCGACTATGTCGAGAACAAGAAGACCTTCCTGACGGACAAGACCCTCAAGGTCCCGAGCCGTTCCTACACCGATTCCGACCAGTGGCGCGCCGAGATGGAGCTGGTGTTCAAGCGCGTGCCGCTGATGCTGGCGTTTACGGCGGAACTGCCGAACCCCGGCGATTACAAGGCGATGGATGCCGTCGGCATGCCGGTGCTGATCAACCGCGACAAGGCAGGCAAGGTCCGCGCCTTCCTCAACGTCTGCTCGCATCGCGGCGCGCCGCTGGCCAGCGACGGCCACGGCAACTGCCCGCGCTTCACCTGCAAGTACCACGGCTGGACCTTTGGCCAGGACGGCAAGCTGATCGGCGTGGCCGAGGCGAGCACCTTTGGCGAGGTGAACAAGGCCGAACTGGGCCTGCGCGAACTGCCTTGCGAGGAACGGGCGGGGATGATCTTCGTCTGCCTCACCCCCAACGCGCCGATGGACCTTGATCGCTATTTCCGGGGCTTCCTGCAGGATTACGAAGCGCTCGATTTCGGCAACTGGTCCTACATGGGCAGCCGGGTGATCGAGGGGGCGAACTGGAAGATCGCCTTTGACGGCTATCTCGAAGGCTACCACTTCGCCTCGCTCCACCCCGAAACCATCGCTCCGCGCACGCCGTCCAACTGCATGCATTACGAAGGCTTCGGCCCCAACATGCGCATCGGCTTTCCGCAGCGCCGCATCGCCGAAGCGCTCAAGGACATTCCGCGCGAGGAGTGGGGCAAGCAGGAGAACAACGGCTTCGACTTCGTCCGCATCTTCTTCCCCAACGTCTCCGCCTTCATCGCGCCGGAGATCACCCAGATCGCCCAGCTGTTCCCCGGGCCGACGCCGGGCGAGAACCGCACCGTGCTCAACTACCTGCGCCGCGAGCCGATCCGCGACGAGGAGGACCGCGCCGCGGTGGAAGGGATGATCAACTTCTTCCGCGATGTGACCTACACCGAGGACTACCTCATCGGGCTCGAGATCCAGCGCGGCCTCGAATCCGGCGCCCATGACGAGCTGGTGTTCGGCCGCAACGAGCGCGGCAACCAGTTCTTCCACGAATGGCTGAACTGGTATCTCGAGGACGATCCGGCCCGCCCCGAACCGACGATGTGAGCGGGCACGCGCGGCGACCGTGGCGGCGATGAACCCGATTGCCCTCGCCTCGGGCGTGCTGCCCGAATTCGGCCCGCTCGACCTCGTCCGCGCGGCGGAGGGGGCCGGCTTCGACGCGGTCGGGCTGTGGATCGAGCCCGACGCGTGGAGCGCGGCGACAACCCGCGCGGTGCGTTCCGCGCTGGCCGACACCGGGCTGCCGGTGATCGATGTCGAGGTCGCCTGGCTCCAGCCCGGCAGCGATCCGGCCGCGCACCGCCGGATCATCGATATCGGCGCCGACCTCGGCGCGCAGAACCTGCTGTGCGTCTCCTCGGTGCCCGATCCGGGTGCCACGGCGGCCTGGCTCGCCGATCTGTGCGCCCATGCCGAGGGCAGCGGCCTGCGGGTGGCGCTCGAATATGGCATTTTCACCGAGGTGAAGACCCTCGACATGGCGCTCGCCGTGCTGGATCGGGTCGACCATCCGCTGAAGGCGCTGCTGCTCGATCCGATCCATGTCGACCGGGCGGGCACCCCGGTGGAGCGGATCGCCGCGCTCGATCCTGGTCTGCTGCCCTATGCCCAGTTCTGCGATGCGCCCGCGGCGCGGCCGGACCCCGCCAATTTCGCGGCGGTGATCACCGATGCGATCGACCTGCGCGAACAGTGCGGCGCCGGGGCCCTGCCGCTGGCAGACCTCTACCGCGCGCTGCCGACCGGCATCCCGCTCTCGATCGAGCTGCGCTCCAAGGCCCTGCGCGAGGGCTATTCCGATCCGCTCGAGCGGGCCCGCGCCGTGGCCGGGGCGACCCGCCGCTGGCTGGCCGGGCAGGGCTGAGCCGGCCCGGCGCCAGGCCCGCCTACCAGGCGTGCGGCTCGCCGTTCCACTTGTAGAAATCGCCCGAACGCTCGAGCGTCCAGCCCGCGGCGAGGGCGCGGATGCCGCGCGCGCTCGCCTCGGGGGTGATGTCGGCGCCGGGGCCGCCCATGTCGGTCTGGACATAGCCGGGATGGACGATCCCGATCACGATCCCGCGGTCACGCAGGTCCATGGCGATCCCGCGCATCAGCCGCCCCATCGCCGCCTTCGAGGCGGCATAGGCATGATAGCCGCCATAGGGCCAGGTCGAGGCGGCGACCTGGCTCGACAGGCTGAGCACCTTGGCCCCCGCCCCGAGCCGCGGCAGGAAGGCGTTGAGCACGCGCAGCGGCCCCTTCACATGGACGTCGAAGGTCGCGTCGAAGGCCGCCCAGTCGACCGCGCCGAACTCGGGCGACACCGTGCCGAGCACGCCGGCGACGTTGTAGACCAGATCGATCGGCCCGCTGCCCGTCGCCGCGGCCGCCGCCCGCACCGAGGCATCGTCGGTCACGTCCATGGCATGGACGCTGACCCGGCCAGCGCTGGCGGCAGCCACTTCGGCGAGCGCCGGGGCGGCGCCGGGATCGCGCGCCATGGCATAAACGCGGTCGCCCGCCGCCGCGTGCTGGCGAACCAGCTCGAGCCCGATGCCGCGCCCCGCCCCCGTGATGACGACCTCTGCCACTTTTGCTCTCCCGTTCGTGCGGCGCGATCGCTTCGCGCCCTCTTGCCCCTTGTGTCGGGCACTTCGGCGCGCGGGTAAACTAGCTGTCGAGCCAGTGTGCGGCGCCTACTGGCATTTGTGAGGGCTGACGACGCCGGGGCGGTTTGGCAGCACCCGATGCAGCCGATAACAAACGGGGGTGCCTGTGAGCCTCGCCCATCCGGCCCACGTGCCGGCGGACCGCGTGGTCGATATCGACATCTACGCACTGCCCGGACAGCGCGAGGATTTCCATCGCGCCTGGAAGGCGCTGCAGGACGCTGCCCTGCCGCTGGTCTGGACCCCGCGCAACGAGGGCCACTGGATCGCGCTGGGCGGCGCGGTGCTGGCCGAGGTCCAGTCCGATCACGAACGCTTCTCGAACCGGGTGATCGTCCTGCCCAAGTCGGTCGGCGAGCTGCACCGGCTGATCCCGACCACGATCGACCCGCCCGAGCACCGGCCCTACCGCAAGCTGCTCAACGATGGCATGGCGCTCGCCCGGGTGCGGCGGATGCACGACGAGATCCGCGCCGCCGCGGCGGCGCTGATCGAGCCGGTCGTCCCGCTCGGCCGCTGCGACTTCACCGGCGACTTCGCCGAGATCCTGCCGATCCGCATCTTTCTCGCGCTGGTCGATCTGCCGCTGGCCGATGCGCCGCGCCTGCGGCTCTGGGCATCGGCGATGACACGGCCCGATCCGCCGATCCCGTTCGAGGCGGGCCGGCAAGCCTTCTTCGACTACCTCGACCCGATCATCGCCGCGCGCCGCGAGGCCCCCGGGGACGACCTGCTCAGCCGCATGATCACCGCCGACATGGGCGGGCGCCGGCTTGACCGCGACGAGGCCCTCTCGCTCTGCACGCAGGTCCTGATCGCCGGGGTCGACACGGTGGTGAACTTCCTCGGCTTCGTCATGCTGTTCCTGGCGCGCGATCCGGCGGCGCGGGCCGCGCTCGCGGGGATGGATTTCAACGGCGTGCTGGCCGCCACCCACGAGCTGTTCCGCCGCTTCGGCCTCGTCACGATCGGCCGCACCGTGCGGGCCGACATGGCGTTCCACGGTTGCACGCTGAAGGCCGGCGAGATGGTCTGCGTGCCGACCCAGGTTCACGGGCTCGACGAAACGGTCAACCCCGATCCGCTGCGCGTCGACTTCGCGCGGCGCGGCGCACGGCATTCGGCCTTCGGCTCGGGGCCGCACATGTGCCCCGGGCAGGAGCTGGCCCGCGCCGAGGTGGCGATCACCATCCAGGAATGGCTGCGCCGCATTCCCGACTTCCGCCTCGCCCCCGATGCCGACCCGGGCTGCTCGGGCGGAATCGTCGGGCAGGTCAACCGCGTGATCCTGGAGTGGGACCGATGAGCGAAACCCCGTTCGACCGCGACGCGGCGCTGCGCGACTACGTGGCGCGGCAGGGCATCACCGACGCGCTGCACCGCTACCTGCGGGGGCTCGACCGGCTCGATCCGGCCCTCACCCGCTCGGCCTTCACCGCCGATGCCTTCGTCGATTGCGGGCTGATGGCCGGTCCGGCCGACGCCTTCGTGGCCTTCGCGCTCGACCTGCTCGGCGCGATGGAGGCGAGCCATCACCTGATGGGTCAAGCCCGGATCGAGCTGCACGGCGAGGCGACGGCCAGCGGCGAGGTCTATTTCCAGGCCTGGCAGGCGACCCGCAACGAAGCCGGCGAGCCGCGCGACCTGTTCATCGCAGGCCGCTATGTCGACGAATACGCCTGCGACAATGGCGAGTGGCGGATCCGCCGGCGCCACCTTATCACCGACTGGACAAGGGACGAGCCGGCCGACCGCAGCTTCCTGGAGAGCCCCACCACCAACCGCGGCGCGCGGCGGGGCGAGGACTTCAGCGAGCGGCGCACCTGGCCCGCATGAAGCCCGACCACCGAGGATCCTGGAGCACCGTCCGATGAACGCACCACAGTCCGTCTCGCGCTATTCGAAGGAATTCGACCTGCCGGTGCGCGGCGACCCGATCACCGCCGACCGCTACATCACCCGCGAATGGATGGAGCTGGAGAACAAGCATCTCTGGCCCAAGGTCTGGCACCTCGGCGGCATGCTCGCCGACCTTGCCGAGCCGGGCGACGTGATCCGCCACAACCTCGGCAAGGAATCGGTGATCATGGTGCGGCAGGAGGACGGCTCGGTCCGCGCCTTCTACAACACCTGCCCGCATCGGGGGAACCGGCTGATCCTGGGCGACATGGCCTCGGTCTCGCGGATCACCTGCGGCTATCATGCCTGGCAGTTCGATCTCGACGGCACGCTGGCCAAGGTTCAGGATCCCGACGATTTCGCCGGCGGCGATCCCTGCGGCAAGGTCCACCTCGCCGAACTGCGCTGCGAGACCTGGGGCCCGTTCGTGTGGTGGTGCATGGACGACGACGTCAAGCCGCTGCTCGAGTGGCTCGAGCCCTATCCCGAGCGGCTCAAGGGCTATGGCCTCGAGAACTGGGTGCGGGTGCTCAACCTCTCGGCCGACTGCGACTTCAACTGGAAGATCATCCGCGACAACTTCAACGAGAGCTACCATCTCCCGACGATCCACCCCGAGCTTGCCACCTTCATCAACGACGGTCTGCCGACCACGCTGTTCGAGATGTATCCCTCGGGGCACAACTCGATGTGGATGGTCGGCCACCAGGCGACGACGCGGGTCGACTACGAGAGCGGTGATGTGCCGCCCGGCCTCTACGAGGCGGCCGAGGCCTGGGGCATCGATCCCAAGGAATACCGCGGCCGCACCGGGGCGATCCGCGAGGCCGTGATCGCAGCCAAGCGCCGGCTCGGCCCCGAGCGCGGCTACCACAACTACGCCACCATGAGCGACCAGCAGCTGGTCGACTATTTCCACTGCACGATGTTCCCCAACGTGACGCTGACGATGTCGCCCGAGCAGTGCCAGATCCTGCGCACCGAGCCGCATCCGACCGACCCGGAGAAGTGCGTGTTCCAGCACTGGTGCCTCTATCCGCCGATCGAGGGGATGACCGAGGTGATCACGCCGGTGGGCCCGGCGCCGCTGCGCCCCGACGCGATCCAGCGCCACAGCAAGTACGGCGACGGCGTCTCGCTCGGCTTCGTCGCCGATCAGGACCTGTCGATCGGCACGACCCAGCAGCAGGGGCTCAATTCGCGCGGCTTCAAGGGCTGCATCCTGCCCGGCCAGGAAAAGCGCGTGCAGCGGTTCCACGAACTGTTGAACGACATGGTCCAGGGCAAGGATTGATGCCCGTGTTCGCAAGCCGGTTCGCCCCCGGTGTTCCCGGCAAGCACTTCGTGCAGGTGGCTTTCATCGTCGATGACGTGGAGGCTGCGGCGATGCGCTGGGTCGAGACCACCGGGATCGGTCCGTTCCTGATGGTGCCGCACGTGCAACTGGCCGAGTACAGTTATCGCGGCGAAAAGCGGGAAGGCCTCGATTTCTCGGTCGCCCTCGCGCAGTCGGGCGGCATCCAGATCGAGCTGATCCAGCAGCACTGCGACAGCCCTTCGGCCTATCGCGACACCATCGCCAAGGGCGCGCAGGGCTTCCACCATCTGGCGATCTACTGCGACGATTACGACGCCGCCTATGCGCATTATCGCGACAAGGGCTTCGTCACATCGGTGGACGGCATGTTCGGCCCGTTGCGGTTTTCCTACGTCGATACCAGCGCCGCGATCGGCTGCATGGTCGAACTGGTCGAACGGCATGACAGCCAGACCGAATTCTTCCAGCGCATCGCCGCCGCTGCCGACGGCTGGGACGGCGTGACCGCCCCGCTGCGCCCCGGCTTTCCGTCCTGAATTTGGCCTTCCTGAGGAACAAGCCCATGACCGCCTGCCCGCTCGAAGACCGTATCGCGCTCGAAGACCTGACCATCGCCTATGCGGCCGCAGTCGATGCGATGGGCGATCCGGATGACGTGGCGCGCCTGTTCACCCCCGATTGCGAATTCGACCTGTCGGGCATCGGCAT
>JAGWTB010000051.1 GCA_028869175.1 Sphingomonadales bacterium
GAGTCTCGACTTCGCTCGACACGAGCGGGGGTGGAGGTCGCAGTGGATTGCGTTCGGCAGCGTGATCGCACCGGCCTTGCTGCTCGCCGGTTGCTCGATGGCCCCGGCTTATGTCCAGCCCACCGCTCCGGTCCCCTCGTCCTGGCCGAGCGGCGACGCCTACCTCAAGCAGCAGGAAGCCGCGCTTCCCGCCTATTCCTATCGCGAGGTGCTGGCCGATCCGCGTCTGGTCGCGGTGATCGAACAGGCGCTGGCGAACAACCAGGACGTGAAGAAGGCCGCTGCGCAGATCGCCATGGCGCGCGCGCAGTACCGGGTGCAGAACGCCGAGCTGCTGCCGCAGCTCGATGTGGGCACGTCCTATCGCCGGTCAGACAGCCCCGGTGCCGCCGGCAGCGATTCCTTCGCCGCGCAGGCTTCGGTCAGCGGCTATGAGCTCGACCTGTTCGGGCGGCTCCGCTCGTTGTCCGGCGCGGCGCAGGATCGCTATTTCGCCACCGAGGCCGCCGCCCGCGCGACCCGGCTGACGCTGGTGGCGGACGTCGCCGATGCCTGGCTGGCCCATGCCGCCGATAGCTCGCTGCTCACCCTCGCCCGGCAGACCGCCGCCACCGCGCGCGAGAGCGTGCGGCTGACCCAGCGGCGGCTCGACGGCGGCGTGGCCCCGCGGTCAGACCTGCGACAGGCGCAGATCGTCTTGCAGACGGCGGAAGCGGACATTGCCGCGCAAACCAACGCCGTCGCGCAGGATCGCAATGCGCTTGACCTTCTGGTCGGCGCACCGGTCGATCCCACGCACCTGTCCAGCGCAATCGAGGATGCCGGCGCCAGGCTGGCCGAAGTGCCCGCCGGGCTTGATTCCTCGGTGCTGCTGCGCCGGCCAGACGTGATCGAGGCTGAATGGCAGCTCCAGGCCGCCAATGCCCAGATCGGCGCGGCGCGGGCGGCGCTGTTCCCGCGCATCTCCCTCACCTCGATACTCGGCTTTGCATCGGGCGCGCTGGGTTCGCTGTTCAGCCAGGGCAGCTTCGCCTGGCAGGCGGGTGGCGGCGCAAGCTACTCCATCTTCAGCGGCGGCGCGGCGCGCGCGGGCGTGGCCTACAGCGAGGCGCAGCGCGACGCGGCCCTTGCCGATTACCGCAAGGCGATCCAGTCCGCTTTCGCCGATGTCGCCAACACCCTCGCCCGGCGCGGTACGATCGAACCACAACTGCGCGCGGTAGAGGCCGGACGCGCGGCGGCGGCGGACAATGCCCATCTGGCAGACCTGCGCTATCGCGGCGGTGTATCGAGCTATCTCGAAAGTCTGACCGCGCGGCTCTCGCTCTATGCAGCGGACCGTTCTCTGGCGAATACCCGCCGGCTGCGCGCCAGCAACCTGGTGGCGCTCTACCGCGCGCTGGGTGGTGATCCGCTGGCGGCAATGCCGGACACGGCACCGGATGCCGCGCATTAACCCAAATTTCAGAGGCTCGCGCTAGGTTCAGGCGACGTAGGTCTGACCCGAGGGGGCGGTCCATTGACCAGTGACGAGTTCGCAACGCCGGGGGACACCGCCCCCATCGCACCCAGCATTCGCCGGGCAGAGCGCGATATCGTCTCATTGGGCATCGCCGCCGCCGGTATCATCCTGTTCGTCGGCACTGGCGGCGAAGTGCTGCCACAACTGTTTCGATCATGGCTGGGCGTGGCGGCGAAACCCGAACCGGCGCTGATCAATGCGCTACTGCTCGACATCGCCCTGATCATCTTCGGCTGGCGTCGCTACCGCGAACTGCTCAGCGAGGTCGAACAGCGCCGAAAGGCGGAAGAACAGGCGCGGGCGTTGGCCGAAACCGATCCGATGACCGGCTGCCTGAACCGGCGCAGCATCGGGCCCGCGACCGACCGGCTGGCGGCAGCGGCAGCGGAAAAGGGCGAAGTCGTCGCCTTCCTGATGATCGACATCGACAATTTCAAGCTGATCAACGATTTCAACGGTCACACCGCCGGCGATGTCGTGCTGCTCGAAACCGCCCGCCGCATGGCCGCGCTGCTCCCCGCTGGTGCTTCGCTCGCGCGGATCGGCGGCGACGAATTTGCCTGTGTCGTTGCCTTTGAGCCCAACCGGCCCGAACGCATCGATCAGCTTGCCGGAGACCTTATCGCCGCCGCATCGCAGCCGATCCCGCTTGAAGCAGGCGCGGTCGAGGCGACGGTATCGATCGGCATCACTCGCAGCGATATCCGCCGGACCAACAGCGACGGCCCGAGCGACGCCAAGGCGCTGCTCCACATGGCAGACATTGCCATGTACCACGCCAAGAAGCGCGGCCGGAACCGCAGCTACTGGTTCGAAGCATCGATGGAGTCCGAACTGCGGTTTCGTGCCGAACTGGAATCGGGCATCCGCGCCGGCATCCCGCGCGGCGAATTCGTGCCCTATTACGAACAGCAGATTGATCTGGACAGCGGCACGCTGGCCGGTTTCGAGATGCTGGCGCGGTGGAACTCGCCGCAATTCGGCTTGGTCGGGCCGGAAGTGTTCATTCCCATCGCCGAGGAAATCGGCGTGATTGCCGAGCTTTCCGAAAGCGTCATCCGCCAGGCACTGGTCGATGCCCACGCCTGGAACCCGCGCCTCACGCTTTCGGTGAATATCAGCCCCCTGCAGCTGCGCGATCCGTGGTTCGCCCAGAAGCTGCTCAAGATGCTGGTGACGGCGAACTTCCCCCCTGCGCGGCTGGACATCGAGATCACGGAAAACTGCCTGCACGAGAATGTCGGCGTAGTGCGAACGCTGATCGCCAGCCTGAAGAACCAGGGTGTGGGCATCAGCCTTGACGATTTCGGCACCGGCTACAGCTCGTTGTCGCAGCTGCGCACCCTGCCGTTTGATCGTATCAAGATCGACCGCAGCTTCGTCACCACGCTCACCGAAAGCAAGGACAGCGCCACCATCGTCCAGGCCATTGCCTCGCTGGGCGACGGTCTTGGCCTGCCAATCACCGCCGAGGGGATCGAAAGCGCCGAAGTGCTTGACCGGCTGCGCGATTTCGGCAGCTTCAAGGGCCAGGGCTATCTTTATGGCCGGCCGCAATCGGGCGAAGCGACCGGGCGTTTCCTGGAAGCGCGCGGCCTGCTCGCCGCCGCCCCGCCTGTTGCGGCTGAGCCGCCTGCCGCTGAACCGCCGTTGCTCCAGCGCAGCGCCTGACACTGGACGCCGGACGCGCCAGGCAATAGAGCGCGGCGATCATGCGCGTTGATTTCATCAAGATGCACGGCCTTGGCAACGACTTCGTCGTGCTGGACGCACGCGCCCAGACGCTGCCACCGGTTGATCGCGCGCTGGCCATGGCCCTGGCCGACAGGCGCACCGGCATCGGCTGCGATCAGTTGATCGTGCTCGAACCCTCGGTCGCCGCCGATTTCCGCATGCGCATCTTCAATCCAGACGGCGGCGAGGTGGAAGCCTGCGGCAACGCCACCCGCGCAGTCGGCCTGCTCCATGGCCAACCGGCGCGGATCGAGACGCTGGGAGGCATCCTGACAGCGACCCCATCCGATTCCGGCATTGCGGTAGAGATGGGCAAGCCCCGGTTTGACTGGCAGGCTATCCCCCTCGCCTATGCCATGGACACGCACGCCATGCCGGTTGGCTGGGAAGAGCTAGCCAATCCCGTCGCGGTCAATGTCGGCAATCCGCACGTGATCTTCTTCGTGCCCGATACGAACGCCGTCCCGCTGGACCGGCTTGGCCCGGAGATCGAGCACGACCCGCTGTTTCCCGAACGGATCAACGTCAACGTCGCGACAGTAACCGCGCGCGATGCCCTGCGGCTGCGCGTATGGGAGCGCGGTGCCGGCCTGACCCGCGCCTGCGGCACCGGTGCCTGCGCCACGGCCATCGGCGCGATGAAGCGCGGGCTGGTAGACCGCAAGGTCACCGTCACCCTGCCCGGCGGCCCGCTGACCATCGCCTGGCGCGACGATGACGAGATCGTCATGACCGGCCCCGCCACCGAGAGCTTTCGCGGTTCATTCGATCCGGCGGACTTCGGAGTGGCCGGGTGAGCGTTGAAGTCCTGACGTTGGGCTGCCGGCTGAACCTGTCCGAAAGCGAAGAACTGCGCGCGATGCTGGCGGGCGAGCAGGACCTGGTCGTCATCAACTCCTGCGCCGTTACCAGCGAAGCCGTGCGCCAGACCCGGCAAGCGATCCGCCGGGCACGAGCCGCCCGCCCCGACGCGCGCCTGCTGGTTACCGGCTGCGCGGCCGAAGTGGAGCGCGCGGCTATTGCCGCCATGCCCGAGGTGGATGGGCTGATCGCCAATGCCGGCAAGCTCGATCCGCGCGCCTGGAACGTACCCGGTGAGCGCCAGCCCTTCGTCTCGGCCCATACCCGCGCCTTTATCCAGGTGCAGACCGGCTGCGACCATGCCTGCACCTTCTGCGTGATCCCGCAAGGGCGCGGCGGCAGCCGTTCGCGCAGCGTGGCCGAAGTCGTTGAAGATGCCCGGCGCCATATCGCCCGGGGTGCCCGCGAGGTGGTGCTGACCGGAGTTGATGTGACGAGCTGGGGGCATGATCTGCCGGGAGCCCCGCGTCTGGGCAATCTGGTCAGTGCCCTGCTGACCGCCCTGCCCTCGCTCGCCCGACTGCGCCTGTCGTCGCTCGACGGGGTGGAGATCGATCCGGAGCTGTTCGACCTGCTCGCCAGCGAAGCGCGGGTGATGCCGCATCTTCATCTCTCGCTGCAATCGGGCGATGACATGGTGCTCAAGCGGATGAAACGCCGCCACAGCCGGCGCGATGCGGAGCATCTGATCGAACGGCTGCGCGCGCGCCGCAGTGACCTTGCCGTGGGGGCTGACATCATCGCCGGCTTCCCCACCGAGGACGCGGCGATGCATGCCAACAATGTCTCCGCCATTGCTGCGCTCGGCGTGGTTCATGGTCATGTCTTCCCCTACTCGCCGCGCCCCGGCACCCCCGCCGCCCGGATGCCGCAAGTCGAACGCACCGTGATCAAGGGCCGCGCCGCGCAACTGCGCGCCGAAGTCGCCGCCCAGCGCGGTGCGTGGCTTGAAAGCCTGCTCAATTCCCCGCTCAGCGTGCTTGCGGAACGCGACGGAACCGGCCATGCGCGCAACTTCGCCCGGGTGCGCCTCGCGCCCGGAACCACGCCTGGAACCCTTGTCACCGTGACCCCCACGTCGATCATCGAAGGCCTGCTGGCATGAGCGCCGAAAGCTGGAGCGACCGCCTGCTTGGCGGCTTCCGCAAGACCTCTGAACGCCTGACCGAGAACCTCTCGGGCATCGTCTCGAAAACGCGACTGGACGATGCACAGCTCGACGAGATCGAGGATGCGCTGATCCTCTCCGATCTTGGTCCGCGTGCCGCTGCCCGCATCCGCGAGCGGCTGGCTGAAGAGCGCTTCGAGCGCGGGCTGGATGACCTGGCGATCCGCGAGGCGGTTGCTGCCGAGATTGCCGCGATCCTGCGCCCGGTGGCCAAGCCGCTGGACATTGTCGCCTTCCCGCGCCCGCAGGTGGTGCTGGTGATCGGGGTCAACGGATCGGGCAAGACCACCACCATCGCCAAGCTTGCGCACCTGTTCCAGGAGCAGGACTACTCGGTGATGCTGGTCGCGGGCGATACCTTCCGCGCCGCCGCCATCAGCCAGTTGGGCACCTGGGCGGAACGCCTGGGCGTGCCGATCGTTTTCGGTGACGAAGGCGGCGACCCGGCGAGCATCGTGTTCGACGGGGTGAAGGCCGCGACCGAGGAAGGCACCGACGTGCTGATCGTCGACACCGCCGGGCGATTGCAGAACAAGCGCGAGCTGATGGACGAGCTGGCGAAGATCCGCCGGGTGCTCGGCCGGCTCAATCCGGAAGCACCGCACGACGTCGTGCTGGTGCTCGATGCCACCAATGGACAGAACGCCTTGCAGCAGATCGAGATTTTCAAGGAAGTGGCCGGGGTTTCCGGCCTGATCATGACCAAGCTGGATGGCACCGCACGCGGCGGCGTGCTGGTGGCTGCGGCGGAGCAGTATGGCCTGCCGATCCACGCCATCGGTGTTGGCGAGAAGATCGATGACCTGCGCCCCTTCGACGCAGATCTGGTCGCGCGCGTGATCGCGGGAGTGGCATGATGGCTGACCCGGCTGCCGCAAAGGAAGCGCCCAAGGGCGCAGGCTGGCTCAACCTCGCCATCGAATACGGGCCGATCCTGTGCTTCTTCTTGGTCTATCACCACTTTTCGCCCGACAAGAAGACCGATGCCGTCGGTGCGGGTGAGGTTTTCGCCGTTGTGCGCGGCACCATCGGCTTCATGGTAGCGGCCATCGTCGCGGTGGGCATCTCGCTGGTGAAGCTCAAGCGCGTATCGCCGATGCTGATGTTGTCTACCGCGCTGGTCATGCTGTTCGGCGCGATGACCATCTTCCTGCAGGACCCGTTCTGGATCAAGGTCAAGCCGACGGCGATCTACCTGCTGTTCGGCATTTCGCTGCTGGTCGGAGTGTTGCGCGGCAAGCCGCTGCTGCGCACCCTGCTGCACACCGCCTTCGAAGGGCTGGACGATGCCGGCTGGATGATCCTGTCGCGCAACTGGGGCTGGTTCTTCCTGTTTTTCGCCGTGCTCAACGAAGTTCTGCGGCGAATGCTCAGCACGGGCGACTGGATCTCGGCCAAGTTATGGCTGTTCATGCCGCTGTCGTTCCTGTTCACCTTCGCGCACATGCCGATGCTGCTGCGCCACGGCCTTGCCGCCGAAGAGGAAGGCGAAGTTGCCACCCATCCGCCGCATGAATGAGGAAATCTGCGGAAAAAGGTGTGACAACGGCTCGCAATAGGGCAATAACCATGCGGCTGCCGCCAAACGCGCGCGGCCAACGAAATTTTGGAATTCGCTCCATTCGGTCTTTCTAGGGGGAAGCAATGGCTAAGTTTTTTGGCAACCTGCATCTGGTGCTGGCAGTGGGCCTCGTGCTCGCCCTGGCGGTGATGTGGCACTTCAATCCGGTCGCGGAAGTCAACATCAGCTCGGTGTTCCGCTGGTTCCACGTGTTCTTCGGCGTGCTGTGGATCGGCCTGCTCTATTACCTGAACTTCGTCCAGGTGCCGACCATGCCGGCCATCCCGGCCGAGCAGAAGCCGGCGATCACCGGCCACATCGCGCCCAAGGTGTTCTTCTTCTTCCGCTGGGCCGCACTGCTGACGGTCGTCACCGGCCTGGTCATCGCGATCAACGCGGGTTACGCGCATCAGGCCTTCACGCTGAGCGGTGAAGGCACGGTCAACCTGATCGGCCTGGGCATGTGGATGGCGCTGATCATGGCGTTCAACGTGTGGTTCATCATCTGGCCCGCCCAGAAGAAGATCCTTGGCATTGTCGAGGCTTCGGCCGAGGAAAAGGCCGCCGCCGCGCCGCGCGCGCTGGCTGCGAGCCGCACCAACCTGCTGCTGTCGCTGCCGATGCTCTACTGCATGGTCAGCGCCAACCTCGGCTGATTTCAGCCGGCGGCCAGTGTGCCTGAACAGGGCGCGGTGTCCAGGCGGATGCCGCGCCCTTTTTCGTGCCCGCTCTTACAATCAGGCCGCCGGGTTCCCATATAGGTCCTATCGCGGCGGATGCAGCCTGTAGGCACCCGCGACTGAGAGACAGGCGAGGCACCGCCCTCGCGCGCTCCCGCTTACACGCCGGAGCATGCCCATGGATCTCAACAAACTCTATTTCCACCACCAGCTTGCGGTGATGCGCGCCGATGCCAGCATCGGCCATGGCGAACGGGCCCACCACGAAGGTTTCGCAGATGTGATTGCCGACCGGATCGGGGGCTACCAGCGCAAGCTGGGGGCAGCGGCCTCGGTTGCCTGGACGGTTGCCCAGCTGGCCCCCGCCCGATGAGCCGCGCGATCAACATCTCGTTGTCCGAAGCCGTGGTCTCTGCCCGCTGCGAAAAGGATGGCGTCCGCATCAGTGCGATCGAAGTGCTGCCTTCGGGCGGCACGCACCTGGTCTGCGTAACCAGCGAAGGCGCGGAGGAAATGCGCACGGCCTTTGCCAAGAACCTGATCGCCGGCAAAGTGAAGCGCTTCCCGTTCTACCGAAGTTAGAGCGCTGCCGCTGCACACTGAATGAATTGCTTCGTCATTGCGCGAAGCGAAATGTGGCTCAGGTCCTGAGCCGGCAGTCAGGCCGGCTTGGGCCAGACCGGCTCGCCAAGGCGCTCCAGCCAGGCCTTGGCCTGCTTGGGCTCGCCCACCGCGTTCGAGCGGACCGGGCCGCGCGCGGCGATGAATTGCTCGTGCAGGGCGAAGGGCTCAAGCCCCAGCAATTCGCGCTGCTCGTCGATCTCCTCGGCCAGCTCGGTCAGCCGCGCGATGGTGGGCGCGATCTTGGCACGGATCGTCCGGTCCTGCTGGTGGTCGAACAGGCCCCAGTGCCCGGCGGCAGTATTCTGCAACGCAACAACCAGATGCGCGCGATACTCGCCCTCCAGCATGTCGCGCAGCCGGTCGGCGCGCTCAAGACGATCCGCGCGGGCCATGGCCTGACTCAGATTTCCAGCTGGCTGCCCAATTCGACCACCCGGTTGGTCGGCAGGCGGAAGAATTCCATCGCCGAAGCGGCATTGCGCAGCATCCAGGCGAACAGCTTTTCCCGCCACAGCGCCATGCCCGGCTTGGACGAGGCAATCAGCGTCTGGCGCGAGAGGAAGAAGCTGGTCTTCATCATGTCGAACGGTTCGCCGCAGGTGTCGGTGCGGATCAGCGCGGCGGGCACATCGGTTTCCTCAAGGAAGCCATAGCGCAGGGTCATGCGATAGAAGCCGTTGCCCATGTCCTTGATCGAGCAGCGCTCGCTCGCGTCGACATAGGGGACGTCCTGGATCGCCACGGTCAGGATCACCACCCGCTCATGCAGCACCTTGTTGTGCTTGATGTTGTGCAGCAGGGCGGAAGGCACGCCGATATTGGTCGATGCCATGAACACCGCCGTCCCCGGCACCCGGGCTGCGCTGGAATGGGCGCTCTTGGCGAAGACCTCGATCGGGATGGTCCCTTCGGCCATGTTCTGCCGCATCAACTGACGCCCGCGCGACCATGTCGTCAGCAAGGTGAAGATCGCCAACCCCATGGCCAGCGGCACCCAGCCGCCATCGGGGATCTTGGTGAAGTTGGCCGAGAGGTAAGCCCCGTCGAGCACGAAGAACAGCGCCAGCACCGGGATCGACAGCCACGGCTTCCATTTCCACATGTGGAACAGCACCACGGCGAGCAGGAAGTTGTCGATCAGCATCGCGCCCGTCACCGCGATACCGTAGGCAGCGGTGAGGTTGGACGAGCGCTGGAATACCAGCACCAGAATGATCACCGCGATCATCAGCCCCCAGTTGAGCACCGGGATGAAAATCTGCCCGGCAGCATGCTCGCTGGTGTGCTTGATCGTCATGCGCGGCATGAAGCCCAGCTGGATCGCCTGCTGGGTCACCGAAAACGCACCCGAGATCACCGCCTGCGAGGCAATGATCGCCGCCATCGAGGCAATGATCAGCAGCGGCCACTGGAACCATTGCGGCGCGAGGAAATAGAACGGGCTTTCCAGCGCCGCCGGATTGCGGATCAGCAATGAGGCTTGCCCGAGATAGTTGAGCACCAGCGCCGGCAGCACGAAAACTAGCCAGCTCACCCGGATCGGCGGGCGGCCGAAGTGGCCCATGTCGGCATAGAGCGCCTCGGCACCGGTCACTGCCAGCACGGCGGAACCCATGGCGAGAAAGCCCTTGAGCGGATCGTTGATGAACATGGCTGCGGCATTGTGCGGGCTCAGCGCCCAGATCACTTCGGGCATCTGCATGATGCTGGTTGCCCCCAGCACGGCGATCACGCCGAAATAGACCAGCATCACCGGGCCAAACAGGCTGGCCACCTTCGCGGTGCCCCTGCTCTGGATGAAGAACAGGAAGACCAGAATGGCAACCACCAGCGGCACCACCAGCCGTTCAAGGCCTGGCTCGTAGATCGCCAGACCTTCGATCGCGCCCAGCACGGACACCGCCGGGGTAATCATCGAATCGCCATAGAACAGCGATGTGGCGAACACGCCCAGCAGGACGATGCCCGATGTCCAGGCCTTGCCCGATATGTTCTGGTTGATCAGCGCCAGCAGCGCCAGGCTGCCGCCCTCGCCCTTGTTGTCCGCGCGCATGATGATCGTGACATATTTCAGCGTCACGATGATCATCATCGACCAGAACATCAGGCTAACGATGCCGAACACATGCAGCCGGTCAAGCGGCAGCGGATGGTGCCCGGCGAAGGTATCGCGCATGGCGTAGAGCGGGCTGGTGCCGATGTCTCCGAACACCACGCCGATCGCGCCCACCGCCAGCTTGACGACGCCGCCGCGATGGTGGCCGTGGTCTCCGCCCGGCGCTTTTGCCGGATCGGGGTGAACTGCGGCGGTCTGCTCTGCCGAACTGCTCATGGATGCGCCCATTCCCTACGCGATTTGCCCGCCAGCCCCCAGGCGGAGCGAGGCCCGGCGCTTAGCAGCCTGCCTTTGCCCCGGCAAGGAAATGCGATTCATGCTACTTCCTGCCGGGCTGCCCGTTTTCCGCAGAATTCTGCTGTGCAATCAGCGCATCGAGCTGCCCGAGGCGAGCCTCCAGATCGCCCCGCCACGGCGCGTCCTTGGGGCTGCGCGCCAGAAGGTCTGCCCACAGCGCGCGGGCATCGTCAAACCGCCCCGATTGGGCCAGCGCCATGCCGAGGAAGAACGGCGGGCCAGGATGAGTCGGATCGGCCTCAGCCGCCTTGCGGTAGGAGTAGAGCGCGGCGGGTGACAGCGTACCCTCGGCATGGCCAACCATGGCGTTGCCCATGGCCAGCCAGGCGTCCGCATTCTTCGGGTCTTTCTCCACCGCACCCAGCAGGACTCCGGCGGCATCGGCGAACTGCCCGTGCCGCGCGAGGCCATCGGCGATAACCTGCCACGAATTACCCGGGTTGAGCGGCTGACTGGCCATCCTGCGGCGCTCGGCCACGGTATCGGCGGGATTGCCCGCGATCTTCTCCACCGCTTCCTTGGGCGCGCCGGGCTTGCCGGGGCTGCCTTGCAGGGCGTAACCCGCCACCCCCAGCAGCAAAGCCGCCGCGACTGCTTCGCGGCCCTGCTTCGGAATCCTGAACACGAAGACCAGCAGCGCAAAGACCACCGCCGCCATCAGCGCCACGAACAGCCAGGTCATGCCGCGTCCTTTCCGGTAAAGCGCTTGCGCAGCAGCAGGAAGGCGAGCGCCAGCATGACCAGCGGCGCGGCGAACAGCGGCCAGGTCAGCCCGGTGACGCGCGGTTCATAGCTGACATAGTCGCCATAGCGCTCGATCAGCCACTGGCGGATCGCCTCGGGGTCCTCGCCCGCGGCGATCCGCATGCGCACGACGTTGCGCATGTCGCCAGCCATCTGGGCGTCCGAATCGCTGATCGACTGCCCCTGGCACACCAGACAGCGCAGCGTGTCCATCAGCGCCTTGGCCTTGGCCTCCTGCGAAGGATCATCGAGCTGGCGATAGGCATAGGGCGCGGGCGGCAGGCTGTCTTCCGCCAGCACCGGCGCGGCGAACAGCGCGCAGAGCGCCAGCATCAGCAGGGCCAGACGCCGCCTCACTTCGCCGCCTCGGCCAGCTTGCCCAGGATCATGTCGATCTGGTCCGGCCGGATTTCGCCGATGTGCTGATAACGGATGGTGCCCTTGCCATCTATCACGAAACTCTCGGGAACGCCTGACGAACCGATGGCCAGCTGCACCTCGCGCACGTTGTCGGCACCGATGCGGGCGTAGGGATTGCCGTTTCGCGCCAGAAACAGGGCGAGATCCTGCGGACGATCGCGAATGGCAATGCCATCGATCTCGACACCGCGCTTCGCCAGTTCGGCAAGGACCGGTGTTTCGGCAGCGCAGGGAACACACCAGCTGGCGAACACGTTCATCAGGCGTGGCTTGCCGGCAAAGTCGGTCCGCGCCAGGCCGGGCCTATCGGCACTGGCGGGCGCAAGGTTGAACGGTGGCAACGGCTTGCCGATCATCGCGCTTTGCACGTCATGGCTGGCAGGACGCAGCAGGCCGAACATGACCAGCACGAAAAAGCCGGCGAACAGCGCCAGCGGCAACCAGATCGCCCAGCGCGGAGCCTTGGCAGCAGTGTCGCTCATCGCCCCTGCCTTTCACGGCGGTAGGCGATCTTGTCACGCGCGATCAGGCGGCGCAGGTCACTGACCACCCGTCCGATCAGCGCGATCACGCCGCCCAGCGCGATCATCAGCCCGCCCAGCCAGATCATCGTGACGAACGGCTTCCACCACAGCCGCAATTGCCAGCGCCCATCCTGCGCCTGTTCGCCCAGCACGGCATAGAGCTGACCGTTCCAGCGGGTAAGCAGCGCCGATTCGCTGGTCTGCTGCGGTGGTGCCCAGAACGACCGCGCCTGCGGGCGCAGCGCCACCGGCTCACCGCCGAGATAGGCCGCGAGCATTTCACCTTCCAGCGCGGTCCAGTTGGGACCGGCGACCGGCTCGATGGATTTGAGCGTGACGGTCAATGGCCCGACTTCCGTCTTGTCGCCGATCCGCACCGCGACCAGCCGCTCTACCGTGTAGGCGCTGTCGCAGGCCATGCCGAACAATGCGACCGCCACCCCAAGGTGCGCCACGACCATGCCCCACACCGGCAGCGGCGTGCGGCGCAGGTTCCGGCCCCGTAGCGGCATCAGGCTGGCAGGCACCAGCCCGGCTGCGAGGCCCAGGCCGAGCAGCGGCAGCAAGCCGATCCCGCTCGACAGGCCCAGCCACAGCAGCACCGCGCCCGCCAGCAGCGCCGGCACGATCAGGCGCGCCCGAACGCGGGCAAACCGGTCCCGCCGCCAGTTGAGCAAGGGGCCGATTGCCATGACCACCAGCATCGGCAGCGCGAACAGTGCGGTCATCGGGTTGAAGTAGGGCGGTCCCACCGAGACCTTGGCCCCGAAAGCCTCGGCCAGCAACGGATAGAGCGTGCCCATCAGCACGATCCCCAGCGCGCCGGAGAGCATGACGTTGTTGAACACCAGCGCGGATTCGCGGCTGGTCACGGTAAAGCGCTCACCCTCGGTCACCGTTGCGGCACGCAGGGCGAACAGGATCAGCGCGCCGCCGATGTTGATCGCCAGCAGCGCGAGGATGAAACTGCCGCGCTTGGGGTCGACCGCGAATGCGTGGACCGAGGTGAGAATGCCCGAGCGGACAAGGAAGGTTCCCACCATCGACATGGAGAACGCAACCACGCCCAGCATCACCGTCCAGGCGCGCAGTGCGTTGCGCGCCGCCAGCACGCTGGCCGAATGGAGCAGCGCGGTCGCCGCCAGCCACGGCATCAGCGAAGCATTCTCGACCGGGTCCCAGAACCACCAGCCGCCCCAACCCAGTTCGTAATAGGCCCAGTAGGAACCGGCGGTGATGCCCACGGTCAGGAAAATCCACGCCCCCATTACCCAGGGCCGCATCGCGCGGGCAAAGGCGGGGCCGACCTCGCGCGTCACCAGGGCACCGATGGCGAAGCTGAAGGCAATCGATAGCCCGACATAGCCGAGGTAAAGCGTCGGTGGATGGAAGGCGAGGCCGATGTCCTGTAGCAGCGGGTTGAGCCCCTGCCCTTCAACCACCGGCTGCGGCAGGCGCTCGAACGGATTGGAAGCGAACAGCAGGAAAACGTAGAAACCGATCGAGACGAAGGCCTGCCCGGCCAGCGTCGCCAGCATGGTCGGCTCGGGCAGGCGACGCTCCACCAGCGCGACGAAGCCGCCGGCCAGGCCCATCACCGTCACCCACAGCAGCATCGAGCCTTCGTGGTTACCCCAGGTTCCGGCCAGCTTGTAGATGAAGGGCTTGGCCGAGTGCGAGTTCATCGCCACCAGCTTCACCGAAAGGTCGGTCTGGCAGAACAGCAGGATCAGCGCGGCGAAAGCGATCAGCGCCAGCACGCCCTGCACCATCGCCACCGGGCGGACCACGCCAGCCATGCCCGCGCCGCGCGGGGTCAGCGCCAGCGCGCCGGCAACAAGCTGCAGCACCGCCAGTGCCGCCGCAAGCCACAGCGCGGCAAGGCCGAGTTCGGCGATCACTGCTCCCCCTCCTCTTCAGAGGAGGGGGTCGGGGGGTGGTGGAACCAACGCGCCAGATCAATGGTGCGAGCGACGCTTGCAGCGTCGCCACCACCCCCAACCCCTCCTCTGAAGAGGAGGGGGGTATATCGTTCCCCGATACCCGCAGTCTCGATCATTTGGTTTCGGCCACGGTCTGCTTCACTTGGGCCGCGGTCATGTCCTTCATCTCGCGCGGGACATATTTCTCGTCATGCTTGGCCAGCAGGTTGTCGGCCACGAAGGTTCCGTTCGGGCCAAGCTTGCCTTCGGCGACCACGCCCGAGCCTTCCTTGAACAGATCGGGGACAATGCCCTTGAACGTCACCGGCACCCGCGCCTTGCCGTCGCCCACCACGAAACGGATGGTGACACCATCAGCCTCGGTCTTGAGCGAGCCGCCCTCCACCATGCCGCCGAGGCGCACGGCACGGCCCAGTTCCGGCGGCTTGGCGGCGAATTCGCTCGGCACATAGAAATAGCTGGCCTGGTTGCGCAGGGCCCAGGCGGCGAGCAGCCCAGCGCCGATCAGCGCCGCCAGCGCGATCAGCACGAGGACGAGACGCTGGTGCTTGGCCTTGATCGCGCTCATTTGCCTTTTGCCTTGTCACGCCGGGCCTCGGCCCGCCTCATCGAAATCCACGCCCAGGCGACCAACGCCACGGTGCCAGCCACGCCCACCGCGTAGGCGGCGATGACGAACGTCCAGTGGTCCAACCCTTCGCGCATTAGGCTTCGTCCCTGACCATAGCCTTACGCCGCAGCCGCGCCTCGGCCTGCTGATCGGCCAGAATCGCCCGCATCCGCGCAAGAATCACTCCGCCGAACAGGCAGGAGAAGCCCACCGTCGCCACCAGCAGCGGAATGAGGAACTCGCCCGACATGGCTGACTTGCCCATAGTGATGCTGGGCGGCTGGTGCAGGCTGTTCCACCACAGCACCGAATAGTGGATGATCGGAATGTTGACCGCACCAACCAGTCCGAAGATCGCCGCCAGCCGCGATCCGCCGCCGCCGTCGCGCTCTGCCGCATCTGCCAGCGCCATATAGGCGAAATAGAGGAACAGCAGCACCAACATGGAGGTCAGGCGCCCGTCCCACACCCACCAGGTACCCCAGGCCGGGCGACCCCAAAGCGATCCGGTAATCAGGCACAGCGCCGTGAAGAAAGCCCCCGGTGCCGCCGCCGCACGGGCAGCGATCGCGGCAAGCGGATGGCGCCAGACCAGTTCGGCAAGGCTGGCGATGGCGATGGCCACCCAGCCCCACATGCCCAGCCATGCCGCCGGCACGTGCAGGTACAATATGCGCACGCTGTCACCCTGCAGGTAGTCTGCCGGCGCGCGCCACAGGCCCCATGCGAGAGCTGCGGCGGAGACAAGCCCCCCCACGACCAGCAGCAGCGGTGTTATCCAGCGGGCGAGGCGCAGGAAGCGGGCGGGATTGGCGAAGCCGTGCATTGCGTCTGGTGCGTTCTTGCCATCATTTGCGAAGCGTTGCGTGCTTTGGCAGGCGCGGCGGCACTGGGCAAGTGCGCGTTTGTCGCGGCCGCAAGTTGTCAACCGCGCGGCGCAGCGGAAGCTCTTGAGTGGAGGGAAATGGGGCGATCGATGGGGTTCGAACCCACGACCTCCGGTACCACAAACCGGCGCTCTAACCAACTGAGCTACGATCGCCATGGCCCTTGCGCAAAGCTGCGGCACGGGCGGGAGCGGCCATTTGCACAGGGCGCGCGGCTTGGGAAGCGAAAAGTTGTGCAACGGCCAATTTGCCGCTGCCAGGCCACCCCTCCCGCGCTATGGCTCGGGCATGACCGCACCCGGCGAATCCAGCGCAAGCCACTTGCTGTCGATCCCCGGAATGCAGCGGATCGATAGCCCCGGCAGCGAATTGTTCCTGCTGCGCCAGTTCCTTTCGCCACCGGAATGCGAAGCGCTGATCCAGCGGATCGAAGCGCGGCGCCGCCCCTCCACCATTGCCGATGCCAATGGCGACGAGGCCTTCCGCACCAGCGAAACCTGTGATTTCGATCCCGCCGACCCTTTGGTGAATGCGCTCGCCGCCAAACTCGCCTGGCTATCGGGCATCGATCCCGCACATGGCGAACCGATGCAGGGCCAGCGCTATGCCGTGGGGCAGCAGTTCAAGCCGCACACCGACTATTTCGAACCACATGGCGCTGATTTCCCCGTATTTTGCGCCGTTTCTGGCCAGCGCACCTGGACCTTCATGGTCTATCTCGACGACGTTCCCGCCGGCGGAGAGACCTGTTTCGAAGCACTGGGCAAGACCATCCGGCCGCAGCGCGGCAAACTGGTCTGCTGGAACAACCGCCTGCCCGACGGACAGGTCAATCCGCGCACCATTCATCACGCCATGAAGGTCCGGCGCGGGGTCAAGCACGTGGTAACGCGCTGGTATCGCGAGCGTCCCTGGGGCTGATTGCAGCGCGATAACCTGAAGTTAACCCTGAAAGCCTATGCCCTAGGGATTGTTACTTGGTCACTTCGGTTGCGCGGGGGCCTGCGGAGCGACCGCCTTGGTGCGGTTCTCTGTCCAGTCTTGCAGCATTGGGGGAAGGCATGGGCGTTGCTGTGAAACGATTGCCAAGCGATCCTGATACGGGGAAAGGGTCCACGCGGCCCCTGACCCGCAAGGCGACCCGCCATGCGACTTCCGCACAGGTTGTCGTCCTCACCACCACCGGACGCGATATCCGCGCGCGGCTGGCCGACCTTTCGGACTACGGTTGCAACGTGCGTGGCAACGTCAGCGCGCTGCGCAGCGGCAGCTTCATCTCGCTGCGGCTTGATGGCGGCAAGCCGGTTCAGGCGCTGGTACGCTGGGTGCGCGATGACGCCGCCGGGGTTGAATTCCTGCGCCCGATCGGCGACGACCATCCCGACTGGCAGGAAAAAGTGCGCGCCGGCGACATCTGAGACGCCGCGCGGAACATCCGCCGCATAGCAAAAGGGCGACCCCGCGGGGCCGCCCTTTTCTGTTGGCTTCTGGCTGCAGCCGATCAGCTCTTCTTGAGCGTAAGCCCGCCGAAGCGCTTGTTGAACTGGGCAACGCGGCCGCCCTGATCGAGCATGCGCTGGTTGCCGCCGGTCCATGCCGGGTGCGAGGTGGGATCGATTTCGAGGACCAGTGTGTCGCCTTCCTTGCCCCAGGTGGAGCGGGTTTCGAACACGGTGCCGTCGGTCATCTGGACCTTGATGCTGTGATAGTCGGGATGGATATCGGCCTTCATCGCTCAGTCTTTCGCTAGGGCCGGTTCCGACCGGCCTGAAAACAGGAGGCGCGCCCTTAGCCGGGAGCGCGGCAAATTGCAAGATCGGCGTGTCAGGCTGGCGCGTCGGCGATCATGGCAGTGAAGTTCACCTCGCAGGTGACCTTGCCTTCCACCGAGGCCTTGCCCCAGAACTTGCACACCCTCGCCCGCTTCTGGACGAAACCGGCTTCGAGATCGAGCAGAACGCCCGGTTCCACCGGGTTGCGGAACTTCGCTTCGTCGATCGACATGAAGTAGACCAGCTTGCCGGTTCCCGCCAGTTCGAGCGTTTCCACCGCGAGTATCCCGGCGGCCTGGGCCAGTGCCTCGATCTGCAGCACGCCGGGCATGATCGGACGACCCGGGAAATGCCCCTGGAAGAACTGCTCGTTGAAACTGACCGCCTTCACGGCGTGGATACGCTCACCTAGCTCAAGCGAACGCACCCGATCGACCAGCAACATGGGGTAGCGATGCGGCAGGGCCGCCAGGATGCCCCGGATATCGACGCTTTTCGTCGCCGGAGCCCCGGCCTGTTCCTCGCTCATCGCTACCCCCTTGTCGCCAGTTTCGCCTAGCGGCCTTCGGGCTGCGGACGCGCCGGAGCGGCAGCACCGGCCGGAGCGGCGGGAGCAGCCTGCGCTGCCTGGGCGGCACGCTGTTCACGCACTTCGCGCGGTTCCCAGCCAGCGGGCGGCACCAGTTGCGCCGAAGGCAGTGCGGCGTTCAGCTCGGTCAGGATCGCCTGGTTGAGGTTGTAGGCATTGTTCGCCGAAATCACCGACTGCGGGTTGAGCAGCAGGGTGATCTTCTGCTTGGTCATGGCACCCTGCACGGCGGCGATCAGCTTGTCGTTGATCTGTTCCTGCACATAGGCCTCGGACATGGCGACCGGCTGCAGGATGGTCTGCAGTTCCTGATTGCCCGAATCCTGGATCTGCTGGATCGTCTGCGCCTGGGTCTGCAGCGCAGCCTGGTTGGCGTTCGGCGCGGCGCGGTCACGCTGGAACTTGTCGATCAGCGGCTGGAGTTGCGCGGCGATCTGCTTGCGGCGGGCTTCGGCGGAATCGTACTGCGCCTTGTAGGTCACCGGACGCTGCTGCTGCGCCACCTTGAAGGCGTTCGAATTGGCGACGATCGCCTCGAGGTTGGCGATGGCGACGCCCGGTGCGACCGGACCAGCCGGTGCGGCGGCGGCCGGGGCAGCCTGCGCTTCGGCGATCTGCGGCACGGCAACGAGCGCCAGTCCGGCGAGAAGGATCGGTTTGAGAAGGTTTTTCATCAGAATTGAGTTCCCACGTTGAAGGTGAAGGACTTGGTGTCGTCGCCATTGCGCTTGAGCAGGGTCTTGGCGAAGTCGATACGAAACGGCCCGAAAGGTGAATTCCAGTTGAACCCGATGCCCACGGCCAGGCGCGGACGCCAGGTGTTGCCGACGAATTCCTCGATAAACGGCGGAATGCTGGAACCCAGCGCGGCGTTGGCGGTGGTGCCGTCCACCGTGCTGATGGCGTTGGTCACCGTCGTGCTGGTCAGCCCGTCAGCGCTTACCTGCGTGTAGAGCGGAGCGCCGCTGGCATCGCGGGTCGGGATGAAGGTGCCGTTCGGGAAGCTTTGCAGCGCCGGGCGCTTGACGCCCCACACCGCGCCGACATCCATGAAGATCGACGGACGGATACCCATTTCCTTGGCGCCAGAGCCCAGCGGAATCTCCAGCTCGGCGCGGC
>JAGWTB010000143.1 GCA_028869175.1 Sphingomonadales bacterium
CGGAACCGGCCCCACCCCAACCCCTCCCCTGAAGGGGAGGGGCCTTTCAGTAAATCACTTCGCTTGCCTGCAAGGCATCGCGCTCTGCCCGGCCCATGCCGAGCAGTTCACCATAGACATAATCCTCATGCTCACCGAGCTGCGGCGTGCCCCGGTCGATGCCGATCTCCGCACCCTTGGACAGCCGCATCGGCACGCCGACGGCAGCGCGCAGGGTGCCATCGGGCTCGGCAACCTCGACAATGGCGCGGCGTGCGCGCAGGTGCGGGTCGGCGGCGATCTCGGGGGTGGTCCAGCTTGCGTGGGCGGCGATCCCGGCCGCTTGCAGTTCCTCCGCAGCAGCATTCGCCTCACGCAGCCGGGTCCAGGCCGACAGTGCCTCGTCCGACAGGTCTTGCGACCCGGTGACCCGCCGCAGCGCCGCGCGCTGGTCTTCGCTGCGCACGGCAATAGAAACCCAGCGGTCCTCACCCTGGGCTGGATAGACCCCGTGCGGCCCCAGTCCCTCGGCAGCGTTGCCCATCCGGCGCGGGGAGCCGCCCGCCGCCGCCAGCAGCAGCGCCTCGCCCGCCAGCGCCGAGGCGACCTCGCGCGCGGCGACATCGACGTAGGAGCCCTCGCCCGTCGCGCGCCGCCGCTGCAGCGCGGCCATCACCGCCACCGCCGAATGCATGCCGACGGTGTGGTCCATCACGTGCCGCATCTCGACCGGCGGGCCATCGGCAAAGCCCGTCAGGTCCGACAGCGCGCCCCAGGCTCCGAACAACGGGGCATAGCCAGCGAAGTGCGAATCCGGCCCGTCCTGCCCGCAGGATGAAACCGACAGCATGACGATGTCCCGCTTCACCGCCTTCAGGGCATCATACCCCAGCCCGAGCCGCCCGATCACACCGGGACGGAAACTTTCCGCCGCGACGTCCGACACCGCGACCAGCCTCTTGGCCAGCGCCACGCCTTCGGGCTTCTTGAGGTTGATGCGGACGGAGAGCTTGGTCGAGGCGACCTGATCGAAGGTCGCGGGGCCTTCGCGGCCATAGACCGGGTGCGGCTTGCGGAAGGCATCGGGGCGCATGGCGCTTTCCACCTTCACCACTTCCGCACCAAGCTGCGACAGCAGGTGCGTGGCGAACGGCCCGGCGTTGTGCACGGTGAAATCGGCAAGACGGATTCCGGCCAAAGGTTTCATTGCTTGATCCTCCCCGCTTGCGGGGAGGTGGCAGTCGGAACGACTGACGGAGGGGGAGTGCCGTGGGCAGGGCCGCTCGCGGGCACGCCACGCGGATAGCCCCCTCCACCATCCTGCGGATGGTCCCCCTCCCCGTTTCGGGGAGGATTGGAATGAATCACAAGCGGCGCACCGTCGAAATGAAACGGCGAGACCAGCACGGGCAATTCGCCCACCCCCGGCACGTCTAGCGGCTGGAACAGCCCGCGATGCGCCTCGTGCGGATCGTCCAGCACTTCGCGCGGCGTGTAGTAGCGCGCCAGCGGCACCGAACGGCGCTGGCCTTCGCGCACGACGTCATCGACCTTGCGGCTCTTCGCCCAAGCGCGGATGTGGCGGTTGATCTCCGGCCCTCGGCGGCTGCGCTCGACATTATCGTCCAGCGCTGGGTCCTGCGCCCAGCCGGGATTGCCGAGCAGGTCGACCAGCCCGGTCCACTGGCGCTGTTCCAGGGTGAGCAGTTCGACGAAACCGTCGGCGCATTCGATCACCCCGCCGAAGCGGAACGACCGCTCCACCCGGTGCTCGACCGACCCGTCGCCCAGCCGCTGGATGGCGAATGCCCCCACTGCCAGCCCGGCATCCTGGCAGGAAATGTCGACGAACTGGCCTCCCAGCTCATCGCGCACCCACAGCGCCGAAAGCGCGCCCAGCGCGGCGGCGGCACCGCCCTGCATCTCGGTGAAATGGCCGTGGACCTTCACCGGCGGGCGATCAGGGAACAGTTCGGTGGTGAGGCCGTTGGGCAGCAGGTATCCCTCACCGCTGGCATGGAGGACGTTGATTTCCTCGCCCCGCCAGTCCGCCTTCGGTCCGCTCGCACCGAAAGGCAGGACCGAGACGTGGATCAGGCGCGGGTGGCGCTGCGCTATGCTTTCCGGATCAAGGCCAAGCGCGGCGCGTTCGGCAACCGGGGTGTCATCGATGAAAATGTCGGCGCTATCCAGCAGGTCCGCTGGATCGCCGGTCCGGCACTCCATGCCCGCCGCGAGGTAGGCGAAGGTTGCGGAGACGCCACTGCCCGGCAGGAACGGCGCTTCGCGGCGCAAGGGCGATCCGTCCGGCCCTTCAACCAGCAGGCACCCCGCGCCCATGGTCGCCAGCATCCGCGCGGCATAGGCCGCCGCCACGCCGCTAGCATGGACAACGACGGTGATGCCGGAGAGGGGGGGGACGGACATTCCCTAAATCCTCTCCGAGCTTGTCTCGGGGAGGTGGCAGCCGCACAGCGGCTGACGGAGGGGTGCCGCCACGCGAGCGGCGGCTTGCACCGCCAAACCCCTCCACCACCGCTTCGCGGCGGTCCCCCTCCCCGAGCAAGCTCGGGGAGGATTGCTAACTTTGGATGCCACTATCGCACCACCGGCAATTCAAGGTCGCAATTGCGCCCGTCGAAGAACACGTTGTGCTGCGGGTTGAGCGAGGGCAGCAGCACCGTGGCCATGCCCGGCGTGGTCAGTTCGCCGCGCTGGTTCTCGCCGCAGATTTCGATGTCGACCAGGGCGTTGCCGTCCTTGACGTACTTGTTGGTGACCTTGCCGCGCGCCCAGGTGCAGTCGCCCATGATGTTGAAGCCGCGCATCTGGGTGCGCACGCGCTTGAGGAAACCGGCATCGCCCATCCAGTTGGTGACCAGGCTGGCCATCCACGACGAGCGCTGCGGGCCGTAGTCATAGACCCCGGGCACGCCCACTTCCTTGGCGGTCGATTCGCGGTGGTGGCCGATGCCGGTATATTCGATACCGCCGCCCGCTTCGGGGTTGCGGAAGAAGTGGCCGGGGTGCTTGACCGCGTTCTTGAAAATGACGCCGTGGGTGTGGCCCCGGCCCGAACCGACCAGAAAGCCCATGGTGTCCATCAGGCTAAGCGGGCCGCGCACGATCTCGGGCAGTTCCTCGCCGATCTGCACTTCGTCCCAATAGCGGATGTTGGTACCGCGCATGTTGGTTTCTTCGTTGAGGATCGCATTGTCGATCTTCGCGAAATCTTCTGCCGAATATTCGTGCGTCTTGATGTCGTCGTACTTGCCAGCTTCGCGGGCCGCCTTGCGTTCGTGACGGGTGCAGGTACCCAGCGCCCTGGCGACGACATCGCCGAACTGGTTGGCGAAGGTCGCCTCGACATACTGCATGACCAGCGTGCCCGAGAACTTCGATTCCTTCACATCGATGCCAACCACGCGCTCGATGGCGGTGATGCGGTCACCGGGGCGGACGTGACGGAAGAATTCCCAGTCGTTGCCGGCGTAGAAGCCGTGGACCCCGGGCAGGCCCCAGCGAGTGCGACCGATCCAGCCGAAGGCCATGGGGAAGTTCGGGTGGGCGACGATCGAGCCATAGCGCGACAGGCGGCCATGCTCCTCATCGCGGTACAGCGGGTTGAGATCGCCAATGCCGTTGCACCAGTTGCGCATGGTGTCAGCCGTGGCGTCCTGCAGGTAGGGGCCTTCGGGGCGAAGCTGCATGCCGATCATGTTCTCGGCCGCCTTGATCGCCTCCGGCGTGATCTTGCCCTCTGCCGGCGCGCCGCCGACGTCTGATTCGTTGCTGCTCATGGGTATGCTCCTCGGAAGGCCTGCGGCCGGATTCGTTGGGATTGTGGATAATGCATTATCTTGAAGCAGGTCAAGCGGCGGGACGCGATAACGCCGGTGCGGGATGCGGAGTCATCTGCTCTCCCATGCAACCAGGCAGCGTTGACCTCCCCGTTCGTGTCGAGCGAAGTCGAGACACGCTGAAACGTACCAAGGTGTCTCGACTTCG
>JAGWTB010000052.1 GCA_028869175.1 Sphingomonadales bacterium
GGCCCGCACCGCTGCCTGGGCATGGACGTGGCGCGGCAGGAAATGGTGGTGGCGATCAAGGGCCTGCTCGACCGTTTCCCGAACATGACGATTGACCCGGCCAAGCCGAAGCCGGAGTTTCGCGGGCTGGATCACCGCGGAATGACCGCAGTAACTGTGAAGCTGCGCTGATGGTGGGAACGATGCAGCAGGTCGTCCTGCGGCGCTATGCGCAAGGCAGCCCGCGCGCCGAGGATTTCGCGCTGGTCGAAGGGCCGGTGCCGGTGCCGGGCGACGGTGAAGTGCTGCTCAAGACGCTGTGGCTGGCGCTCGATCCACTGATCCGCTTCGCCATCGACGAAAAGCGCCTGTCCGGCGTGACCCAGGTCCACCCCGGCGAGGTGATGTATGGACCCACGGTGTCGCGGGTGGTCGCCTCCAACCATCCCGGCTATGGCGTCGGTGATGTGGTGGAAGACCGCACCGGCTGGCGCGAATATGCCGTTGTCGCGCCGGACAAGGCGGACTGGCGCGGGCCGCCGCGCAAGCTCGATCCGGGACTCGCCCCGGTCTCGACCGCGCTGGGTGCATTGGGGATGCCCGGGCAGACCGCCCACGCCTGCATGATCGGCATTGGCCGGGTGCAGGCGGGCGAAACGGTTGTCATTTCCGCCGCCGCTGGTGCGGTGGGAACGCTCGCCGGGCAGATCGGCAAGGTGCTGGGCGCGCGGATGGTGGGCATTGCCGGCGGCCGGGCCAAGTGTGCCGCCTTGCTGGAGCTCGGCTTCGACGCGGCGGTGGATTACAAGGCGACGGACTTTCCCGATCAGCTCAAGGCGGCCTTGCCCGGCGGGGCCGATGTGTTCGTCGACAATGTCGGCGGCGAGGTGATGCTTGCCGTATTGCCGCACCTCAAGCGCGGGGCGCGGATGCCGGTCTGCGGCTTCATCGCCTATTACGGCATGGGCATGGAAGGACCGGGGCCGGATCGGCTGCCCGGCTTCTTCCGCACGATCATGGCCAAGGGACTGGAAGTGCGCGGCTTCGGCGGGTTCCTGGTCGGCGGGCAGCAGGCGCTGGACGACATCGCCGGATGGATGCGCGAGGGCCGGATCGTCACCCCCGAAGCCGTGGTCGAAGGCCTTGCCGCCGCGCCCGACGCCTTTGCCGGGGTGTTCGGCGGCAATGCGCATGTTGGCAAGCTGCTGGTACGGGTGGCGGCGGAATAGGATTGCCTCTCGCACCTGTGCCGCTTAAAGCGCAGATAATTCGAAATAGCGAACTGCGACGCGCCACACCCATGTCTCGATCTTCCCCCAGCGTGCAGCGCGTTGTCGCGGTGCTCAACTTCATGGCCGACCATCCGGGACAGGCCTTCACGCTCACCGACATCGTCCGCTCGCTCAAGCTCAGCCGTGCCACCTGCCATGCGCTGCTGACCGGACTGGTGGAGGCGGGCTACCTGTTCCGCTCCAGCGACAAGGCCTATGTCCTTGGCCCGGTACTCGCGGCGATCGGGCGGCAGGCCGATGCGCATTTTTCGCCCCTGCAAGTCGCCCAGTCGGAAATGCGGCGATTGGCGGACGAATTCGACGTGATCTGCTCGGCCGTCTATCGGGAAGGTTCGGACATCGTCGTGCGCGAGCGGGCCAGCTCTATCTCGCACATCGGCGACTCCATTCCGCGCGGCACGCGCCTGCCGCTGCGGCTGCCCTTCGGGGCGATCTACTTCGCCTGGTCCTCCCCGCCGGTGGTCGACAAGTGGATACGCGGGCTCGATCCGCAACCCGGCGAAGCGCAGCTTGCAGCCATGCATGACGCGATGGAATTTGCGCGCCGCCATGGCTTCCAGGTCGTGCTGCGGCGGAGCGAGGGCAGCGAGAGCACGGGCAGCTGGCCGCTGACCGACGAGCCGGGCGACCGACCGGTCAATGTCGCGACGCAGATCGACGAGGCCGTGCCGCACGCGCTCGCGGCAGTCACCGCGCCTGTGTTCGACGAGCGAGGGGAAGTGGCCTTCGTGCTGGCGCTGGTCGGCTTTACCAAGCCCGAAACCGGCGCGGAGATCATGCGTGCAGGCCAGGTGCTGAAAGAGGCTTGCGCCCGCGTTACGCGCTTCATTTCGGGCAATCGCGACTGACCGGCCCGTCTGATCGCTCCTGCGGCCAGCTTTGGCTTGACGTAAATCGCGAATATATGTTCGATATACCGACACTCCGCAGCGGATCAGCGCCGGGGATCGGGAGAATGCCAGCCATGTCCGACGTGATCGTCGCCCCCGCCGTCCGCGATCTTGGCGAACTCGCACGCCAGCTCACCGACTGGCTGGCAAAGCGGATGCCCGGAGCACGCGAGATCACCCTTGGCAATCTCGACTATCCGCGCGGGGCAGGCCAGTCGCACGAGACGATCCTGTTCGACATGGCGTGGCTCGAAGGGGGCGAACGGCGCACCCAGGGTTGCGTGGTGCGGATCAAGCCGCAGGCCTTCACCGTATTCCCCGACAACCCGTTCGAGCAGCAGTACCGCATCATGCAGCTGATGCACGAACAGGGCCATGTCCGCGTGGCGAAGCCGCTGTGGTATGAACCCGCGCCCGACCTGCTCCGCGCGCCGTTCTTCGTCATGGAAAAGGTATCGGGCCGCGTCCCGGTCAGCGTGCCGCCCTACCGCGAAAGTGGGTGGGTTTTCGAAGCCAGCCCGGCCCAACGCCGCCGCATGTGGGAAGCCGGCGTGCGCCAGATGGCGTCTGTCCAGAAAGTCTCGCCCGATGCCGCCCGCTTCCTTGCCGGGCCTGACCACGCGCGCGACGGGCTGGCGCAGGAACTCGACAAGTACACCCGCTTCGTGGCCTGGGTGCAGCAAGACCGGCCCTGGCCGGTGCTGGAGCGCGGACTCGCGCGGATCAAGGCGCTCGCCCCGCAGGGCCAGCCAGCCGGGATCGTCTGGGGCGATGCACGGTTGGGCAACATCATGTTTGGCCCTGATTTCGATGTGGTTGCGGTGATGGACTGGGAGCAACCCTCGCTGGGCGGGGCCTTGCAGGACCTTGGCTGGTGGCTGGTCAATTCAGAGGCGATGCACGGCGCGGCACCGGGCCGCGAACACCTCGCCGGCATGGGCTCGCGGGAGGAAACCATCGCGCTGTGGCAGGAGGTCGCGGGCCTGCCGACTGATGACATCGGCTGGTACGAGGACTTTACCCGGCTCAAGATGTCGTGCTGCTCGGTGCGCATGTCGGCGCTGCGCGGAACGCCGCCGCCGGACGAAGGCTGGCTGGCGAAACGGTTGAAGGTGGACTGAGCAGCCTCAGTCAACTCCCAGCAAGGCGTGGCTTTCATGCCGCGTCACCGCAGCACCCAGCCGCTGGACGAAGGTTTCGGTGATCGCCGGTTCCACCCTTCGGGTCATCGACCACAGGTAGAATCCGTAGATCGCTGCCTCGCGGTATTGCGCCCAGGCGGTCTCACGGTCCGGCACTTGCAGGCCGAGACCGTGCATGACGCCGAGGTAGTGATCGAGCAGCGCCCGTTCCTCGCGTTCGGCAAGTTCCACCGGCAGCACGGCGGCGATGTGATAGGCAATGTCGAGCGCCCAGCCGCCGCGCTGGAGCAACTGCCAGTCGATCAGCCCCGGTCCCTCGGCGGTGCGGTAGATGTTGCCGGCGTGGCTATCGCCATGCACGAGGAACTGCGGGCGTGCCTTGTCCCGTTCGGCCAGCGCGGCCAGCGCGGCGGCGAGGCGGGCGGCATCGCGCACGCGCACTGGCAGCCCTTCGCCGCGCGGACCGTCGAGCAGTTGCTGCAGCAGCGGCACCGGCACGCTGGGCCGCTCGACGAAATTCGACAAGCGCGGGGTGATCCATGGCGCGGCGGCGAGCAGGCCTTGCCCGGCATGCAGCCGGGCGATCTGCTCCAGGCTCCCGGCGCAGTCGTTGGTGTCAAAGGCCTCGAGCGCCGAGCAGAACCGCGCGCCGTCGGCAACGAGATCGCGCATGATGATCAGGCCCTGCTGGCCTTCGCGGTCGATCACCGAGGCGACGCATTGCGGCACGCGCACGGCGACATGCGGGGCGATCAGGGCATAGAAATCCGCCTCGCGCACCGTGGTCAGCCCGCCGCCGCCGCGCGCCACTGCCTCGTCGACGTCGAGAAATGCCTTGAGACAATAGGATCGCGGCGCTTCGTGCCCGGCGAACGTCACCCGGAAGCGCACCTTGGTGGCCATGGTGCGGATGATCTCGACCGTCTCGACCGCGGTTACCGGCGCTCCGCCGCTGTCAGGCGCGAGCACCGCTTCGAGCCAGCGCGGGTCAAGCGCGTGATCGAGCGTCGTTGGCGCGGCGATGGCAGACATGGCGCAGTTCTCCCCGTGTTCTGGCGGTAGTTTGGGCAACGGTGGATGAATGTCAAAGCGCCGTCGCGATGGCTTGCTGCCAGCGGGGTCGGCGACCATAAGCGCGCCCATGGGTGAGCGCCGCGCCATCATCGATATCGGTTCCAACACCGTCCGGCTGGTCGTTTACGGCGGGCCGGAGCGCGCGCCGCGCACCTTGTTCAACGAAAAGGTCACCGCAAGGCTGGGGCGCGGCGTGGCCGAGGACGGCAGGCTCGATGCCAAGGCCATGGCGGCGGCACTGACGGCGCTGCGCCGCTATGTCGCGCTGCTCCGCCTCATGCAGGTGGGGGCGGTGCAGACGGCGGCCACCGCAGCGGTGCGCGATGCGGCCAATGGGGGGGCATTCCTTGCCGCCGTAGCCGAGCTGGGTCTGGAACCGCGCCTGCTGACCGGTGAAGAGGAAGCCATGGCCAGTGCCGAAGGCGTGATGGCCGCTTTTCCCGGGGCGGCCGGAACGGTGGCGGACGTTGGCGGCGGCAGCCTTGAACTGACGGCTTTTGGCAAGGGGCGATGCGGCCGGGCGACCACTCTGCCGCTTGGCACGCTGCGGCTGGCGAAGCTGCGCGCAGGTGATCCGGACAAGTTCCCGCGCCGCTTGCGCAAGGCCCTGGCCGAAGCAAACTGGCGCGAAGGCAAGGGGCGCGATCTCTACCTGGTCGGCGGTTCGTGGCGTGCGCTGGCCCGGTTCTCGATGGAACGCTCGCACTGGCCGGTGGACGATCCGCACGGTTATGCCATCGATGCCGAAGAAGCGCTGGTGCTCTCGCGCAGTCTGGCGCACGGCCAGCCACAGCCGGGCGCGCTGCCGGGCGTGTCGAATGCACGCCTTGCGAGCCTGCCCGACGCCGCCGCCTTGCTGGGCGCGCTGGTGCGCGAGGTGGAGCCGGCGCGACTGGTATTTTCATCGTGGGGTTTGCGTGAGGGCCTGCTGCATCAGCGCATGTCCGCCGCCGTTCGCGCGGAAGATCCGCTGCTGGCCGGCATAATCCCCTTTGCCGCAGCGCGCGGTTGCAGCCTGGCCTCGGCCCAGCAGGTGATGCAGTGGACCGCGCAGGCCTGCGACGGCGGCAGCACCCGCCTGCGGTTGCCGGCCACCCTGCTGGCCATGGCGCTGATCGAGGTCGAACCTAACCGCCGTGCCGACGAGGCGCTGTCATGGGCACTGGGCAAGCGCTGGATCGGTGCCGATGCCAGCGACCGGGCGATGCTGGCAGCGGTGATGCTGGGCAATGCCGGCCGCATGGCACTACCTGCCGAGCTCTCCCTGTTGGCGGCCCCCGCTGACATCGTAACCGCGTTTGGCTGGGGGCTGGCCATCCGCCTGTGCCGGCGCTTCTCCGGCGGCACAGCCGGCGCCCTGCCCGGTGCGAGCTTGCTGCGGCATGGCGGCGAACTGGTGCTGGCGGTGCGCGAACCCTTCGCGGCCCTGGCTACCGATCCGGTCCTGAAGGATTTGCGCGTCCTGGCCGAATGGCTGGGCCTCAGCCCCCGCCTGCGCGTTCTCGCCCCCGATTGATCCCGCGCTTGCGCTGGCACATGGGGCGATGCCGCTCGGCGCGCAGGCTCCGGCCTCTGCGGTTCCGGCTGCGACCGAGGTGGCTGCATGGACCGCCAGTCCCGACGGCGTGCTGCCATCGCGCTCGCCCTGCTGCGCAGGCGGGAGGGGCTGGACGGTTTGGGGCCGGAGACGCTCGCCGATCCGGCGGTGCGCTGCGGATCTCCGCGCGAGGCTTATCTCGGTCTTGCCCAGGCATGTGCCAACGCTCAACCCGAACGGAGGCAGTTTGTGGTTCAATCGCAAACAGAACAGCTATAGGTCTCACCCCATGACCGAAAAGACCCCGACGCTCGATGATGTCGCTGCCCATGCCGGGGTATCGAGCGCGACGGTCAGCCGCTTTGTCAACAATCCCAAGGTTGTCGCCGCCACCACGGCAGAGCGCATCCGCGCGGCTATTGCCGAGACCGGGTATATCCCCAATCTGCTGGCGGGCGGGCTGGCTTCATCGCGATCAAAGATGGTGGCGGTGCTCATTCCGCACCTGACCGATTCGATGTTCAACGACACGATTGAATCGATGGTCGACGAACTGGCGGCGGCCGGGACGACCGTGATGCTCGGTCTGACCGGGGTTTCGACTGAACGCACCGAACAACTCATCCATGCCGCGCTCAGCCGCCGGGTCGACGCGATCATTTCCACCGGGCCGATCAGCGGTGAGATCGCCGAGATGGTGCGCCGGGCACCGGGCCTGTTCATCCAGATATGGGAACTGCCCGAAGAACCCATCGGCATTGCGGTTGGCTTTTCGCACCACGATGCCGGGTGCGATGTTGCACGGTTCCTGCTGTCGCGCGGCTATCGCCGTCCGCATGTGGTCACCGCCGAAGGATCGCGCGCGCGGATGCGGCGCGATGGCTTTGTCGAGGAATGGCGGGCATCGGGCGGCACTGCGCCGAGCGAGGCAGCGGTGGACATCCCCTCGCGCTATGGCCACGCCCGCCGCATCTTTGCCGATATGCGTCGCTTGCCCGAAATGCCGGACGTGGTGGTCTGCGGCTCTGATTATCTGGCGCAGGGGCTGGTGGTGGAGGCCCAGGCGGCGGGGCTGAAGGTGCCGGAAAACCTGGCGGTGATCGGCTTCGGCAACAGCCAGCTCGCCGGGGAAATGCGCCCGACCCTGACCACGGTGGAGATCGACGGCGCCCGCATCGCCCGCGAGGCCATCGCCGCGATCCGCCGCCACGGCGCGGGCGAGGACATGGGCGAAAGGCGCATCGACGTCGGCTTCCGCCTGATCGCGCGGGAAAGCGCGTAATCGCGCAATAGTGAATTCGGGCGCGAATTACTTGGCGATCCAACCGAATTTCAGGCAGTCATAGCGCAATCTTAACCATGTCTCCCCTAACCGGACGCGTGATGCATTCGTGGAGGACCAATGGCCGCGCCTGACCTTTCCCTTTTGGCCAAGCGCCGGTTCGCCCCGATCTTTCTTGTCCAGTTCCTGGGGGCGTTCAACGACAACCTGCTGAAATTCGCCATGCTGTTCCTGGCGAACTTCGGTCTGTTCGCCGCCGAACCGGACAAGGCGGAGCTACTGGCTGCGGTATCGACCGGTCTGTTCATCCTGCCCTATTTCCTGTTTTCCGCCCTTGCCGGGCAACTGGCCGACAGGATCGACAAGGCGCGGCTGGTGCGCTGGATCAAGGCGGCGGAAGTGGCGATCATGGGCGCGGCGCTCGCCGGGTTCTGGGTGCAGTCGATCCCCGTCCTGCTCGCCTGCCTGTTCGCCATGGGCCTGCATTCGACCTTCTTCGGGCCGGTCAAGTATTCGATCCTTCCGCAGCATTTGCAACCCGGCGAGATCATGGGCGGCACGGGCCTGATCGAGGGCGGGACTTTCCTGGCCATCCTCGGCGGGCAACTGCTCGCGGGCGCAATCCCTGCATGGGAAGCGGGCGTGGCGGCGACCGGGCTGGCGCTGCTTGGTTTCCTCGCCAGCTTCGCCGTACCCGCCGCCCCGCCGCTGCGCGACCATCACCCGATTGACCGCAACATCTGGAAGGCGACCGCCGACATTCTCTCCGCCGCGCGCCACGGGCGCGAGGTGTGGCTGGCCATCCTCGGGATAAGCTGGTTTTTCGCCTGCGGCGCGGTTCTGGTTTCCGAATTCGCCCCGCTCGTCTCGGGCACGCTGGCGGCAACCCAAGGCGTGGCGACGCTGTTCCTCGTCGTCTTCTCGCTGGCGATCGCTGTGGGCTCGTTCCTCGTCAACCGGCTGCTGGCGGGTGAGGTTTCGGCGAAATATGTCCCGGCCTCGGCGCTGGTGCTGGCTTTCGGGCTGATCGACCTGTGGCTTTCGACCCGCGCCTTCTCGGTCCACACCGCCGGAGCCTCTGTCGCCCAGTTCCTCGCGACCCCGGGCGCGCGGCGCATCCTGATCGACCTGGGCGTTATCGCGTTGGCGGGCGGCATGTTCATCGTGCCGCTCTATGCCATCCTCCAGGTGCAGAGCCGCCCGGAGGAACGCAGCCGGGTGATCGCCGCGAACAATGTGGTCAATGCCGGGCTGACCGTGGCGCTGGTGCTGGTGATGGCCGCGTTGCTGGCGAACGGCGTGAAGGTGCCCGGGCTGATCGGCGTGCTGGGGGGCATGACGCTGCTGGTGGCGCTGGCCTCGGTCTGGCTGCTGCCGGAAACGCTGTTCAAGTCCGCAATCAAGCTGGTGCTGCGCCTGCTTTATCGGGTCGAGGTCTATGGCGCGGACAACATGCCCGCGCCGGGCCAGCGCGCGGTGGTGGTGGTCAACCACCTGTCGTTCCTCGACGGACTGCTGCTGGGTGCCTTCCTGCCCGGAAAGCCGACTTTCGCCGTTCATACCCGCATCGCCGAATCGATCTGGGTGCGCCCGTTCCTCAAGCTGTTCAGCGCCTTCCCGGTCGATCCGACCAATCCGATGTCGGCCAAGGCCATGGTCAAGGCCGTGCGCGAAGGGCGCACGCTGGTGATCTTCCCCGAAGGCCGCATCACCGTGACCGGGGCCTTGATGAAGGTGTTCGACGGGCCCGGCATGGTGGCTGACAAGGCCGACGCGCCGATCATACCGGTACGGCTGGATGGGCCGCAATACACGCCCTTCAGCCGGATGAAGGGCAAGGTGCGGCTGCGCTGGTTTCCCCAGATCACCCTCACCGTCCTGCCGCCGCGCAAGTTCGCCATCGAAGGCGAGATGAGCGCGCGCGAGCGCCGGGCCATCGCCGGACGGCGCTTGTACGATGAAATGAGCGCGATGATCTTCGCCACGTCAGACACCAGCCGCACCCTGTTCGAGGCGCTGTGCGATGCGCGCGAACTGCACGGCGGCGACAAGGAGGTGGTGGAAGACGTCAGCCGTGATCCGCTATCCTATGATCGCCTGATAACCGCCGCCGGACTGATCGGTCGGCGGCTTGAGCCGGGCACGGCCAGGGGCGAGGCGGTAGGCTTGCTGATGCCCAACGTAGCTGGCGTTGCCGTCGCCTTCTTCGGGCTTCAGGCGATCGGCCGGGTACCGGCCATGCTCAACTTCACCGTCGGCGTCGCCAACCTGCGCTCGGCCTGCGCCACGGCGAGGATTCGCACCATCGTCACCGCCCATGCCTTCGTCGATCAGGCCAAGCTGGGCGAGGTGATCGCGGCGCTGGAGGGAGACGGGGTGCGCGTGGTCTTTTTGGAGGACCTAGGCAAGACCATCACCGCTTTCGCCAAGCTGTGGGGTGCCTTCGCCAGCGGACGCACGCTGACCCGCCACCGCAAGCTTGGCATCGCGCCCGAGGATGCGGCAGTGATCCTGTTCACCAGCGGCTCGGAAGGTACGCCCAAGGGGGTGGTGCTGACCCACCGCAATCTGCTGTCCAACTGCGCGCAGCTTGCCGCGCGGATCGACTTCAATTCGAGCGACGTGGTGCTCAACGCCCTGCCGGTGTTCCATTCCTTTGGGCTGACCGGCGGCACCCTGCTGCCGATCCTCAACGGCATCCGCACCGTGTTCTATCCCAGCCCGTTGCACTACCGGATCGTCCCCGCGCTGGCCTATGATGCCAACGCGACGATCCTGTTCGGCACCGACACGTTCCTGTCGGGCTATGCGCGCATGGCCCATTCCTATGACTTCTACTCGCTGCGCTACATCTTCGCGGGCGCGGAGAAGGTGCGCGACGAGACGCGGCGGACCTATGCCGAAAAGTTCGGCCTGCGCGTGCTGGAAGGCTATGGCGCGACCGAGGCCGCGCCAGTGATCGCGGTGAACACGCCGATGCATTTCCTGGCCGGGTCGGTCGGGCGGCTGCTTCCGGCTATCGAGGCGCGGCTCGATCCGGTGCCGGGGATCGACGAAGGCGGGCGGCTGTTCATTCGCGGGCCGAACGTCATGGCCGGCTACTACCTCGCCGCCGATCCCGGCGTGCTGCACCCGCCCGAGGGCGGCTGGCACGATACCGGCGATATCGTCACCATCGACGCGGCGGGCTTCGTCACCATTCGCGGCCGGGCCAAGCGCTTTGCCAAGATCGGCGGCGAGATGGTCTCCCTGCCCGCGGTCGAAGGCTATGCCGCAGCGGTCTGGCCAGCGGACCAGCATGCCGTGGTCACCCGGCCCGATGCCAAGAAGGGCGAACAACTCGTGCTGTTCACCACGGCGAAGGATGCCACCCAGAAGGCGCTGCAGGAATGGGGCAAGGGCCATGGCGTGACCGAACTGATGATCCCGCGCGACATCCGCGTACTCGATGCCTTGCCGGTGCTGGGCACGGGCAAGCTGGACTATGTGGCGCTGGGCGAAATGGCGAAGGGGTGAGTGGCGTGATGGGAGCAAGCTTGGAACGCGTCAGACTCCCCTCCCCTTCAGGGGAGGGGCTGGGGGTGGGGGCTGTCGATTATGCGCGGCACCTGACGTTGCCGACATACCCCACCCCAACCCCTCCCCTGTAGGGGAGGGGCTAAGTGTTCTCCACCCGCCTCATCCACCTGCTCACCAAGCTCGGCAAGGGCGATGCCGCCGAGCGGTTGCGTCGCCGCATCGCCGAACCGGCGGACGCAGGGCAACGCCCGCGCTTCGGTCGTGGCGCTTCGGCAGAGAGCTCCAGCCGCTTCTGGGAGGGCCGCGATCCTGGGGCGCTGTGCGGTGCCGCCACGCTGGCCGCGATCCCGCATTACGCCGCCAATATCGAGAACATGATCGGCCTGGCGCAGCTGCCGGTCGGCGTTGCCGGGCCGCTGCTGGTGCGCGGGCTCCATGCCTCGGGTGAATACCTCGTGCCGCTGGCGACCACCGAGGCGGCGCTGGTCGCCTCCTACGCGCGCGGCTGCCATGTCATTACCCGCGCGGGCGGGGCGGTGGCAGCGCTGGTGTCCGAAGGGGTGCTGCGGTCCCCCGCCTTCGTCTTCGCCGACATTCTGGAGGCCGGGCAATTCGTCGCCTGGGTGGCGAGCCAGGAGAGCGCGATCCGCGCCGCCGTTGCCGCGACCACGCGCCACGGCGTGCTTGAGGAGATCGAGCCGACCATCGACAACGATACGGTCTTCCTTGCCTGCCGCTATACCACCGGCGATGCCTCTGGCCAGAACATGGTGACCCTGGCAACCGACGCGATCTGCCGCCACCTTGTCGCTCACGCGCCGGTCGCGCCGAAGCACTGGTTCGTCGAGGGTAATTTCTCCGGCGACAAGAAGGCCAGCCATCTCGGCCTCATCACCGGTCGCGGACGCAAGGTTTCGGCCAGCGTGACCATTCCCGAAGCGCTGGTCGCCAGCCTGCTGCAGACGAGCAGCGAGCAGATGCTGGCCTATGCCCGCGTCGCGGCGCTGGGGGCGCAGCTATCGGGGCAGCTTGGCGCGCAGGGGCACTTCGCCAACGGGCTGGCCGCGCTGTACATCGCCACCGGACAGGACGCTGCCTGCGTCGCCGAAAGCGCCATGGGCTTTACCCGCATGGAGCCGCGCGAGGGCGGGCTCTACATGGCGGTGACCCTGCCCAACCTGATGGTCGGTACGGTCGGCGGGGGCACCGGCCTGCCCACGCCGCGCGCCGCGCTCGACCTGATGGGCCTCCACGGCGCGGGCAAGGCCAATGCCCTGGCCGAAGTTGCTGCCTGCCTGTGCCTTGCGGGCGAAATCTCGATCATGGCCGCGATTGCCGCCGGGCACTTCACCCGCGCGCACGGCAAATTGGCGCGGGAGCGTGCATGACCCTGCTTGAACGTCTGTGGATCTACCAGTCGGAGCGCTTTCCGCTGGGCAAGACGGCGCTGCTGGTGGCGGTGTTCTCTGCCGCCGGGGTTAGCGCTTCGGCCCATTTCGCCGGGCGTAGCCTGCCACACTGGAGCGCCTTCGCGCTTGCCTTCGTGGTGACGCTGCTGTTCTTTTTCCACCTGCGCGTGTTCGACGAGATCAAGGACGCGGAGGACGACGCGAAGTACCGCCCCGAACGCCCGATCCCGCGCGGGCTGGTATCGCTGCGGCTGATCGTCGGGCTGGGGCTGGGCTCGGTGCCGCTGGCGCTTGCCGCCTGCGGCCTGATCGAACCAGCGGTGCTGCCGCTGCTGCTGCTCACCTGGGGCTGGATGGTGCTGATGGGGTTCGAATTCTTCTTCCCCAGCTGGCTGAAGGCGCATCCGCTGATCTACATGGCCAGCCACATGGCGATCATGCCGCTGATCGACCTGTTCGTCACCGGTGTCGAGTGGCGCCCGCATGGCGATGCCCCGCCGGGGCTGGCGCTGTTTCTGGCGCTGAGCTTCGTCAACGGCTGCATCCTGGAGGTGGGGCGCAAGCTCTGGGCGCCGGAGAACGAGCGCGCGGGGGTGGACAGCTATTCGGCGCTCTACGGGCCAAAGGCATCGTCGTTCGCGTGGATGGCCTGCGTGGTGCTGGCCTTGACCCTGCTCGGCTTCGTTGGCGTGGCGACGGGCGCGCCGCTGGCGACCTTTGCTGTCGGGCTGGTGGCGGCCCTGTTCACCCTGCGCGCCGGGCTGGCTTACCGCGCCGCGCCGACGCCCGCCAACCAGAAGGCAGTCGACAATGCCGCCGGGCTGTGGGTCTTCGCCTGCTATGTCGGTGCCGGTTTCGCGCCGCTGATCGGCAAGCTGCTGTGATCGTTTCCTCGGACAAGGTCGCCGCCGATCCGCGCTGCGGCGGCAAGGCTCGGGCGCTGGGGCGGCTGGTGGCCGCCGGGCACCGGGTGCCGCCGTTCTACGCCGTGGTCGATGGCGAGGTCCCACCGCAGGCCGATCTCGCCGCCGCCGCATTGGCGCTGGGCGAGGGGCCTTACGCCGTGCGCTCCTCCGCCCTGCAGGAGGACGGGGCCGAACACAGTCACGCCGGGCAGTACGAATCGGTGCTCAACGTGCCGCTCGATGGCCTTGCTGCTGCCGTTGCCCAGGTGCTCGGCTCGGGCGACCGCGAGGGGCTTGCCGCCTATCGCGCCACGCGCGGGCTGGGCGGCGAAGGCGCGCCGCCTGCCGCAGTGGTGCAGCGCATGGTGCCCGCCGACAAGGCCGGGGTCGCCTTTTCCGCCGATCCGGTATCGGGCAGGCGCGATTGCGTCGTCGTCTCGGCCACCGAGGGGTTGGGCGACCGGCTGGTCGCGGGCGAAATCGATGGATCAAGCTGGTGGCTGGCGCGCGAAGGCCATGCGGTGGAACGTAGCGAGGGCAAGGCGATCCTATCGGTCGACGAACTCGCCGCAGTTGCTGCCCTCGCGCTCCGCGTCGAAGCCGAGGCGGACTGCCCGCAAGACATAGAATGGGCGATTGCCGGGGGCGAACTCTACCTGCTCCAGGCCCGCCCGATCACCTCGCCGCTGCGCGCCCTGCCGCTCGCCGATCCTTCGGTGACGGTGTTCGACAATTCGAACATCATCGAGTCCTATCCGGGCCTCGTCTCGCCGCTGACCTATTCCTTCGCGTCCTACGCCTATGCCCGCGTCTACACGAGCTTCCTTGCCCTGCTCGGGGTGCCGCAGGACGTGCTGACCGCCCGCCGCACCGTGTTCGAGAACATGCTGGCGCGGGTCAACGGGCGAGTGTTCTACAACCTGGGCAACTGGTATCGCGCGCTGGCGCTGCTGCCCGGTTACCGGCTCAACGCCGCCTACATGGAAACGATGATGGGCGTGGGCGAACCGCTGCCCGAACCGCTGGCGAGCGAGATCGCTGCAGGACCGGACCTCAAGGGCCTGGCGCGGCTGCGCGAGTATGGCAAGCTGGCCGGGGTTGGCTGGGGCCTCGCTCGCGAGGCGCGGCGGCTGGAGGCGACCAAGGCCGGTTTCCTGCGGCGGCTGGAGCGCGCGCTTGCGGCCACCACGCCCGAACGACTGGCGGACATGCCGCTGTCGCAGCTCGCCGCCGAATACCGCGCCATCGAGGGTGAACTGCTTGACCGCTGGGATGCTCCCATCGTCAACGACTTCCTCTGCATGATGGCCTTCGGGGCCAGCCGCAAGCTGCTGGAAAAGTGGTGCGGGGCAGAGGGCCTCGAGATTCACAACGACGTGCTGATCGGGCAGGGCGACATCATCTCCGCCCGGCCCGCGCAGACGATCCGCGCCATGGGTGACATCGCGCGCGGCGACGCGGCCTTGCAGGCGGCGCTGGACGGGCATGACGAAAAGACACTGGCGGCATCGCCGCTCGCGCCGCACCTGGCTGAATATGTAACGCAGTTCGGTGATCGCTGCACCGAGGAGCTCAAGCTCGAATCGGTGACGCTCGACGAAGACCCGCGCTCGCTCCACGCTGCCGTGCTTGCCGCCGCCCGCGCGCCGGTGCGGGCGGAGCGCGCGCGTGTTGATCCGATGGCGCGGTTTGCCGCTGCCTTCCGGGGCAAGCCGCTGCGCCGCTGGGTCGCGGGCAAGGCGCTCGGCCTCGCCAAGCGGCGAGTGCGTGACCGTGAGAACCTGCGGTACGAACGCACCCGCATCTTTGGCCGCGCGCGCCGCTTGCTGCTCGCTGCCGGGCGGCAGTTCCACGCGCTGGGCCACCTCGACGATCCGCGCGATGTGTTCTTCCTGACCATCGCCGAAGTGCTTGGCGCAATCGAGGGCAGCGGTGTCACCGCCGACCTCAAGGGCCTGACCACGCTGCGCAAGGCGGAGGCGGCGCGCCATGCCGCGTTGCCCGATCCGCCCGAGCGTGTGGTCGCCTCCGGCGCGGCGCTGGGGGCCAATGCCGCCGGGCAGGTCGTCCCCGCCGCCGAGCACGGAGCCGAGCGCACTGGCATCGCCTGCTCCGCCGGGCGAGTTACCGCCGTGGCGCGGGTGATCCGCGATCCGCGCGCGCAGCAGGTCGGGCCGGGGGAAATCCTGGTGGCGCGCAATACCGATCCCGGCTGGATCGCCCTGTTCGCCAGCGCTTCCGCGATTGTGGTCGAGCGCGGCAGCCTGCTGTCGCATTCGGCCATCGTCTCGCGCGAGCTGGGCATCCCCTGCGTTGTCGGGCTGCGCGGGGTCTGCGAATGGATCGAGGATGGCGAGACGATCACCGTCGACGGCGCGACCGGGCTGGTCCAGCGCCATGGCAAGGGAGGCGCGGCATGAGCGGCACCGAAATCGCCGGCAAGGCCCAGTTCGACGCGATCCGCTATGCCCAGCTCTGGGAAGACGGCGCGGTGCTGTGCGAAGCCCTGGGGCCGCGCACGGGCGGGACGCTGGTGTCGATCGGCTCGGCGGGGGACAATGCCCTGTCGCTGCTGACGCTCGATCCGGCGCGGGTGATCGCCGCCGACCTTTCCGCCGCGCAGCTCTGCGCCATCCGCTTGCGCCTCGCCGCCTGGCCCGAACTGGCGCACGGCGAACTGCTGGAACTGATGGGTTCGCGCCCGAGCCGACGGCGCGGTGAATTGCTCGACCGCGTGCTGAAGGCCTGCAATGCCGAAACCGCCGTCTTCTGGGATAGTCAGCGCGAAGGCGTGATCGCCTGGGGCGCGGGCGGGGTCGGCAAGTTCGAGCGCTACTTCCGCCTGTTCCGCCAGTGGTGCCTGCCGCTGGTCCATTCGCGCGCCACGGTGCGCGACGTGTTCTTTCCGCGCAGCCCGATGCAGCGGCTGGAATTCCTGGAGACGCGCTGGAACAACTGGCGCTGGCGCACGCTGCTGAAGGTCTTCTTCTCCCGCCGGGCGATGGGCGCGCTGGGGCGCGATCCGGCCTTTTTCGACCATGTCGATGGCAGCGTGCCGGACCATGTCGCACGCAAGATCGCGCAATGCTTTGTCGATAACGATCCGCGCCAGAACCCTTACCTCCACTGGATCCTGCTCGGCTGTCACGGAGAGGCGTTGCCGCATTGCTACGAGCCGGAAAACCACGCGCTGATCCGCCAGCGGATCGACCGGCTGGAGCTGTTCCACGGCGCGATCGAGGATGCCGCGGCGCAGGGGGGCGGGGTGGACGGCTGGAACCTGTCGGACATCTTCGAATACATGTCGGATGACGGCTACCGCGCCTGCTACGCCGGGCTGGTCGCCGCTTCCAACCCGCGCGCGCGGCTGGTCTACTGGAACATGATGGCCCCGCGCGCCATGCCCGCTGGCATGGCAGGGCAGGTGACGCCGCGTGCCGACATCGCCGCGCCGCTTGCCATGCACGACCGCGCGTTCTTCTACAGCGCCCTCCATGTCGACGAGGTCAAATGACCGGCCCCGCGCCCTACCTGCTGGCCGTGGCGGCGGTGGGCGCGCTTCTCGCCGCCATTGCCGGCATCCGCAAGGTGGGGACGCATTGGCGCTGGAGCGCGGAAGTGCAGCGCAAATGCGTTCACGTCATGGTCGGGCTGTTCGCCATGGCCCTGCCGTTCCTGCTGCCGGGCAAGTGGCCAGTCGTGGTGCTGGTGCTGCTGGCACTGGCCGCCATGCTGGTGCTGCGCTTCTCCAGCGGCTTCCTCGGCGGGGCCGGGGCGGCGATCCATTCGGTCGAGCGGCGCAGCTTTGGCGACATCTGGCTGGCCGTGGCGGTGGGCTTCCTGTTCCTGCGATCCGAAGGGCACTACATCCTCTTCGGCCTGCCGCTGGCCATCATCACCCTGTCCGATGCCGCCGCCGCGCTCACTGGCAGCACCTATGGCCGCCTGCGCTTCGCCACCGAGGGCGGCGAGAAGAGCTGGGAAGGGGTGATCGCCTTCACCATGGTCGGCTGGATCACCGCCATGGCCATGCTGCTACTGTTCAGCGACGCGCCGCGCGGCAATGTCATCGTCCTGGGGCTGGTGATCGCCGCATTCGGAGCCATGGTGGAAGCCATTTCCTGGCGCGGGCTGGACAACCTGTTCGTGCCGCTGGCGATCCATTTCTTCCTGCGCGGCTATCTCGACGCAGCGCCCATGGAACTGAGCCTGGTCGCCGTGACCTTCTTCGCGCTGGCGGCGACGGCGGCGGGCGTGTCGCAATGGCTGGGCCTGACGCGCAGCACGGCGCGGGCCTTTGCCGTGGCGCTGTTCATATTTCTCGGCGTCGGCGGAGTGGGCGGGACGGTGTTCCCGGCGCTGGCCATAGGGGCCTACCTGCTGACCCGCGGGGTGCTGCCCGGCGGGCGGCTGCATCCAGACCTCGATTTCCTCGGCACCCTGTGTTCGGCGGCGGCGATCTGGCTGTTCATCGGCGAGATGACCGGGCCGAGTTCGATCCATTTCTACAATGTCGCCATGGCCGGGATCGCACTGGGCTATGGCCTGCTGGCGCTGGCCGGGCGGCAGCGGCTGTGGGCGCTGGTGCTGCTCCCGTCCTGCTGGGCGGGGGTGCGGGCGCTGGCACTGACGCAGTGGCACCCGGCGGGCTTGCCCGACTGGTATGGTACGCTTGGTATCGCCAGCCTCTTTCTTGTTGCTTGTATCGCACTGGCCATGCCGCATCTCTTCCGCCGCTGGCGCGCCCCGCGCCTTGCCCTGCTGGCGAGTGCTCTGCCGCTCGCCGCCTACTTCCATCAGGTTGGAGCCCTATGACCACCCGCAGCCTCTCCCTGCCCGGCGCGTCCTGCACCCTCTGGCCCGAAGGCCCGCTGTGGGGCGACGGCCCTGCCGCGACGATTGGCAAGCTGGATTTCGCCAGCGTGGAAGCGGGCACTGCCATGCTGCGGCAGGCTTGCGACGATCTGGCCGCAAGCGGCGCGCGCGCCGTGCTGGCACCGATGGAGGGCGATACCTGGCACGCCTACCGCGTCGTCACCGCAAGCGATGGCTCGCCGCCCTTTGCCATGGAGCCGGTGAGCGGACCGCATGACCGTACCGCGCTGGAAAGCGCGGGGTTCGCGCCGCTGGAACACTATGCCTCCAGCCGCGCCCCGGTGCCCCCGCCGGGGACCCCGTGCCCTGACGTGCCGGGCGTGAGCGTCACCGCGTGGGATGGGCAGAGGGCAGAGGCACTGCTCGCCCACCTCCACGCGATGGCGGCGGGCAGTTTCGCCGACAAGCTGTTCTTCAAGCCGCTCGACCGCGAAGGCTTCCTCGCGCTCTATCGTCCGCTGCTCGCCATGATCGACCCGCGGCTGGTGCTGTTCGCCCGCGATGAGCACGGGGCGCTGGTCGGCTTCCTGTTCGGCCTGCCTGACCTGCTCGAGGGCCCCAAGCCCAGCCAGGCCATCCTCAAGACCTATGCCTCGATGCGGCGCGGCGTCGGCCACCTGCTCGCCTGGCACTTCCACGAACGCGCGCGCGAACTCGGCTACAGCCACGTCATCCACGCCCTGATGCATTCGGCCAATGTCTCGTTGCAGCGCTCGGGCCAGCACGAGGGCACGGTGTTCCGCCGTTATGCGATCTACGGCAAGCGCCTGTAGTTTGGCAGGCACCATCATGGTTTCGATCCACCACCTGCCCCTGTTCGTGTCGAGCGCAGTCGAGACACC
>JAGWTB010000144.1 GCA_028869175.1 Sphingomonadales bacterium
AGGAAATTGTGCAGGTAATACTGGCAGCGCCGCGCGTCCCAGGTCCAGGACGGGCCGCCGAACACCGATTGCCAGTTGTTGGGCGGGCTGCCGTCTGCCTTCGGATCGGCCCAGACGTACCAGTCGGCCTTTGCATTGCTGCGGTCTTGCCGGCTGGCTGCGAACCACGCGTGCTCATCCGATGTATGGGCATAGACCTGATCGACGGTGACCTTGAGGCCCAGTGCATGGGCGCGCGAAACCAGCGCGTCAAAATCCGCCAGTGTGCCGAAGATCGGATCGACATCGCAGTAATCTGCTACGTCATAACCGAAGTCCTTCATCGGCGAGGTGAAGAAGGGCGATATCCAGATCGCGTCGATGCCGAGCCGGGCGATGTGATCCAACCGCGCGGTGATGCCGGGCAGATCGCCGATGCCATCGCCATTGCTGTCCATGAAGCTGCGGGGATAGATTTGATAGAGCGCCGCACCCTTCCACCAGGGCGCGGGCGTGAGGGTGGAGGCATCAGCGAGCAGGCGGGCGTGTTCGTTCATGGAAGTGGTCTGGAGTATCAGTCTTTTGCCGCGCAGATTGCGTAGCCGAAGGGAGGGAGCTGGATCGCTACGGAACCGGGAGCGATTGCCGCGCCGGGGCAGGGGCCGGCCAGCGCGGTGAAGCTGCCGCTGGCCGGGTCGACGGCGACATTGGCGCTGATCGCGCTGGCCGAAGTGTTGAACGCCAGCAGCACTTCGCGCCCGCTGGCCGGATCGAAGCGCGAGACGGCGAACAATCCCGGCTTGTCGGAGGATGCGCGCACCCTGGTAGTGCCCTCGCTCAGCGCCGGCGTGCTGCGGCGAATGCGCGCCAGTTCGGCAATGGTGCGGTAAAGCGGGTGGTCCGGGTTGAAACTGCCCGTCGCCGTGCTGGAATTGCTGCCGATCAGGTGGTTGTCGTTGTATTCCGCAACTTTGGACGGGAACATGTCCTCGCGGGCCATCTGGTCGTTGCCATCGGAAACGAAGCCTTGCTCGTCACCGTAGTAGATCACCGGCACCCCGCGCAGGGTCAGCATCAGCGCGTGACCCAGCTTGTCGCGCGCCAGCAGTTCCTCGGACGAGGCCGCCGGGTTGGCCTGTTTCAGGAACATGCCGAAGCGGCCGGCATCGTGGTTGCCAAGGAAGGTCGGCAGCCGCCGTGCCGCTGGCTTGCCGCCTTCGTAGAGTGCATCGTCATCGAACAGCCGGGCGAGTTCCTCGCTGCCGGTCTTGCCGCTGGCCGCATCGACGGCGGCGCGCATGAAGGCGAAATCGAGCACCGAAGGCAAGCCGGCATTGCGGGTCCACGAGGCGAGCAGCGCGGGATCGTAGAGGTCGGTCGCCACTTCGCCAAAGATGTGGAAGTTGGGAATGCCGCGTGCCTTGGCGCGGGCCAGCATGGCCGGAACAAAGGCGCGCCAGAATTCCGGATTGACGTGACGGGCGGTGTCGATGCGGAAGCCATCGATGCCGAAGCGATCGATCCAGCCGCCGTAGATGTCGATGAACCCCTGCACAACGCGCGGATCTTCTGTCGCCAGATCATCCAGTCCGACGAAATCGCCATATTGCGAGCTTTCGCCCTTCCAGTCCGTGTTGCCGCGGTTGTGGTAGAAGCGCGTGTCGTTAAGCCAGTCTGGCGTCTTGGCGTGCTCCTCTCCCTTGGGCACATAGGGGGTGTAGGCGTAGGTGGAATCGGTCAGCCTTGCCCAGTTGGCCGGCGAGCCATCGCTATCGCCAGCAAAGCCCGGGTTGATTGCCGGGCCACCCGCACCGCCGCGCCGCGAGAACGGATAGTCTGCCTTGCTGTGATAGGGATAGCCGTCCTTCGTCGCCTCGCGGTACTGGATGACGTCGGCGGTATGGTTGGCGATGATGTCCATGTAGACCTTCATGCCCCGCGCGTGGGCCGCATCGACGAAGGTCCTGAATTCGGCATTGGTGCCGAAGTGCGAATCGACCGACGTGAAATCGGTGACCCAGTAGCCGTGATAGCCCGCGCTTTCCTGCCCTTTCGGGCCTTGCACCGGCTTGTTGCGGAAGATCGGCGCGAACCAGATGGCCGTGGCGCCCAGGCTCTGCACATAGTCCAGCCGGGCGGTCAGTCCCTTCAGGTCGCCGCCGTGGTAGAACCCGCGTGAAGTGGGATCATAACCGGTCGTCAGCCGATCACCCTTGAGCCCGCCGCGATCATTCTTCGTGTCGCCGTTCTCGAAGCGGTCCGGCAGGACGAAGTAGACGATCTCCTGCTCGGGGCTACGGGCGCGGTAGTCGGTGGCCGGCGCGGGAGGGACTTGCGCGGCTGCCGGTTGCGCTGCAGCCGCAGCCACGAGCAGGAGGGGGATTAGGCGTCGGGACTCAAACAACATGGGCGGTCTCCGGAGCGCGGTGTTGGGCAATGAAATCGGCATGGCTCGGCCAGCGCGAAACGTCCATTTCGCAGGACTGGCGGACTGTATCGAGGAACATGGCCAGTTCCTCCGATGAAAGCTGATCGGCGAGCGGGTGCCAGCCTTGCGGGATCACGCCCTGGCCGATCATCACCTGCACCCAGCCGGGGACGTCGAACAGTTCGTCATGTTCGCGCGCCACCCGGCCGGACGCGCGGAACAGGGCCATGCGTTGGGCCAGCAAGGGCGGCAGTTCCATGCTCCGCGCCGCGTCCCAGAACGGTTCGCCGACCCGGCCATTGGCGGCATAATGCAGGATGACGAAATCGCGAATCCGTTCGATCTCGAATGTGGCGAGCCGATTGTAGCTGTCGCGGTCAGCCTGTTTGACGGGGCCGTTCGGCAGGAATTCCAGCAGGCGGTTGATCGCCGTCTGGACAAGGTGGATGGCAGTTGATTCCAGCGGCTCGATAAAGCCCGAGGCAAGGCCGATGGCGACGACGTTGCCGGTCCAGAACTGTTCCCGCCGGCCCGCCTTGAAGGCGATGGTGCGGGGATCGTCCAGAGCCTCACCGTCGAGTCCGGCCAACAGCAGCGCGGTCGCTTGGTCCTCGCTCATGCGCGACGAGGCGAACACGTGGCCATTGCCGGTGCGATGCTGCAGCGGAATGCGCCAGCGCCAGCCGGCGGGCTGGGCTATCGAGCGGGTATAGGGCACCAGTGGTTCAGTCCGGGCACAAGGAACGGCGATGGCGCGGTCGCACGGCAGCCACTGGTTCCAGTCGATATAGCCAGTGCCCATCGCGCCTTCGATCAGCAGCGCGCGAAAGCCGGTGCAATCGATGAACAGGTCACCTTCGATCAGCCGGCCGTCGTCCAGCCGCAACGCGGCGATGTCCTGGCTGCCGGGTTGCTTGACGACTTCGGCTATCCGCCCTTCGTGCCGCACCACGCCGTGCCGTTCGGCGAAGCGGCGCAGGAACGCGGCATAGAGCGCGGCGTCGAAATGATAGGCATAGGGCACCGGAGGCAGGGCGCTGCCGGCAGGACGCTCGATCCGGGCAAAACGGTTGGCGTCGGCGGCGACATGGTTGAGCGTATAGTCGCCCAAGGGCCCAGCCTTGCCCTCGGCGCGGGCGCGCAGCCAGTAGTGGTGGAATGGCACGAGGCCGAGGCTGCGCCCGACCATGCCGAACGCATGGAGGTAGCGCTCGCCGAAGCCGCCCCAGCCTTCGAAGGCAATCCCCAGCTTGCAGGTGCCATGGGTTGCGGCAAGGAACTCGCCCTCGTCGATCCCCAGCGCCTGATTGAAATTGCGGACCATAGGAATGGTCGCCTCGCCGACGCCGATGGTGCCGATGGCATCGGATTCGACCAGCGTGACCTGCCAGCCGCGTTCGAGGAAACGGCCCAGCGCCGCCGCCGTCATCCAGCCCGAAGTGCCGCCTCCGGCAATCACGATCCTGCGCAGCGGCACCTGTTCCATGATCCTGTCCCTACAGTTGACCCCGGCGCTCTCTGACGGAGGCCGGGGTCATTCTGGTC
>JAGWTB010000053.1 GCA_028869175.1 Sphingomonadales bacterium
ATGTTCAACCCCGGCTCCACCTTCCGCATCACCACGCAGGACATCGACTACGACGGCGTCACCATCCCCGCCGGCACCATGCTGTTCTTCACCCTCAACGTCGCCGGGCGCGATCCCGCCAACCCGGACGCGCAGACATTCGATCCCGATCGCACCGTCGATCCCGCGCTACGCCACGTCGCCTTCGGCCTCGGCAAGCACATGTGCCTCGGCCAGTACATCGCCCGCGCCCAGCTCCAGGAAGGCATCCACGCCATCGCCCAACGCATGAAACACCCGCGCCTGGCCGGCGAGCCCGGCTGGCGCCCGTTCCCCGGCGTCTGGGGAATCAACGGCCTGCCACTGGAATTCGACCCCGCCCCGGCACTCGAATCAGCATAAGATATCCATTACAAATACCTATTTTATCGATATTCCTATACCCTCCTCTCCCCGCCGGGGAGAGGATACGAAGGCTAGCGAGCTTGCTCGCTGGCCGAAGTTGGAGAGGGGCAACCCACCGCCAACCGCACCTTGACAAAACAAACCATACCGGTTATACGCCGCCACCATCCGGCCAACCGCATCGCGAAGCGGCCACCCCGGTGTTTCAGGTCGGCGTTGCAGGCCACGGCGCACTCAAAGTACGTCCATGCCGCGCGAGCAACGTCACTCCCGAAGAGCCTGACCCGAAAGGTCAGCCACGGAACGCATACTTGCGAGCTCTACCGCGTTCCCGCTCCAGGGCAGGGCCGAGCCGGACTTTCACAAGCTGTCCTCAATCCGGCCAGTCGCACGTCAAAGCAGCACAGCCAGCGCTTTCCGATATGGCTCGGAAGGCCCCAACGCCGGCCTGATGTCCCGCGTTGCGAGTCCCCGCTTGTCGGTTTCGACAGGCGAAATCCCCCCGGCGTTACGTCGCACTCGCCAGCGACCGCACCCGCGCGCCATGCGCCCCTCGCCTTGACGGCCCCGCCACAATTCCCTTAGAAATCCGTCGGAAGGATTCTGACCGGATGGCCAAGTTTATCGATCGCGCCGCACTCGCCACCCTGCTCGGCCTGTCCGCCGGGATGATCGCGGGCTGCTCCCCGTCGAACGACGGGCAATGGCAGGTCTGCACCGACAACAGCGGCCGCCGCGTGCCTGACGCCAATTGCTCCACCAACACCGGTCACACCGGCGGCGCCCACGGCGGCGGCTCCTGGCGCTATTTCAGCGGCGATGATCCAGCCCCCGCCGTCGGCCAGTCCGTCTCGGGCGGCTCACGCACCCCGCTGGCGGGTGAAGCCCACGCCGCTCCGGTCGAAGGCATTTCGCGCGGCGGCTTCGGCGGTCATGGTGAGGGTGGCGGCGGCGAAGGCGGAGGCGGGCACGGCGGCGCTGGCGAGTAATGCGGCGCCTCCCGCTCGCCCCCCGGCCCGATTGGCAAAGCAAGGTTGAGGGGCTGGGCCTGCTCTGGCACAGCGCCGATGGCCGGCCCTACTGGTCCGAATCCGCCTGCTACGCCTTCACCGCCGCCGAAGTCGATCGCATCGCCCATGCCAGCGAGGAACTGTGCCGCCTGTTCGTCGCCGCCGGCGATTACGTCATCCAGCAACGCCTTTATGCCGATTTCGGCATTCCCGACTGGTGCGCCCCACTCATCGAACGCGCGTGGGAGCAGGAACCCCCGGCGCTGAACCACGGCCGCTTCGATCTGGGGATGACCGCCGACGGTGACATCAAGCTGTTCGAATTCAACTGCGACACCCCCACCTCGCTGGTCGAAGCCGCGGTCGTCCAGTGGTTCTGGAAGGAAGAGGTGTTCCCGCAAAACGACCAGTTCAACGCCATCCACGAAGCGCTGGTCGAACGCTGGCGCGCCATCGCCCCGTCACTGCCCGGCCAAACCGTCCACTTCGCCCACGTGCCTGACCGCCTCGGCGAGGATACGCTCACCACCGCCTACATGATGGACCTCGCCACCGAAGCCGGCCTCACCCTCGTCCGCCTCGCCATGCGCGACATCGGCTGGAAGGACGGCCCCGAAGGGGGCTTCTTCGACATGGATTCCCGGCGCATCGACACCCTGTTCAAGCTCTACCCGTGGGAATGGCTGGTCGCCGAACCCTTCGGCCGCCACATCGCCGAAGACCCCCGCGCCACCGTCTGGCTGGAACCGGTCTGGAAGCTGATCTGGAGCAACAAGGCCATCCTACCGGTGCTGTGGCGGCTGTTCCCCGGCCACCCCAACCTGCTCTGGTCCGGCCACCAGCCGCCCGCCAATCGCACTTACGTCCGCAAGCCGATCCACGGGCGCGAAGGCGGCAACGTCACCGTGGTGCGCAACGGCGAGGTCCTCGCCGAAACGGGCGGCCCCTACACCGGCCCAGCGATCTTCCAGTCATTCATCGACATGCCCGCGTTCGACGGCGCCTGGCCCATCATCGGCAGTTGGGTCGCCGACGCCACGGCCATCGGCATGGGCATCCGCGAAGGCGGCAGAATCACCGCCAACGGCGATCGCTTCGTGCCACACATCATCGAGGGATGAAAAATGGTGAGCCCTGCTGGGTTCGAACCAGCGACCTACTGATTAAAAGTTTGCCTATCGCAACTTTGGTGGGCGTTGGTAAAAATTGGCAACGGTGGAAAAACGGCGGATTTCTGTGGATTTTCGTGCTTCCCTGAATTAGTAAGCTTTGGCGAGAATGGGCAGCAATTGGAATGCGTGCTGCCCCGGTGCTTCCCCGGAGCGTGCAAATGGCGACCGATTCCCCCAAAGTCAGAATCACGAAATCAGTCTTTGCCGAGGCCCAGGCGGCCGATCGCGAGTACGTCATTTGGGATAGCCGCATCGCCGGGTTCGGCCTGCGCGTGCGTCCAACGGGGTCGAAATCCTTCATTTTCGCCTACCGCACCGCAGGCGGCCGAGCGGGGCAATATCGGCGGGTGACGATCAAGGCCAGCAACCCGGAAGTGGCGCTTGAACGCGCGAAGGAATTGTCAGGCCAGCACCACGGGGGCATCGATCCGGCTGGCCAGAGGGCGGAGGAGAAAAAGGAACTGGCTGCGGCCCGGCGCATCCTGAGCGTCGGCGACGTGCTCGACAGCTTCGTCACCGATCACGCCAAGGAACGCCTCGCGACCAAGACCTGGACCGAATACGAGCGCATTGTCGATAAGCTGCTCAAGCCTGCGATCGGCGCGATCAAGATCGACGCCCTCGAACCGAAGGACGTCGCCGGCATGTACCACGACCAGCGCGCCAAGCCGACGCAGGCAGCGCTGGCGGTGCGAGTGCTGTCTTCAGCCATGTCATGGGCCGAGGAAAATGGACTACGCCCGGCCGGCTCAAATCCCGCTCGTATCCGTCTCAAGGGATCAAGGCGACGGCAACGCCTTTTCACCGAGCCAGAGGTTGCACGCCTGCAAGCGGCCGTCACGACGCTGGAACGCGAGAAGAACCTCACAGCGACCGTCGCGCTCGGACTTCGCTTGCTGTTCGCCACTGGCTGCCGTGCCGGTGAGATTTGCGAGCTCAAGTGGTCCAACCTCGACCTCGCCGAGGGAATAGCACGATGGCCGGCTAGCAAGACCGGCTACCTCGAAAAGCCGATCACCGGCGAGGCCAGCACATTGCTCAAGAAGGCACCGCGCATTGTCGGCGTCGATTGGGTGTGCCCTGGCAGTGACCCGAAGAAGGCGCTCCGGGTCGAAACGCTCGAGGCCGGATTCGAACGAGCCATGACCGCCGCAAGTGTGATCGCCGGCGAGAACGCCTCGCTCCACCTTATCCGGCATTGGTTCGCGACGAAAATCTATACCGACAAGGACATCCCGCTGCCGGTGCAAATGGCAATCGTCGGCCACAAGAGCGTGGCGACCGCAATGCGGTATGCCCACGTCAACCGCGCCGATGTACAGAAGGCTGCCGCAACGGCGGCGAAGAAGCGCGTGGCTGCCGTCAAGGCTGCGGGCAAGAGGGGCAAGGTTGTCGTGCTTGAGGGGCGCAAATAGTGACGGACCAACCTGGCACCGCTACGGCCTGGCGCCGGCGATTGCCGGGCTGGTCGCCGCACTCGCATTCGCGGAGGCACGGCCGTGAGGGAAATCGAACTTCCCCAGCTTCGCGCCACCGGTGTCGTGGCCGTGACCCTCGAAGCGGCAGTCATCGCCGGATCGCCGGTCTGGATCGCCACCACCCGGGAACGGATCAATAGCGCGGCTCGCCGGCGCTGGTTTCCGGACGAAGCCCTTGCGCTCGCCCACGCGGCTCAGGAGGCGGACCGGTTCGGCCTGGCCTTGCTCGACCTTCGCGAAGGCGCCGATCAGTGAAGTCCGGCCGACGCTCTCGCAGCAAGCCCGCACGGATCGACGGGCTCAGCGTCGCCGAATATCTGGCGCGGCAGTCCGCACCTCGCCGTTGGCAACTGCCTCCCGAAGACCCGGCCTCGCCGCGCGAGGATGGCAAGCCGTGACCGTAGGCGCCGACTTCCTGCACAATGTCGATGCCGAGGCGGCCGTTCTCGGCGCCATCATGACCGACACCAACGACGGCAACCCGACTCTTGTGGCAATCGGTGCAATGCTGGAGCCGGCGCACTTCTTCGAACCGGTCCACCGCCGCATCTATTCCGCCTGCGTGGAAGTGGTAGCCCAAGGCCGACCTGCAAACCCGGTCACGCTCAAAAACCGATTTCAGGACGATGCCGCCATGCGGGAGCTTGGCGGAGCGAGCTACCTCGCCAGGCTGACCGGAGAGTGTGGATTCCTCGCTCCGCTACCGCTCGCAGAAGAAATCCGAGAGCTTGCCACCAGGCGGTTCGCCATAGCCGCCATAGCCGATATCGCCCGGCCGCTGGGCCACATCGCCGGCGATCTCGCGGAGGCTATCGCTGCACGGAAGGCCGTATTCGACGCGGGGTTCGTGAAGGAACACGCTTCTCTCCCGGAACCGCCTTACATTGGCGCCTCGGTCGTTCTGGCGGATGACCTGATCGATATTTTCGCCGGCAAAATCGATCCGATGGCGAAGCGCCTGGCGACGCCGCCGCAGCCGATGCAGCAATCGACCGAGGCTCACCGCGCTGCGATTGCGAGGTTGACGCCACCGACACCCGCCGTCCCTCCGCAGCCTGAGGGATTTTGGACTGAAGGCGGGTCGTTCCCCGTCCAGCAATTGCGGGCGGTCCGCCCACCGCTCGACGAGCCGGCGGCGCCCGGAACGCGGCGCTTCGCGGTTGTTCGCAGCGGGGCCGATCTCCCTGGGCGAGGCCAAATTCAAATCGGCGACATCATCGCGCTGTCCTTCGCCGAGGCCGAGCCGCTGCTTCGTGCCGGCGCCATCGACACCATCCAGGAAGACGCCGGATCGAGCGTTGTCGCGCTGGCCGAACTGCCCAAAGTGGAGGACGCAGCATGACCGGGCTCATCGTCAAGGCGGGCACTGCGATCGTTGGCGGATCGCCGACTGCCATCATGGTCAACCCCTTGGACCCGCCGCTTCACGCTGACCCTCAAGCCGTGGTTTTGACCGTCCCGTTTATCGCAGATGCCGATCCGCATTTTCCGGCCGAACCGTATGCCACCGGCTGCGAGCATTCGAAATTCGATCGAACCACGGCCGTCCCGGCCGGCACGAAAATCACAGTCCTGGCATGTGTCGCGGCAGCGTTGATCGCTGCCGGTGCCGCGACGGCGGCATAGGAGGATACGCCATGTCACATATTCGGGCCGTGGTCCGTGCCGCGGTCAGCACGCTCGGCGACGATGAAGTCGAAGTCGTCATGTCCACCAATGAGATCGCGCGCGACGGCCATGTGCTGGACCCGCGCGGTTGCCGGCTGGCGAACTACCGTGCCAACCCCATCGTCCTGTGGCAGCATTCACCGGACGAGCCGATCGGCAATGCCGAAAATATCATCGTCGGCGCCGACCAGATCACTGCACGGATTCGCTTCGCGCCGCTCGGCATAAGCCGGAAGGCCGATGAAGTTCGTGGATTGATGAAGGCGGGCATTGTGCGCGCGGTCAGCGTCAGCTTCGATCCGATCCGGGGTGTTCCGCTCGACCCCAAGAAACCCTATGCAGGCCAGCGTTGGCTGGACTGGGAACTGCTCGAACTCAGTGCGGTCACCGTCCCGGCAGATACCGGTGCAGTCGTCACCGCCCGCGCCGTTCGCGAGGGCAAAGCCATTTCTGCCGCGAACGTCGCCGCGCTACGCGAAGCGCATGATCTCGCTGAGCGTTGCACATCGACCATCGCGACGATCCTGGGCGCCGACAATTTGCCTCCGAATGGCGAGGGCGACCGGCGATACGGTGCGGATCGCCGCCGGCGCGCGGTTGAAATGCTGGAATTGACGCAGGCTCCGGTTGATCCGGCATGGGCGGCGCGACAGCGCGCGCTTGAATTTTTCACAATTTCGGCGGCGTGACAGTGGCCGCCAGGAGCCAGTCGGCGGTGCTCCAAGAAAACACCGACTGCCGGCAGGGAATCGGACATTTCCCGTGGCCGGCATACTATCGAAGGGGTACGAATAGTGGCCAACAACGTTGAAGTCCGGATCAGCGCAGAAATTTCCGACCTGACGGCGAAGCTCGCGCGAGCGCGTGCCGATTTTCAGGTGACATCGAAGGCACTCAGGGACCTTTCCAAGGAATCGCAAGGGGCCGCGCTAACCGACGACCTGAAGATGAAATTCCTCGCGGCCGGTGAGGCGGCGGCGAAGTCCACGCATACTGTGGACTTGTTCAAGCGCGAAATACAGGCCGCCCGTGCCGCCCAGGTTGCAGAAACAGCGGCCGTAGGGGCAAACACCGCCGCGCACATGTCCAACCGCGCGGCACGCCAGGGCCTTGTCATCATTCACGAGGCCCTGAGCGGAAATTATCACCGCATGGCTGGCAGCTTGATGATCGAGGCCCAGGCCCTGGCCGGCGGCAGCGCCGCGATGCTCGGAATGGCGGTGGCGGCGACCGCAGTGGTTGGCGCTCTCGGATACCTCGCCCTGAAGGAATACGAGGCCGAGACGCACGCCGCCAGCATGGCCGAGGCCTTCGCGATCACCGGACGCGGCGCGCTTAATACCGCCGAGGCCATCCGCGCCCAGGTCGATAGCCTGGCCGAACTCCCCGGCGTTTCCCGCGACGCTGCCGAGCATCTGAAAGCCTTCGACGCCGAGCACGCCGATGTCAGCGACCACATCGCGTTCATGACCAATCAGCTCATTCCCGCGTGGGCGAAGGCGTGGGGTGAAGAGGCGCCCCAGCAGCTCAACAGGCTCAAATCCTCGCTGGCCGAAATCGAAAGCGGCACGCTGGAGCAATCCATCCGCAAATTCGAGGAATTGAACCGGACACTGCTCAACCTGCCGATCGCCGAAAGCCAGGCAATCGAAAAGATGATCCAGTTGGGCGACACCACCGGCGCCACCGATCGCATTATCTCCGATCTCGCCAGCCATGCCGGCGTCCACCTCGAGTCGATCACGGACCGGGTCGCGAAGACGAAGCAAGCGCTCGAAGGCGCTAAGCTGGAACTCGCGGCGGTCAACCAGGCGATGGCAATGCCGGCCAGCCCGGAACTCATGTGGACCACGCCGATGTCATAATCGGCATCATGCGACGAGCGCACCGCAACGGCGTATTTCGGCCATAGGAGGGCGGCGAATGGAACGCGAAGACGAACTGATCGGCGAGATCATCGCCGCGCGGGGCTTGGCACAAATGTTATGCTTTCTGCTTGTCGGCAACGGCACCCTGGCGCGCGAGACGGTCGAGACTGGCTTGACGTCGCTGGTGGCGCAATGGGGCGGCCTTGCGCACGGCCCTGAGCCGAAGCCGGCGCTTCATGCCGGCATTGCTGCCATGCGGCTGGGCGAGTTCCTGGCGGAGTTTCGGGGGCTGACGGGCGGGGTGAGTCAGTAGGGCGTTGCTGCAGTTTGCAGTACCGCCTCCGGCCGGCTGGCACCGTGCGCGCTTTCCGCAATCCAGCGGTCGAGACAATCTAGCATGTCCGGCTGCAGACGCACCATGATCGGCGTTAGGTACTAATCCTGTAATTTTCCGCCCTCTATCACTCGGAAAATAGGAGCGGCGCCGTCACCGAGAGGATTTTCAATAACTTCAGCCAACTCCCTCAGAATATTTGCTGCAGGCGACTGAATGTTTTCGCACGATTTCCGCAGAAGGCTGGCATAGCCGCCGGCGCTGACTAGATCGAGCTGATCCAGCAACCGAACAAGCAATGCCAACGCAATGCGAATAGCCACTGTCTCGGACTCGCGCTGGCTATCGCGTGATCCGATGTCAGCCGAAATCGCGTCGATTATGTCCTGTATATTGGATGACATGGCCTTCCCCTGCGTGCGGCACGGAAACCGGATCACGGTGTACCACAATATCCGCTAGCCGCCAGGTGCGAAGAGAAAAGGCCCCGCCGTTGCCGGCGAGGCCTCTCTAAGTCTCGGCCTCACGCGCTTGTTATCGCGAATGTGAGGCCCGCTGCCCGACCGGTCCAACCGGGAGGACAGTCTCCAAGCCCGATGCCGAAGCAGAGCGGGAACGTTGTGCCTATATGCCTTCAGAGGTGAACGGTCAATGAAGCCAGCCCCAATCCGTGCAGCAAACTGCGCCGAACCTGAGCCAGTTGTTCACCGGTAAGCATTCCTGTCATGAACTTTCGGCCGCCTTGCGGGTTCCGCCCGTCGCGAAAGCGATCGAGCCGCGAAAGTGCCACGGTCGCCACCATGTCGCATTTTGCCCACACGTCGACTGCGGTGAACGGGTGCGGCAACGGCTGGGCAAGCGTCAGGGAGCAATGATAGAGTTCTGGCGGATTCGGCGCTGTGGTGCTCAGCGGTATCACCGCCACCAGGTCACCGCGGCGGCGGAGCCGAGGGGACACGACAACCACAGGCCGCACCTTCACCATTTCCGGGGGTACAAAGCCGGTGCCGTAGTTGCAAAGGACAATTTCCCCGGGCCGGGGATGGTATAGCAGCGGCATTCAGCAAAGCCGCTCCGCCAGATTTTTCCGCCGTGCTGTGGGCCTGGCAATTTCTTGCGCGTTCGTCTTGATCGACATCATCGCTCCAAGCCCGCCAGCAACAGCCGAAGCGCGGCCTCTGGCAGCGAGATAGAGTCCGGCTGGCCCTTCGCCCAATCCTCGACGCTCGCGCGCTCCAGGCCGGTCAAGGGGACCACCACGGGATTCAGCCCTCGTCCGGTCCAGTGTTCATGTGCCAGCGACAGCGCCAGCATCTTGCGGACCGCTTCCGGGCGAGACGTGTCTGGCGCGTGATCGGCAATCCAGCGATCGAGCGCGGCGAGTTGGTCAGGCTGGAGGCGGACGACGACTTGCTGCCCCTTGCCTGTCGGAGCTGGGCCGCGCCGTTTCCGTGCTAGCAAAGTTTCTTGATCAGTCATTATTACCGTGCTAGCACAATGGCGAGCCGAAGGGAAGTTGGCGCTTCCCCCCGGCTCTAACCGCAACCGTCTGTAAGGAGACGATGATGGCTGATTCCAGCAATAGCACCCGTGTGCCCTGCGCAACCCCTGACAACTTCGATCCTGTGGAATGGCTCGCTGAGTTCGAGCGCAACGGTGGTTGGTGGCTGCTCGGTGCTGACTACCGCCTCACGATGAGCGTGCAGCTCGCGGGCTTCACCGACAATCAGAACGAGATCGCCGGCCGGATGTTCATCGCGTCGCGCAACGACCCTGAACTGAGCGACGCATTGCGTGCGCACTTTCGCGGGCTCGGCGTGAGTATGGAAGCGAGCGGCCGGGCGTTACCCGCCGTCGCATCGCTGGCTGCACCTAACTTAGTGGTTTCCGGCGACGCTGTACCGTCACAGCGCCCTGACGCCAGGTTCTGGGAAGCCCACAACGAATGGCGCCGCCGCACGGATGCATGGGATGCTGACCCGTCTGAAGAGCGCTGGGATAACCACGGTGACGAGGTGTGCGACGCCCTGACTGCGATGTGGATGATCCCGGTTTCGACGGCGCTGGCGCTGCTGACAAAACTCAACGCGGTGGAGTTCCAGGATATCAACTTGCCCGAGCCGGTCGGCAGTTCGATGATCATGGCGAAGTGGGACTTCGATCGCATCGTGGCGCGGGAGTTGGCGTGATGGGCGATATCGCAAAGATCGGCCATCGGGCCGCTTTCACCGCACAAGCCCTCGCCACGATGGGCGCCGATCCGGAATGGGATCGGGCGCTGACCAAGTTCCTCACCTGCGAGGCGAGAGCGAGGGCGCAGGAAGAGTATGGCGAATGGGCGCAGCGGAACGAGGCGATCGTCCGCAGTTTCGCGTTGCTTGAGCATCGATTCGGCAAGGACTGGAAACGCCATCCCGACGCGGCGGCGGAAGCGGCCCAATTGAACGCCGACAGCCGAGCCAGCGACGATCGCTTGCAGGTGGGCTATTTCGCCCCGTTCTGGGCATCGCAGCAGGAGCTTATGACAACCCCGGCGCCGACGCTGGCGGCCGCGTTGTTCAAGGCAGCCATGATTGAACTGCACGACGTCTGGAATGCCGGCGAGGATGATCTTGCCGGCTTCGCGATAATCGAGGCCGACTTGTCCCGCTTTACCGGGGAGGCGTGATCATGGCGACACTTCCTATCGATGCCGTCCCGACTGCGGCTGTCATCCGCCCTGATCGCTTTCCACCCGCTGCATCCGCCCGCATCGCTGCCAATCTGCTGAACCGGCATTCGCCGCATGAAATTGCGGAGGCGATCGAGGTGCTTCTCGACCTGCTCGATTTGATGGGCGGTGATCCCGAAGCTGAGCCTGCCACCTGGCCCGAGGACATTCGCGCCATCGACTTCGAGTGCCTTCCCGATGACAGCGAGGCGGTTGGCGACGAACAGGATATGTCCTGGCCCAATCGCATACGGCAGGATCGCGTCGGCCCGAACGTGGGCACCGAGGACGACGAGGACGATGATCCGGACACGGGCATCGAGGACGGCAAGTTTGATGCCGAGGAAGACTGCTGCGATGCCGGTGACGACGGCTGTGGGCCGATCGTGCGGCATGGCTGTGTACATTGGGGCAGTCTCGACGACGCGGGGAAGGAATTGCCGAGGCCGCGATATGAGGTCGATCAATCGGCGGGGGTATTGCCGCCGACCTACAACTAAGGAACTGACGAATTCGAGGTTGCGCCTGCCCCTGCTTCGGCGGGGGTTTTCTTTAGCGGTGCTGCCTCCGTGCTGCCCCAAGCAAAATCAGGGAAGCACGGAATTAGTTCCGTCAAATTTTACGTTAATAATTAGTTGTTTATGGTGAGCCCTGCTGGGTTCGAACCAGCGACCTACTGATTAAAAGTCAGTTGCTCTACCGACTGAGCTAAGGGCCCTTGCCTGGCGTCGCCGCCTTGGGGACCCCGCGCTTAGGCAGAGGGCGAGGCCGGGTCAAGCGTCCGTAAAGCTGCGCCACCGTCAATCCGGTCGCCGGGTCCCGCCAATCCGCCGCAATCCGCGTCGCCGGCAATAGAACGAAGTCCCGCCCGCGAAACCCGCGATGCGGCACCGCCAGTCCCTTGCCGCGCCAGATGCCGCCGCTCCACAGCACGATGTCAAGGTCCAGCACCCGCGCGCCCCAGCGCCGCCCCCGCCGCCGACCGAACCCGCGCTCCACCGCTTTCAGCAGCGCCAGCAGCGCATCGGGCGCCAGTGCCGTTCGCACCACCACCGCCCCGTTGGCATAGCGCCGCAGCGACGGCCCCACCGGCGCCGTCACGATCACCGGCGCCACCGCCGCCACCGTCACATGATCCGCCAGCGCCGCCACTGCCGCCGCCAGCACCCGGCGCGGACCGCCATGCCGGCCGTGCCGCACGTTCGACCCCAGCGCCACCAGATAGCGCCAGCCCCCGTCAGGTGGCGTCAGATATCCTCGCAAAGCCGGCCATAAAGCTGCGGCCGCCGGTCGCGGAAGAACCCCATCCCCGCGCGATGCCTGACCGCCCGTGCCAGGTCCAGCCGCGTCACCAGCACCCCGGTCTCGCCGGCGCCATATTCGGCCACCAGATCGCCCCACTCGTCGCTGATGAAGCTGTGGCCATAGAAAGCCGCCGCCGCAGCGCCTTCGCCCTCATCGCCGATGCGATTCGCCGCCACCACCGGCATGCAGTTCGAAACCGCATGGCCCTGCATCGCCCGCCGCCACATCCGGCTGGTGTCCAGTTCGGCATCGTAAGGCTCACTGCCGATCGCGGTCGGATAGAACAGCACTTCCGCGCCCATCAGCGCCATCGCCCGCGCGCATTCGGGATACCACTGGTCCCAGCACACCCCCACGCCGATCCGCGCGCCAAAGACGTCCCACACCTTGAACCCGGTGTTGCCCGGCCGGAAATAGTACTTTTCTTCATACCCCGGCCCGTCCGGAATATGGCTCTTGCGATAGCAGCCCATGATCGCGCCATCCGGCCCGATCATCGCCAGCGTGTTGTAGTAATGGTGCCCGTCACGCTCGAAGAAGCTGGTCGGAATCGCCACCTTCAGCTTGCCCGCCAGCGCCTGCATCGCCCGCACCGACGGATGCTCGGCCACCGGGCGCGCCAGCGCGAACAGCGCCTCGTCCTCCACCGTGCAGAAATACGGCCCCGAGAACAGTTCGGGCGGCAGGATCACCTGCGCCCCCTGCCCAGCGGCTTCCTCGACCAGCGCCGAGACGGCGACGATATTGTCGGCCTCCACGGCCGAGCCCAGCGGCAGTTGCAACGCGGCGACGACAAGCGAACGATCGGACATGCCCGGCGATGTATTGCCCGCGTGCGCGCAAGTCCAGCCATTGCCCTTCGCGCGCCGCGCCCTATCTTGTCCGCCAGACCACAAGGGAGAATTGCAATGGCCGAAGCCATCATCGCCGGCGGCTGCTTCTGGTGTACCGAGGCGGTGTTCCGCGACGTCATCGGCGTCAGCGATGTCCAGAGCGGCTATATCGGCGGCAGCGTGCCGCACCCCACCTACAAGGCGGTCTGCGCCGGCACCACCGGCCATGCCGAGGCGATCCGCGTCGGCTTCGATCCCGCGCGGCTTGCCTATGGCGACCTGCTCGACATCTTCATGGCCACGCACGACCCCACCCAGCTCAACCGTCAGGGCAACGACATCGGCACCCAGTACCGTTCGGCGATCTTCCCGCTGGATGATGCCCAGCGCGCCGAGGCCCACGCCGCTATCGCCCGCGCCCAGGCCGAACGCGCCCAACCCGTCGTCACCACCATCGAAGGCCCGGCCGAATGGTATCCGGCCGAGGACTACCATCAGGAATACTGGGAGGGCGAAGGCCAGCGCAATCCCTATTGCCTCGCGGTCATCCCGCCCAAGCTCCAGAAACTGCGCAAGAGCTTCGCGGCACGGGCAAAGCCCTGATCGCCCCGGCCCATTTAATAATCGGTCCGTTTATCGACACGCGGTCCGAACCGGCTATAGCGCCGCCATGACCTCCCCCCTGCGCCCGTTCGCCCGCCTTCTCGCTGCGGTCCTCGCCCTGCTCGGCCTGCTCCAGCCGGTCGCGGCGCAGCCCCGTCCCGCACACGCGCCGCTGGTCCAGCCGGCACTGTGGAAGGTGGCTGACAAGGACACCACGATCTGGCTGTTCGGCACCATTCACGCGCTGCCCCGGGGCCTGCCCTGGTACAAGGGGCCGGTCGCCACCGCCTTCGAAAACTCCGACACGCTCGTCACCGAGATCATCGAGAAATCGCCGGAGGAAATGCGCCCGATTGTCGTCGCCAAGGCCATGCTCCCCGCCGGGCAATCCCTCCGCGACATGCTCTCGCCCGATGACCGCGCCGCCTTCGAAAAGGCCGTCACCGCCAACGCCATGCCCGTCGCCGCGTTCGATCGCTATCAGCCGTGGTACGCCGCCGTCGCGCTGGCGACGCTGCCGCTGCTGTCCAGCGGCTACGATCCCGCCAACGGCGTCGATGCCCAGCTCAGCGACCGGGCAACGGCCCAGAACCGCCCGCACGAAGCGCTGGAAACCCCCGAATACCAGCTCGGCCTGTTCGGCGCGCTGCCGATCGACACGCAGAAGAAGTACTTGCGCGAAGTCGTTGACAACCTGCCCAAGCTGAAGGGCGAGCTCAACGGCATCATCGCCGCGTGGAAAGCCGGAAACGCCGCCCGCCTCGCCAAGCTGATGAACGAGGACGAGGACGATCCCGTGCTCGAGGAAAAGCTGCTGCTCGGCCGCAACCGCGAATGGGCAAAGTGGATCGCCGCGCGCCTCGAAAAGCCCGGCAAGGTGTTCATCGCCGTCGGCGCCGGCCATCTCGCCGGCACCGGTTCGGTGCAGGACCAGCTCCGCAAGGCCGGCTACACCGTCACCCGCGTGCAGTGAAGCGCCCTTGCTGAAGCGCTGCCCCGCTTTCGCCGCGCTGCTGCTGGCGGCCTGCCAGCCCGCGCCCGAACCGGCCAACCCGGCACTCTGGCGGGTCGATGGCCCGCACGGCCAGCGCGCCTGGCTGTTCGGCACGATCCACACCCTCGCCCGCCCCGCGCACTGGCAAACCGCCACCGTCACCGACGCGCTCACCCATGCCGATCGCCTGATCGTCGAAGTCGCCGCGCTGAATGACACCGCCGCCACCGCGAAAGTGTTCGCGCAACTCGCCCGCACCCCCGGCCAGCCCCCGCTCTCGCAACGCCTCCCCCCGGAGGACCGCCCCGCCCTCGCCCGCCTGCTCGCCACCGCGCACGCCGCCGACACCGACTTCGCCCAGACCGAAACCTGGGCCGCCGCGATAACCCTGGCCAACTCCGCCGAGGGCGAAGCCGGCGCCCACCCCGAATGGGGCATCGATCGCCAGATCATCACGGCGGCCAACGGCAAGCCGGTCGAGGAATTCGAAGGCGCCGCCCGCCAGCTCGCCACGTTCGACCGCCTGCCCGAATCCGCCCAGCGCCGCCTGCTTCACGCCGCCGTCGCCGATGCCGGCCACGCCGCCGCGCAGGCCGCCGAACTCGCGGCTGCCTGGCGCACCGGCGATGTCGCCCGCATCGGCCGCGAAACCACCAGCGGCATGTTGCTCGATCCCACCTTGCGCGAAGCCCTCTACGCCGCCCGCAACCGCGCCTGGCTCACCCAACTCGCCGCGACGATGGCGCGCGGCAGCCACCCCTTCGTCGCCGTCGGCGCCGCTCACCTCGCCGGCCCCGACGGCCTGCCCAGCCTGTTCACGCAGCAAGGCTACACCGTCACCCGCGTCGAGTAGCTTGCCAAAACCGCCCTTTCCCGCTAACGGCCCGCGCTTCGTCATGGTCATCCCTGGAGGCGTGACGAGGCGGGCGCACCGATCCCCGGTGCCCACCCGTCCATCCATCCAGTTTTTCGAGAAGGTAGCAAGATGAGCGATACGCTGACCCTGCCGGCCGAATCGCGCGAACGGGCAGGCAAGGGAGCCTCCCGTGCACTGCGTCGCGATGGCCGTGTCCCCGCCGTGATCTATGGCGGCAACGAAGCCCCCGTGGCGATCCACGTCGAAGAGAAGCTGCTGCGCCGCCAGCTCGGCACCGGCCACTTCTTCAACTCGGTGATCGAGATCGAACTGGGCGGCGCCACGCTGCGCACGTTGCCCAAGGACGTCGCCTTCCACCCGGTCACCGACCGTCCGCTCCACGCCGATTTCCTGCGGCTGGGCGAACACACCGTCGTTCACGTCAACGTGCCGGTGGTGTTCACCAACGAAGCCGCCTCGCCGGGCATCAAGCGCGGCGGCGTGCTCAACATCGTCCACCACGATCTCGATCTGGTCTGCGATGCCGACGCCATCCCCGATGAAATCCAGATCGACCTCACCGGCCTCGACGTCGGCAGCTCGATCCACATCGGCGACATCAAGCTGCCCGCCGGCGTCAAGGACGGCAGCCACGAGAAGGACATGACGATCGCCACGATCGTCGCTCCCTCGGGCCTGCGCAGCGCCGAAGGCGACACGACCAAGACCGAAGCGTAATCCGCTGACGTCCACAATCCGCCCCGCCGCGTCCTTCAGGATCGGCGGGGCGTTTTGATTCACGAGGGCTTTCGTCGATGCAACTCTGGGTCGGCCTCGGCAATCCCGGCGCGGAATACGCGGCGCATCGCCACAACGTCGGCTTCATGGCGGTGGACACCATCGCCGAAACCCATCGCTTCGCGCCCGCGCAGAAGAAGTTCTCCGGCTGGCTGCGTGAAGGCCGCATCGGCACCGAGAAAATCCTCGCGCTGAAACCCGCCACCTTCATGAACGAATCCGGCCGCGCGGTCAGCGAAGCCATGCGCTTCTACAAGCTCGGCCCCGACGCGCTCACCGTGTTCCACGACGAGCTCGACCTTGCCCCCTTCAAGGTCAAGGTCAAGCGCGGCGGCGGCACCGCCGGTCACAACGGCCTGCGCTCGATCGGCCAGCACCTTGGCCCCGATTTCCGCCGCGTCCGCCTCGGCATCGGCCACCCCGGCCACAAGGACCGCGTCACCGGCTACGTGCTGGGCAACTTCGCCAAGGCCGAACAGGACCCCCTTGCCGACATGCTCGGCGCCCTCGCCGCCGAAGCCGACTGGCTGGCGAAGGACGACGACGTCCGCTACATGAACGACGTGGCGCTACGCCAGCAAGCTTAAAGCCCCGCGTACCCCGCGATCGCCCCCGCCGCGATGCCCCCCACCGCGCCCCCCTTGCCCGCCTCGTACCGCGATCCCACCGCCGCCACCACCGCCGTGCGCGGCGTCAGCCCCAGCAGTTGCCGCAGCCGGAACGTCGCCTCGATCCCGGTGCAGTGCGCGGCCAGCAGATAGCGCACCCCCTTCAGATAGGCCGCCGTCTCCGCCAGCACCGGCTCGGGCTTGGCAAAAAGGTGCAGGCCGCCGATCACCGCCACGATCGGCTCGCCCCCGCCGATTTCCCGCGCCGCATCGGCGATGTTCATGATCCCGGCATGGGCGCAACCCGTCAGGATCACCAGACCATCGGCGGTGCGGATCACCAGCGACGAATCCTCGGCCAGCGTATCCTCCACCAGCGCGCCGCCCCGCCGCAGCATCGCCCCCTTGTTCCAGTTCCGCTCGTCGTGCCGCCGCGCCACCGGCCCGGTCAGCCATACCCCCGGCAGCAGTTCGACCGGCCCGTCATGCTCCACCACGCGGCCACCCAGCGCCCGGTATTCGGCCAGCAGCCCCGGAAAACCTGCCAGCGGCTTGCCTTGCGCGTCAAACCGCGGCTCCAGAATGCCCTTGCCGGCATCCGCCACCGCCAGCGCCTGCGGGTCCGTCCCCATCAGCGCGCGCCGCAAGGTGGGCAGGCCGCCGGTGTGATCGTCATGAAAGTGCGACAGCACCAGGTGCCGCACGTGCGCCAGGTCGATCCCCAGCGCCTTCGCATTGCGCAGCACCGTGTCGGGATTGGCGCCGGTATCGAACAGCAGCCGCTCGCCATCCGCTTCGACCAGCGCGGCAAAACCCCATTCGCCGATGCCCTCGTCGGCCAGCATGGTGGAAAGCACCGTCACCCGCAGCGCCTGCACCCGATGTTCGGCGGCGGCGGCGGGCAGGGCGACGCCCAGACCACACAACAGCAGGACCAGGGCAAGCAGGCGCGTCATGGCGGTCATGAAAGCCGAAGCACGCGACAACGTCAATGCGAATGCCTCGCAAGCTTCGGCATCGTCCACTGCGGGAATCGCGTCGAGTCACGCCGGCAGGAGAACCCGCGATGATGGCGGCAGGGCTGGCCCAACGACACTCGTGCGCATGGGCGCGGCGCCCGAAGCAGTAGGACAATCCCGCTGAAAACGCCGAAAATCCGCCATCTCTGCCCGAATGGTTAACCCCCGCTACACCCAAATTTAAGACGCTTCGCGCATAGCGGGGAATGGTCCCCTGCCCCGTTCCCACGGGTGCATGTCCCGATGCTGCCACGGCGAGGTTTGAAGTGAACAAGGCGACACTGCTGACGCTGACCGCGACCGGCGCCCTGGCTGCGGGCGCACTGCTCGATCATTCGTGGATGGCGGAACGGCTCGCGGACGGCGCCCGCTGCGATTTCGCGCGTCCTGCCCGCGACGTTGCCACGCTGGCCACCGCCGCATGCACCGGCCAGGTGCCGATTGCCTGCTCCGGCACCGTTGCCCCCGCTTCGGCTTGCCAGGGCGCTGCGCCCGCCCCCGTCGCCGCCCCTGCCTGCGGCGGCAAGCCCGCACCGCAGAAATCCGTGCTGGCCGCATCGGCCACCGCCCCCGCACCGCACAAGGTCGTGCTGGTTGCCGTCGCCCCGGAACCCGCGCCGCACAAGGCGGTCCTCGCCGCCATCGCCACTGCGCCCCGCCCGCTGCCCTCGCCCGTCGCCACCCACGTCGCGCTGGCCGCGCCCGCGCCCCATCCGACTTTCGCCCATCCCGCCTACTCGATGCCCGCGCGCCCCGCGCAACCCCGCCAGAGCCTGCCCGAGGACAGCGGCAACGGCACCGCACTGGCGCTGGCCGCCGTGCTCGGCCTGATCGGCGTCGGCGGCGTCCTCCACTGGCTGCGCAAGCCTGCCCCGGCTCCGCGCGCGGATGACGGCGCGATGCCGTTCTACGGCCTCCAGCCCCAGCGCCGCAAACAGGGCGACGGCCGCCGCAAGTTGCTGTTCGCGCTGCTCGCCACCGGCGCCATCGCCGCCATCGCGCTCAGCACCGCGCGCGGCCCGGTGACGATGCGGATCGGCAC
>JAGWTB010000054.1 GCA_028869175.1 Sphingomonadales bacterium
TCAGCCGAGCAGCCGTTCGTTGACGACCTTGCCGCCCTGCGTCAGGCGCACGGCATTGCCGATTTCCTCGTCGAGCACGGGCTTTCCGGCTTCCTTGTCCCAGAAGGCCGAGAGGAAGTTGTAGAGGTTGCGCGAAAACAGTGCCGAAGCATCGGCAGCGAGGTGCGCCGGGGTGTTCGAATAGCCCATGATCTTGACGCCATGGCGCACCACGACTTCGTCCGGCTGCGAGCCTTCGACATTGCCGCCCTGCGCCACCGCCAGATCGAAGATCACCGAACCCGGCTTCATCGTGGCGATCTGATCGTCGGTGATCAGGCGCGGCGCGGCGCGGCCAGGGATCAGCGCGGTGGTGATGACGATGTCCTGCTTGGCGATATGGCTGGAGACCAGTTCGGCCTGGGCCTTCTGGTATTCCTCGCTCATTTCGGTGGCATAGCCGCCTGCGCCTTCGCCCTCGATCCCCGCAACGCTTTCGACGAAGATTGGCTTGGCACCCAGCGACTGGATCTGCTCCCGGGTCGCCGAACGAACGTCGGTTGCCGAAACCTGCGCGCCGAGGCGGCGGGCGGTGGCGATAGCCTGGAGCCCGGCGACGCCAACACCCATGACGAAGGCCTTGGCGGCAGAAACCGTGCCCGCCGCTGTCATCATCATCGGAAAGGCGCGGCCATAGAGGTTTGCCGCCTCGATCACCGCCTTGTAGCCGGACAGGTTGGACTGGCTGGACAGGATGTCCATCGACTGCGCGCGCGTGATGCGCGGCATGAATTCCATGGCGAGGGCTTCATAACCGCCCGCGGCATAGGTATCGATGCGGCTGCGCTGGCCGAACGGATCGAGCCCGGCGACGATCCAGGCCCCGTCCTGTGCGCCGGTGAGCGCGGCGACATCCGGCCCCTGCACGCCCAGAACAATCTGCGCACCGCGCACCGCATCACCGGCTGCGGCAATCTGCGCGCCGGCTGCGGCATAGTCCGCATCGGCAATCGAAGCCGCTTCGCCCGCGCCCTGCTCGACCGTGACGGCCGCGCCCAGCGCGATGAATTTCTTCACCGTTTCCGGCGTGGCGGCAACCCGCGTTTCGCCTTTCGCCCGTTCCTTGAGAACGGCGATGCGCAGCCCCTCGGCCATGTCTGCGGTCAGGCGATCAGCGCGATGACGATCGCGACGACGACCACCACGGCCGCCGCGCCGAATTTGAACAGCTTGATGAAGCCGGCATAGGTTGCTTCCGCAGCCTTCATGTCGTTTGCCGATGCCATGTCAGAATTCCCCTGAAACTAGGTCGATGATCCGGGGATGCCGTCTACAGACCATGCGCCGCGCACTCAACCCCGCATTACCCCTCTTTTCGACCTGTCGTTTCAGCCAGCCTTAATCTGGTTTTTACCCAACCCGGCTAAGCACCATCGCAGCCGATGTTTTTGCGGCTCCGGGGGACCATGGCGGATACCGAACCACGCCTGTTGATGCTGATCGACGATGAACCGGCCCAGTGCCGGCTCATTACGGCGTTGGCTGCGCGCGAGGGATGGCGCACGATCGTGGTGCGCGATTCCGAAACCGCCATCGCCACTTTGGGCACGCGGCAGGGCATGCAGCTTGCCGCCATCGTGCTGGACCAATGGGTGCCGGGTGACGATGCCTGCCAGCTGATCGCCGAACTCAAGAGCCGCCGCCCCGCCCTGCCGATCCTCATGCTCACCACCAGCGCCTCGCCGCTGCTGGCGGTCGAGGCAATGCGCGCCGGGGCCAATGACTATCTGATCAAGCCGGTCGCGCCAGACCGGCTGATGCACGCGCTGCGCCTCGCCACGACCCGCGAAGCGCCGCGCGACGAATTGATGCCGCTCACCGAAAAGATGCCGGCCAATCCCGATTTCGAAGCAATGATCGGGGCCACGCCCACTTTCCGCGCCGCGCTGGCTATCGCTGCCAAGGCGGCGCGCGGTCACGGGCCAGTACTCATCGAAGGCGAAAGCGGCACCGGCAAGGAACTGCTGGTGCGCGCCATGCATGCCGCCAGCCCGCGCGCCAAGCTGCCGCTGCGCATCGTCAACGTTGCCGGCGTGCCTGCCAATTCCATCGAATCGGTGCTGTTCGGTCATGAAAAGGGGGCCTTCCCCGGCGCATTCGACCGGCAGATCGGCGCGATCCAGCATTGCGACGGCGGCACCCTGGTGATCGACGAGATCGACCATCTGCCGCCGTCGGTGCAGGAACGCCTGCTGCAAGCCCTGGTGCGCGGCGACGTGCGCCCGATCGGTGCGAAGCACAGTTTCCGGGTGGACGTGCGGCTGATTTCAGCCAGCAACCTGCCGCTGAAGGAACTGGTCGACAGCGGACATTTCCTGCCCGAACTGTTTGAACGCCTCTCCCCCATCCAGGTTACCCTGCCGGCGCTGCGCGACCGGGCGGGAGACATTCCCGCCCTCGCCCGACACTTCCTCGCCCGGATCGGCGATCAGCCGGGACTGCGCGCGCTGGGCATCACTGACGGCGCCATCTCGCTGCTTTCCGCCTACGACTGGCCGGGCAATGTCCGCCAGTTGCAGGCCGTGCTGTTCCGCGCTGCAGTGTTCTGCGATGGCGACGCGCTGACGGCGGACGACTTTCCGCAGCTGTCCAACATGCTGGGAGACCAGACCGGCGCGGGCGGACCTAGCCAGGAAGCCATGGGGGTGACGCTTTACACCCCCGACGGCAACCTGCGCCCGCTGGAAGACATCGAAGCCGACGTCATCCGTCTGGCGATCGGCCATTACCGCGGCCGCATGACCGAAGTTGCGCGGCGGCTGGGGATCGGACGTTCGACGCTCTATCGCAAGCTTTCCGACCTCGGGATTGACAACGCGGCCTGATCGCGCCGAACCTCTCCGCATCCGGGAGAGGATCACCCATGACCGAAACCGAGCGGCTCGCCGCCATCGAAGCCATCCGCAACCTGAAGGCCGTCTATTGGCGCGGGGTCGATCTGTGCGATGGCGAAATGGTCCGCGCGATCCTCGCCGAACACTGTGAACTCGACTATCGCGGGTGCTGTACCGATCCGGTCAGCGGCTTCGATTTCCTGCCGGTGATGAACGTGGTGCTCAAGGGCCGCCACCGCTGGACCTCGCAGGCGCTCGACGGTTTCGTCACCGTGCATCAGGGCCATCAGGCCGAAATCACGGTGACCGGGCCAGACAGCGCGGCGGGCATCTGGGCCTTCTCCGACCGCTTTTTCTATCCCCCTGGAATGCAATACCGCACGCTCACCGGCTACGGGCACTACCACGATACCTACAGGCGCGAAGGCGATGGCTGGAAACTCCAGACTACGCGCATTACCCGCCTGCGGGTGGAGGCGGCGTGACCGGGGACAAGTTGCCGTAGCGCTTTCCGCTGGCACACAAGCGGTTTATGCTCGCTATCGGTGAGCCGAAAAGGGGTCGGGCATGATATTCTGGGCTGCGGCATTCGGAGCTCTGATCGGCTGGGCGCTTGCCGATTTCGAGAGTTTCGGACTCTATATCGGCGCATTCACCGGCGGCCTGGCCGGGCTGTGGTTGCGCAGCGCCGTGCGGCATGAGGTGAACCGAGGGATTGCCCGGGCGCTGGCGGCGCTGCCTGATCGGCCTGCCCAGCCCCACGGTACAGCGCCTGCTGCTCATGCCGATGGCCCGCCATCCATGCCAGACGTGGAGCCTGCGCCTCCATTGCCGGAACCGGCCGTGGAAGAGCCTGAACCTCGCCGTGATCCGGCTCCGCTGTCTGCCGGCAGCCCGATTCCGTCGCGCGCAGCGTGGACCCCGCCGGCGCGCGAACCGGCCGAACCCGCCTTGTTTGCCCAGTGGATCGAAGCGGCGCGTGCCTGGCTGCTGGGCGGCAACACCATCGTCCGCGTGGGTCTGGTCATCCTGTTCGTCGGGTTGAGCTTCCTCGCCCGCTATGCCGTGGCTGCCGGGCTGTTCCCCATCGAACTGCGGCTCGCACTGGTCGCAGCGGTGGGTGTGGCGCTGCTCGCGATCGGGTTCCAGCGGCGGCTGGCCAAGCCCGAATTTGCCTTGGCGCTGCAGGGCGCGGGCGTGGCGGTGCTGTACCTGACGGTGTTTGCCGCCGCAAAGTTCTTTGACGTCATGCCGCCGGGCGCGGCTTTCGGTTTCATGATCCTGTTCGCCGCGCTGGGCTGCGCCCTGGCCTTGCTGCAGGATGCCAAGGGGCTGGCGCTCGCCTCTTTCGCCGGCGGCTTTGCCGTGCCGCTGCTGCTCGGCGGACAGAGCCCGACGCCGGTGCCGCTGTTCGGCTATTTCACCGTGCTCAACCTGGCGATCCTGTTCATCGCCTGGAAACGGGCGTGGCGCTCGCTCAACCTGCTGGGATTCTTCGCCACATTCGGCATGGCGACACTGTGGGGCATGACCACCTACCAGCCGCAGCATTACCTCGCCTGCCAGATATTCCTTGGCCTGTCGGTGGCAATCTACCTCGCCGCCGCCGTGTTCTATGCCCACAACACGCCGGGCAAGCTGGGCAATGCAGTCGATTCCACGCTGTTGTTCGGCCCGGCGGTGGCAGGCTTCGGGCTGGAGGCTGGCCTCGTCCACCACATTCGCTTCGGCACGGCCTTTGCCGCCCTGGCATTCGGCGCGGTCTACGTCGGGGTGGCGGCATTCACGATGCGCCAGCGGCGCGGCGAGATGCGGCTGCTCAACGAATGCCTGCTGGCCATCGGCATCGGTTTCGTGACGCTGGCAGTGCCGCTAGCGCTCGACGTGCGGTGGACTTCCGCCGCCTGGGCGCTGGAGGGCGCGGGCGCATTCTGGGTCGGTGCGCGGCAAGCCCGCTGGATGCCGCGCCTGTTCGGGCTGGTGCTGCAGGGCGTCGCGGCGCTGTTGATGCTGCAATCGGCGGGCATGAACATCTCGGCCATGCCGATAGCCAACCACGGCTTCTTCGGACCGATGCTGATCGCCCTGCCGCTGCTGTTCACCGCCTGGGTGCTGCGGCGCGAGCTGCCGCACAGTGGATCGCATCTGGCGCAGGCCTATGCCAGCGCCGAGCGGTTGCTTTCACCGCCGGCCTTTCTCGCCGGCTTCGCCTCCGTCTGTCTGGGACTGGCGCAGGAGGCGACGCGCCACCTGCCTGCCGCCACGGCGGACGGCTGGCCCCTGCCCGCCATCGACAGCCACCTGCAGCCACTGGTCATCATGCTGCTGGTCCTTGCCGCGATGGCTTTTGCCGACTGGTTCGGGCGCAAGCAGCACTGGCCGGTGGCAACCTGGCCGGCCCGCGCCAGCCTGCCACTGCTCGCGCTGGTGTTTCTGGTGCAGGCCATCGACGGGCACCGCGTGCTCTACACCCCTGACTGGATCGCCTGGGCACTCGCGCTCGCCGGCCACTTCGCCCTGCTCCGCCGGAGCGACCGCGCGGAACCCAGCCGGCAAGTGCAGAGCTGGAATTTCGCCATGCACGCGGGCGGCGTCTGGCTGGTCACCGCCATGCTTGCCGATGGTCTCTACCTGGGCATTGACCGGGCGGCGCTGTGGGACACATCGTGGTCAGGCGTGATCTTCCTCGTCAGCGCGGTGGCCGTGCTGATGGGCCTTACCCGCTGGGCCGGACGTGCCGCACCGCTGGTGGACACCTCCGGACTGGGCTGGCCGCTCCATCCGCAGGCGCGTGCCTACTGGTGGGTAGCGGCCTTGCCCCTGGCGCTGATCGTTTTTCTCGGCGCGCTCGGCACGGAGCTGTTTGCTGAAGGGGTGACCGATCCGCTGCCCTACATCCCACTGCTCAATCCGGTAGACCTCGCGCTCGGTCTGGCGCTCGTCGCGCTCGAACTGTGGCGGCGCATGGCCGTCAGCGCGGCGCAGCCGACGGCGGCGGGCGAAATGCTCGCCGGTCGCCCGGCCTTGATTGCCGGCGGTCTGCTGGCCTTTGCCATGGTCAATTCGATCTGGCTGCGGGTGGCGCACCACTGGCTTGGCGTCGAATGGTCTGCCAGCGCCTTTGGTGACAGCCCGGTAGTGCAGACGGGCCTTGCGATCCTGTGGACGCTGCTTGCCATGGGGCTGATGATCTTCGCCCACCGCCACGCGCGACGGGTGGCCTGGCTGATCGGCGCCGGCCTGCTGGTAGTGGTCGTCGCCAAGCTGCTGCTGATCGACATGTCCCGTGCGCAAAGCTGGGAACGCATCGTCACCTTTATCGGGGTTGGTGCGTTGATGTTGGTGATCGGCTATTTCGTGCCCTTGCCGCCGCGCAAGGATACCGGCGAACAAGGAAAACCTGCATGACATCCCGTTGCTTCCGTGCGCTGGCACCCGCGCTCGCCCTGCTCATCACGGGTTGCGACAAGGCGGCACCTGCGGGCGATCCTGCCAGGCCGGATTCCTACGCGCTGCGCCTGCCGATCGAACCAGCCAAGGGTGATGGCGCGCAGCGGATCGTGTTGCCGGCCCAGGCACTCGTCGCGCTGCAACGGGCTGACGGCGCAGACCTGCGCGTGTTTGACGGGCGCGGGCGGATGCTGCCATTGGCGCGCCTCTCCGCCGCCGAGGCCGAAACCCGCCAGACCCTGCCCGTGCCGACCTATGCCGTCTCCGGCCCGGCTGACAACGCCCTCCACACCCCCGACGTGACGATCCGCATCGCCAATGGCGCCGGCGTGCTGGTCGATGCCCAGGGATCGGCGCTCAGCGGCACGGCGCAGGTCACGCTCGCCGCCCTGCTTGACACGCGCGTGCTGGAACAGCCCGTGGTGGCGGTCACGCTCGATGCGGACCTCCCCGCCGGCCAGCCGGTTACCTTCACTGCAGAGGCTAGCGACAATCTCAAGGACTGGACCTTCCTGGCCGACAAGGTGCTGTTCCACCCGGCCGACGCCGTCGCGCCGCTCGGCCCGGACCGCATCGACTTGCCCGGCCAGCCCCTCAAGGGGCGCTACCTGCGGATCAGTTGGAGCGGCGAGGCCGGGGTGACGATCCGTTCGGCTCAAGTGACCACCGCAACCGCCGCGCCTGTCCCGCGCATTGCCATTGCCACCAGCGGCGCGGCGCTCGACACACCGCATGAACTGCGCTTCGATTTGCCCGCCGGCACGCCGCCGGCGGCGATCCGCGTCACGGAAGCGGCACCGGACGGAATCCTGCCCGTGCAGCTCTATGGCCGCAACAATCGCGAGCAGCCCTGGACGCTGCTGGGGGCCGGCACCGTACGGCAGGATGCGCGCGCCGGGGGCAACCTGATCGACACCAGTGGCAGCGCCTTCGTCAGTTTCCGGCTGGAGGCGGACAAACGCACCTCGGGCTTTTCCGCAACGCCCCGGCTTGAACTGCTCTATGCCCCGGTCACGCTGCTGGCGGCGTTCAACGGGGCACCGCCCTATACCCTCGCCGCCGGCAACAAGGCCGCGACCGAGGTTTGGCTGGCCCGACAGGAAGTAGCCCCCGACGATGGCCCCGCGCCGGACGGCCTGCCACTGGCGACGGCAAAGTCGGATTCGGCCCCGCCCGCGCTGGCTGTCGCACCCGCAGCGCCCGGCAATCCCTTCACCGGCACGCGCGCCGCGCTGTGGGCAGCGCTGCTCGCCGGCACCGCCATGCTTGGCTTTGCCGCCATACGGCTGCTGCGCGGCAATGCGGAAGAGGTCCGGCCATGAGCGCATTTTCCGGTCGTATCGCGCTGATCACCGGCGCGGCATCGGGCATCGGCGCAGCCTGCGCGCGCTGGCTGGCGGAGCGCGGCATCGGTGAACTGGTGCTGGTTGACATCGACTCCGATGGCCTCGCCGCGCTCGAATTGCCCTGCCCGGCGCGCCGCCATGTCGGCGACGTGGCCGACGAGGCGTTCTGGAACGGCATCGAAGCGGGCCTTGGCCGGCTGGACCACGCGATCATCAATGCCGGCATCGCCGATGGTTGCCCCATCGTGACGCAGGATTTCGCCCAGTGGCGGCGGATGCAGGCGGTCAACCTCGACGGTGCCTTCCTCGCCCTGCGCGCTTGTCTGCGCGCCATGGTCAAGGGCAACGGCGAGCGTTCGGTGGTGCTGACCAGTTCGGTCGCCGGGATCAAGCCGCTGGCGAACACTTCGGCCTACGGCACCACCAAGGCCGCGATCGCCCACCTCGCCAAGGTCGCCGCGCTGGAGCACAGTGCCGACGGCATCCGGATCAACGCGGTCGCGCCCGGCCGGGTCGAAACCCCGATCTGGACCAAGACTGCCCAGTTCCGCGCGATGATCGAGGAACATGGCAGTCCTGAAAAGGCCATGGCCGCACTGGTCGCCCAGGTCAGCACCGCCGAACGCGTCGCCCAGCCGGAAGACATGGCGGCGCAGATCGGCTTCCTGCTGTCCGACGCCGCATGGACCATCACCGGCGACATACTGGTGACGGACTGCGGGTTTCGGGCGTAGGCAGCGCAGGGCTATTTCATTTCGGGGTTGCGGCCCCATGGTCCGTTCGTGTCGAGCGAAGTCGAGACACCCGGCCACTTCAGCAGCGTGTCTCGACTTCGCTCGACACGAACGGATGTTGTTGGCCGAACACCCCTGAGCGGGAATATCCCGGCGAGGCGTCAGGCAGGCAACTGCCCGAAGTCCGTCAGCGCGGCATCGCGCAGGCCGCGCCAGATGTGGAGGGCCTGGACGGTTTCGGGCACATCATGCACCCGCACCAGCTGAACCCCGGCATCGAGCGCCTTGAGCGCCAGTGCCAGCGAACCGCCCAGCCGCTTGTGCGCCGGGGCCTCGTTCGACAAGGCACCGACCATGCGCTTGCGGCTGGCGCCGACCAGCAGCGGCTGACCCAGCGCGTGGAACAGCGGCAGGGCATTCATCAGCGCGAGGTTGTCCGCCAGCGACTTGCCGAAGCCGATGCCCGGATCGAGCACGATCTTGTCGCGCGCTATCCCCACACCCAGTGCAGCATCACGCCGTTCGCGTAGCCAGTCGAACACGTCGAGCACGACGTCGGCATAGGCCGCACCATCGTGCAGGTCTTCGCCGGTGCCCGGTGCGTGCATCAGCACGACGGGTGCACTGCTGGCGGCGGCGAATTCCAGGCTGCGCGGATCGAAGCGCAGGGCGGAAACGTCATTGATGATATGTGCGCCCGCGCGGATAGCCGCTTCCATCACGGCGGGGCGGCGGGTGTCGATGCTGATCGCCGCACCTGCTGCCGCCAGCTTTTCGATCGCCGGCACGACGCGCTTGATCTCGTCACCTTCCCAGACCGCCGCCGCGCCGGGGCGAGTCGATTCCCCGCCGACGTCAATCAGCGCCGCGCCTGCCTCCAGCATCGCGGCCGCATGGGCTTGGGCCACGTCAGGATTGTCCATGAACTCGCCGCCATCCGAAAAACTGTCCGGCGTGACGTTGAGGATGCCCATGATCTGTGGCTGGTCGAGCCGAACAGTCCGTGAGCCGCACTGCAGCGGCGCGGGGCTGCGCTTCAGGCTTTCCCATTGCAGGGCCACATCTTCCGGCAGGCCGGGCAGCGCGGCTTCCAGTTCACGCGTGCCAAAGCGCTGCCTTGCGGTGACCTTGCCGCCGTCGCGGGTGACCAGCGCAAACCGGCTGGCATAGACCATGCCCCCGCCCAACCGGATCGCTTCGCCGTGTTCGCTTTGCGGCGATTCAGCCAGCGCCATGGGCCGGAGGTAGTGAGTGATCATATCAGGTTTTGGAGCTTGCGGCCGATCAGTTGCCGATTTCGAGCCGACGCTCGATCCGTTCAACCCGGTCTTTCAGCGCGTCCAGCGAGTGGCGATCCTCAATCTGTTCTTCAAACGCATGGGCATTGTCGCGACCGATCCGGGCAATCATGGTTTCAATCTGCCCCAGCCGCACCATCAGTTCGCGATCACGATCACGCGCTGCCGACTGCTCCGCCTGAATCTTCTTCAGGTGTTCAAGCAACAGATTTTCGACGTTTTCGACCATCGCGGTATTCTACCACCGAAACTTTGACGGGAGAACCGTCAATCTTCCGTCGCCAGCAGGTAGAGCTGCCGCAGTGCGTCGATCGGCTTGAACGCGCCTTCATGCTCGATGTGCCAGAACGTCCAGCCGTTGCACGATGGCGCGCCTTGCAGTTTGGCACCGACTCCGTGGATAGAGCCGCTCTCGGTGCCGGACAGCAGCGAGCCGTCGGCCCGGACATGCGCCTGCAACCGGCGCTTCTTGTCAAACAACTGCGCGCCGGGCGCGATCCAGCCGGTTTCTACCAGCGTGCCGAAGGCGACCTTGGGCGCGGCCTTGGGGCTTTGCATCGTGGTGATCGCCGATTCATCGAGCGGCAGCGCCAGTTCGATGCGCTCCAGTGCGGCATCGCGGTACAGGCTTTCCCGCTCGCAGCCGATCCATTCGCGCCCCAGCCGCCTGGCTACGGCCCCCGTGGTGCCGGTGCCGAAGAAGGGATCGAGCACGACATCGCCCTTGTTGGTCGTCGCCAGCATCACGCGGTAGAGCAGCGCTTCAGGCTTCTGGGTGGGGTGGACCTTGTGGCCCTCCTTCTTCAGTCGTTCCTGTCCGCCGCAGATCGGCAGGACCCAGTCAGACCGCATCTGCAATTCGTCGTTCAGCGTCTTCATCGCGCGGTAGTTGAAGGTGTACTTCGCCTTCTCCCCCGTCGAACACCAGATCAGCGTCTCGTGCGCGTTGGTGAAGCGAGTGCCCTTGAAATTGGGCATGGGATTGGCCTTGCGCCAGACGATGTCGTTGAGGATCCAGAACCCCATGTCCTGCAGCATCGCGCCCAACCGGAAGATGTTGTGGTACGATCCGATCACCCACAGCGAGCCGCTGGGCTTGAGCACCCGGCGCGCCTCGGTCAGCCAGGCGCGCGAAAAGGCGTCATAGGCGGCGAAGCTGTCAAACTGGTCCCAGTGGTCGGTCACCGCATCGACATGGCTGCCGTCAGGCCGGCTGAGATCGCCGCCAAGCTGGAGGTTGTAGGGCGGATCGGCGAAAATCATGTCCACCGAGGCTGAAGGCAGGCTGCGCATGGCTTCGATGCAATCGCCATCGAGGATGCGCCCAAGCGGCAATTCGCCGCGCAAATCCTTGGCTGCGGCCCGCGCGCGCGTCCGTTCCTTCGTCAGAAGCTGTACCATAAACTGCCCGGAACCCCCTTTGGTAGCCCCTTAGGGTGAGTCTTTCACGAGTCCGCGTCAAGCTGCGACTCGCCGGGAATCCTAGAGATTCATGGTTAACAGATCGTCAACGCCGGTAGAACGGAACGAGTCCGGCACAGCATGTAGAGTCCACCCGGTGGCAGGAGACTCGATATGTAGTGGTGTGGCGCAGTGGACTCGTCAGCGAAAATAATTTCGTCATCCCGGCGAATGCCGGGACCGCTGGCCTCGTCGATGGAGCGTCTGTCTGATGAGGCCAGCGGTCCCGGGTCGAGCCCGGGACGACGGGTCAACTCGCCGGGGCCAGCCCGGGATCAACGCCTGTCGCCGCGATCGAGACTTCCCACAGCCGTTCCGACAGGTCGGTGCGCTGCGAGCGCTGGGTGCGCCAGGCCGGGCCGGACGGCCCGCGCATTTCCTTGAAACGAGTCGGGCCATAGAAGCCGCCCGGCAAGGCCGCCGGGTCGGTCGCCGCCTGCAGCGCGGGCCAGGCTCCCGCCTCGGGTGCGTTGAAGAACGGACGCGCGAGCGGGGTGAGCAGCCGCAGTGGTCCCGGCAGATGTCGCATCAGTTCGGTCATGGCGACGCCGGGATGGCAGCCCACTGCCATGACCGGCGATCCCGCCGCGCGCAGGCGGCGGTCCAGTTCGAAGAAGAACAACATATTGGCCAGTTTGCTGGCGGAATAGCGCTGGCCGCGATTGTAGCTGCGCTCCGCCTTGAGATCGTCGAAATCGAGATTGCCGCGCCGATGCGCAAGGCTGGCGGTAACCACCACGCGTGAACCAGGTGTTTCGGCCAGTTTCGGCAGCAGCAACCCGGTAAGCGCAAACGTCCCAAGGTGATTGATGCCGAACTGCGGCTCATAGCCCTGCACGGTGCGTTCCAGTGGCGGAAACATGACCCCGGCGTTGTTGATCAGCCCATCGATGCGCGGCTCATCCCCCAGCATGTCCGCCGCGCGGCGTACCGAGGCGATGTCAGCCTGATCCAGCGGGACGAAAGCGAGCTTTGCATCCGGCACGGCCTGCCCGATCTGCGCCATGGCCTCGCGCGCCCTGGCTTCGCTGCGACAGGCCAGCACCACTCGCGCGCCCTTGCCGGCGAGCGTGGTAGCGGCGCCGAAGCCGATGCCGGTATTCGATCCGGTGACGACAAAGGTGCGCCCGTGCTGGTCGGGGACATCGGCGGCGGTGAATCCATTCATCCGGGTGCTCCATTTGCGCGCGGGCGTCGCTCGGCTGAGCCAGCCGAAGCCCGCGCAATGCCGTTAGTCGAGCAAGTCCAGTTTCGCCACCGGCGCGAAGCTGCGGCGGTGGATCGATGCCGGGCCGTGGCGGCGGAGCGCTTCCAGGTGTTCTCGCGTGCCGTAGCCGGCATTGCGTTCCCAGCCATAGTGGGGATAGCGCTCCGCCCATTGGCACATCACCCGGTCGCGATGCTGCTTGGCGATGATCGAGGCGGCGGAGATGCAGGGGTCGATGCCGTCACCGCCGACAATCGCCCGTGCCGGCCAGCGCCAAGCCGGCACACGGCCCTGCGGCGTCATGTTGCCATCGATCAGCACTTCTCCCGGCGCTTCGCCCAGGCCTTCGCAGAGGCTGGCAACGGCGAGCGTCATCGCTTTCATTGTCGCGGCGAAGATGTTGATGCGGTCGATCTCGTCAGCCTCGACCACCCCTAATGCCCACCGGCAGCTTTGCCTGATGCCTGCTTCCAACACCGCGCGGCGCTTGGCCGAAAGTTTCTTGGAATCGTCCAGCCCGGCAGGCGCATCGCGGCCAAGCACCACAGCGGCGGCAATCACCGGCCCGGCCAGCGGACCGCGCCCGACCTCATCGACGCCGATGACCAGGCCAAGCGGCCCGCGCAGGAGAAGATCGCTCATGCCGGATCATCTGCCTGCCGTGCCCGCTGGCAGCAAGGTGCAAGCCACTGCTGTGCACACGTTTCGCCGGCGCGCACCTTTTCATTGCCAGCCCTGCCCCCCTGCCCTATCGGCCCGCGCCTATGGCCACGCTGATCCCCCTGTCGGACGTCGATCCCGCGCTCGTCGAAGCCCTGCTCGACCGCGCCTTCGAGCCGGAACGCCGCCAGCGCACTGCCTACAAGGTGCGCGAAGGCATGGAGGCCCTGCCCGCGCTGAGCTTCGCCGCCATCGATGAAGCGGATGATCTCGTCGGCACGATCCAGTGCTGGCCGGTGGCGCTGACCGACCCTGCGGGGCGGCCGCATCCGATGATCATGGTCGGCCCGGTAGCCGTGCTGCCCGAACATCAGGCGCGCGGTTATGGCAAGGCGCTGATGACCGCGAGCATATCGTCGCTCAGCCCGGAAGCTCCCTTGCCGCAAGTGATGATCGGCGATCCCGAATACTACGGGCGCTTCTGGGGCTTCTCGAACGAACACACCGGCGGCTGGCAGCTGCCCGGCCCCTATGAGCAGCGCCGCTTGCTCGCCCGCTGCGACAACCCCGGCGTGCTCCCCCGCGAAGGCATGCTGGGGCCTTGGCGCAGGTGACGTGATCTGGCATCGCCGTTTCGATGCCTTACGAACCTCCCCCGGAACTGGCCGCGCTGTCGCTTGCCGAGATTGCCGATCTCGTCGCCGCGCGCAAACTGCCGCCGGTGGACCAGTGGTCGCCCGCCAGGACCAGCGAAAGCCACATGCTGATCAAGGCCGATGGTCGCTGGTTCCATGAAGGCAGCCCGATCACCCGCCCGGCCATGGTGCGGGCCTTCGCCAGCCTGCTGATGCGCGACGATGACGGCCAGCACTGGCTGGTGACACCGCAGGAACGGCTGGCCATCGCGGTTGAGGACGCGGCCTTTGTTGCCATCGACGTGAAGCGTGAAGCCGATGCCCTCGCCTTCCGGCTCAACACGGACGATCTTGTGATCGCTGATGCCAATCATCGCATAGCCGCGCGGGGCGATGCGGAAACACCCGCGCTCTACCTGGGTGTGCGGCATGGTTGCGAGGCCAGACTGAATCGCAGCACTTACGCGCAACTTGTGGAAATTGCGCTGGAAGGCAGCAATCTCGCGGTCGCCAGCCGGGGCGAGACTTTCGCGCTGGTGCCGGCATGAGCGCGCTGTTCGATCGGGTGAGCGCGCTGCACCGTGCAGGCCATGCCGGCGAGCCGCCGGTGCTGTTCGGCGACCAGCGGCTGGAAGGCATCACCGAATTCCGCCCGGCCGCCGTACTCGCCGCCATCACCGATCGCCAGGATGACCCCGGATTTCTCCTGCTCCACCGCCCCTCCAACATGCGCGCCCATCCCGGGCAGATCGCCTTCCCCGGCGGCAAGATCGACGCGGGCGAAAGCCCCGAGGAAGCCGCCCTGCGCGAGGCATGGGAGGAACTGGGCATCCGTGAACGCGACGTGCGCGTGATCGGCGCAGGCGATGTCTACAAGACGCATTCGGGCTACGAGATCACCCCGGTTCTGGCCGTGGTACCGCCCGACATCGAGATCAATCCCAACCCCACCGAAGTCGCCCAGTGGTTCGAGGCTCCGGCCTCTTTCGTCCTCGATCCCGCCAACCACGATCTGCAGTTCGTCGAATGGGAAAACGCGATGCGCGCCTATTACCAGATCCAGTGGCGCGAGCATTGCATCTGGGGCGTGACGGCGGCACTGCTGGTCAATCTCTCCCGCCGGTTGCAGTGGCATGACTGACCGCCTCCCCGCCGCAGAATGGACGAAGCGGGCTGACCTCGCCGCGCTGGTCAGCGCGCTGGGCGGGCGGCAGCAGGCGCGCTACGTCGGCGGGGCGGTGCGCGACACTTTGCTTGGCATCGCGGTCAAGGACATCGATCTGGCGACGCCGCTGGTGCCGCAAGAGGTGATCGCGCGGCTCAAGGACGCTGGCATCCGCACCGTGCCTACGGGGATCGAGCACGGCACGGTGACCGCCCTGCTCAGCGATGGCCCGGTGGAAATCACCACACTGCGCCGCGACGTCAGCACCGATGGACGCCGCGCCACCGTCGCCTTCGCCACCGACTGGCGCGAGGATGCCGCCCGGCGCGATTTCACCATCAACGCGCTCTACGCCGATCCGATTACCGGCGAGCTGTTTGACTGGTTCGGCGGCCGTGATGACCTTGCCCGCCGCTGCATCCGCTTCATCGGCGATGCCCGGCAACGCATCCGCGAGGATCATTTGCGCGTGCTGCGCTACTTCCGTTTTCAGGCGAGGTTTGGCTCACAACCCGCTGATACTGAAGCTGAAACAGCCTGCACCGAACTCGCCGCGACGCTGAAGGGCCTGTCGCGCGAGCGGATCGGCATGGAGACCATGAACCTCCTTGGCCTGCCAAACCCTGCCCCCACCGTGGCGCGGATGGCCGAACTGGGCGTGCTGACGCAGGTGCTGCCCGAGGCGGACGTTGCCGCCCTCGCCCGGCTGGTGGCGGAGGAGCGACGGCAAGGTGTATCGGCTGATCCATTGCGCCGGCTCGCCGCGCTGCTGCCGGCAGACGTCACGGCGGCGGAGAAGGTCGCCGCGCGCTTCCGCCTGTCGGGCGCGCAGAAGAAGCGGCTGGTGACGGCGGCAGGGCGGACGATTGTGGCGTCTGCCGCGTCTGCCGCCTCTGACGCCCGCGCGCTGGCCTACCGTCTCGGACGTGAAGCCGCCACCGACCGATTGCTGCTGTGCGGCGAAAGCATCGCCCCGCTGGAGGGCTGGGACATCCCCTGCTTCCCGCTTAAGGGCGGCCAGATTCTCGCCGCCGGGATCGCCTCCGGGCCGGACATCGCCCGGATCTTGCAGGCGGTGGAAACACGCTGGATCGCCGAGGGCTTCCCCGGCGAAGACCGCGTGGCCGCGATGCTGGCCGAATACCTGCCCGCTACCTGACCGCCGGCGCGGCGTTCAGCGCGGCAGCCGGGGCGGCGTGACCATGACACCCGCAGCCCCGTAATGCAGCGGGCGCGGCGCGCCGAGCAGGCTGTCGACCATCCGGTCGAACACCCTGGGATCGCCGCCGCCATGCCCGTTGCGCATGATGCTGGCGCTGTAGCGCGCCGGGCCGCCGTCGAGCAGCAGGCGGTAGAAACCGCGCGGCTGCCAGTAGGCGATGTCGCAGGTGCTGTTCGCCGCGACATCGATCACCGGGCCGACAGGTCCTTTCCACATGCGAACAACCCGCATCCGGGTATAGCCGCCGTTGCCGCGCGCGTCGGGCGGGACCACCCGCACCACCTGCACGTCGACGATGGCCCGCGCCTCGCGCACGGCGTTGCGGGCGCTCTGGCGCACCATTTCGTCTGAAAACACGGTGTTGACCGGCGAGCAGGCCAGTGCCGGCGTGGCCGCACCCGCCATGATCAGACCCAAGCCCGCCAGCGCAGCCGATTTCCGCATGTTAGCCATGCGGCGATCCTTCTACAGTGCGCGCGCGCTGGCAATCAGAACTTGTTATCCCGTGGGAACCCCGTCGGCGGCATCCGGCCTGCGGCGCCGCGCGCTACCTTCCACAGCGTCACGTCCTTTTCAGTCCGCGTGCGCCCGGTGTCGCCGCCCATTGCCCAGCTGAGCCCGTCTTCCAGTTTCAGCGTGATCGCGTCCGCCAGCCCGCCGTCGCGGTATCGCTGGAGGGTGACGCCCTGCCCCTTGGCGAGCACCGGCATTTCGGACAGCGCGAAGATCACCAGCTTGCGATTGTCGCCCACCACGGCGACGTGGTCATGCTCCGGCGCGACTTCGCGCACCAGCGCCAGCCGCACGCCTGGCTTGGTCGTCATCACGCCGCGCCCCTTGCGAGTTTCCGCCAGCAGTTCGTCCGCCTCGGCGACGAAGCCGCGCCCGACATTGGACGCGAGCAGCAGTTGCAGCTTGGGGCGATAGATGTTGACGGCAACGATCTGGGTCGCCGCATCGATATCGACCATGGTGCGGATCGGTTCGCCAAAGCCGCGCGCCGAGGGCAGCTTGTCCGCACCCAGGGTGTAGAACCGCCCGTTGTCGCAGGCGATCAGCAGCTTGTCGGTGGTCTGCGCGTGGAAGGCAAAGGCGGGGCCATCGCCTTCCTTGAACTTGAAATCCTTGTCGAGCGCCTCGTGCCCGCTCGCCCCGCGAATCCAGCCCTTGGCCGAAAGGATCACTGTCACCGGCGCCTTCTCGATCATCGCGTCCATGTTGAATTCGCGCGTCGGCGCGGCTTCGGCGATGGTGGTGCGGCGGCGGCCGAGCAGGGTATCCTCGGCATAGTCCTTGCGCAGGCTGGCGAGATCGCGCTTGAGCCGGGTGCGCTGGCGCGCCGGGCTGTCGAGCAGTTTCTGCAGTTCTTCCTGTTCGGCCAGCAGGTCGTCGCGCTCGCGCCGTAGTTCCATTTCCTCCAGCTTGCGCAAGCTGCGCAGCCGCATGTTGAGGATCGCTTCTGCCTGCCGGTCGGTCAGCAGGAATTCGGCCATCATCAGCACCTTGGGTTCATCCTCGGTGCGGATGATCTCGATGATCCGGTCAAGGTTGAGGTAGGCAATGATGTAGCCTTCGAGCAGCTCCAGCCGGCCAGCGATCTTGTCGAGCCGGTGCTGGCTGCGGCGCAGCAGGATGTCGATCTGCGCGATCACCCATTCCTGCAGCAGCAGCTTGATCCCCATCACCCCCGGCGTGCGCGTCGCGTCGAGCACGTTGAGGTTGAGGCTGAAGCGGCTTTCGAGATCGCTGAGCTTGTAGAGGCTTTCCTTGAGCAGTTCCGGATCGACATTGCGGCTCTTGGGCACCAGCACGAGGCGGATCTGCTCGTCGCTTTCGTCGCGGATGTCTTCGAGGATGGGCAGCTTCTTGTCGGCGATCAGCTGAGCGATCTGCTCGATCAGCTTGCCCTTCTGCACCATGTAGGGGATTTCGGAGACGACCAGCTGCCACTGCCCGCTGCCCAGCCGTTCGATCCCGCTCTCTTCCCAGCTGCCGTTATCCTGCCGCCCGGTAGAAAACCGGCAGCGCACGCGGATCGCGCCCTTGCCACTTTCGTAGGCCGCCGAAATCGCCGCCGGGCTATCGACCACCACCCCGCCGGTGGCGAAGTCCGGTCCGTGGAATACCTCCATGATCTGGGCGTGTTCGACATGCGGATTGTCGATCAGCAGCAGCGTCGCATCGATCACTTCGGCTACGTTGTGGCTGGGGATCGAGGTCGCCATGCCCACGGCAATGCCGCTGGAGCCATTGGCCAGCAGATTGGGAAACAGGCCGGGGAAGATTTCCGGTTCTTCCTCTTCGCCGTTGTAAGTCGGGTGAAACTCGACAGTACCTTCATCCAGCCCGGCCATCAGTTGCATGGCGGTCTTGGTCAGCCGGGCTTCGGTGTAGCGATAGGCGGCGGCGTTATCGCCATCGATGTTGCCGAAGTTGCC